>NZ_JAPZEI010000001.1:0-336123 GCF_027257905.1 Coraliomargarita parva
TCGAGCGCAGTAATCAGGTCTGGTGCACGGACATCACCTACATCCCCCTCGGTGAGACTCACGTCTACCTGACGGCTGTGATGGACTGGTCGAGCCGCTACGTGATCAGTTGGAAGCTCAGCAACAGTATGGACGAGGCCTTCTGCGTGGAGTGCCTGCAGCAAGCACTACAGGTCGAAGGTATCCCGGAGATCTTCAACACCGATCAGGGAAGCCAGTTCACCGGCGAGGCCTTCACCGGGGTGCTCAAAGCGCATGAGATTAAAATCAGCATGGACGGGAAGGGGCGCGCCCTGGATAACGTCATGATCGAACGGCTCTGGCGCACGGTGAAGTATGACGACATCTACATCCGGGGCTACGAGACGATGGCCGAACTCTATCAGGGGCTGTCCGCGTTCTTCCGCAAATACAACACACGCAAACACCAGAGCCTGGGAATGAGTCCCGAGCAAAAGTATCGCAGCGGATTTAAAATGGAGGATGCCGCGTGAGAAACAATCCGCCACAGCTGCCGTCGCTCCGCTCCGGCCTTGCCGCTCCGCGGCACCCCTTCGGGGACGGCCTCCACTACGCGAAGGCAGCTGCCCACCACCAATAACAACATCCAACAACCTTCCAGTCTGGACTTCCATCCGAAGCTCCACTGGACTACATCTAAACAATCACTGCAACCTGTCCAAGGTTCGGGTCCACTTCATGAGCCTACGGCTCAGCGCGTCTATCATCGACGTTCGGCATTAAATAGAATGAAAAAGATAATCTTGATAGTCGCAGTGGCCTTTATGGCTATTAGCTGCTCCAAAGAGGACTCCCATCCTGGAATTCAGATAAATGATTCCGAAATGTATATATCGGCAAGTCCCATCGTCGATAAGCCAGTCACCTTCTGGCATAGCCTTTCTGGCCCCCGTGTAGAAGTATTGAGAGAGGCACTTTCATTGCGTAATGGTCCACCTGGGATTAGCATCGCGCCAGAAGGAAAAGATCCTATCGATCTCTGGAAAGTCGAGGTAACAGATGCAAGGTTGAGCAGGAAGGTTGAAATCAAACAGGGAGACAATGTCCTGTATAGAAGAGAACAGGATATTACGCAGACGAATTTGAACAGCCTCACCTCATGCACAATTAGCTCACATGACTGGAATGAAATTACATTAAGCAACGAGGATATTTTGTTTTCGGTAGATTATTGGTGGTATTATGAGTCGCCGCATGGAAGCGGAGGTTATTCTGTTGTCAGTGATCTCGTGATGATACCTGTCCGCAAAGAATAAATATGAATCCGAACCAGAGTGAGTGAGCAACGGCATTCGCCGCGCTCATCACTTGAGTAGCCTTTACGATATGGGAAAGAATTGAAGAACCACAGATGACACAGATGGCACGGATCAGGGAGAAAACGAATGAAAGGAATCTGTGTCCATCCGTGTAATCCGTGGTTAAAAACGTAAGCCAGGGGTCGATATAAAAATCAGCAGCTTGGCAATAGAGGCCTCGGTGCGTCGGACGGATCAAGTCGTGCCTGCGGGGTGACGACAACATCAGCGCAGCTTAAGGCCATCTTCCACCAAATCAAACCCACAGGCGTAGTTCGCCTCGGGTCGGACCAACTCACCCGCCCAAATACCTCCACAAGCCACAACATCCCTTCCAGTTACACAGGAATGGCACAAATTCAGTTTACAGGCGGACGTGTAAACTATAGCAAAATTATCAATTGCTATTTTCATGAGCCGCAAACAACTCAAATTCGAACAAGTCGAAAAAGAGATTCGACAACTGACACGCACCCTGCCGATCGGCTCGAAGATTCCACCAGAACGCCACCTGGCCGTTTCCTACGACTGCAACTTCCTGACCGTTCGCAAGGCGCTGAAGACGCTCGTGGACGAGGGCATCATCACCCGCAAGATCGGAAGCGGCACCTTTATCGCCAAACACCCGAAGGCTACGCCTGTGGAGGTGATCAAGCCTCCTAAGCAGAACCACAACCAAATTGGGGTGATGGTTTACCGCAACGGCAATGCTTACGCTTACAAGGTCTTACAGAGCCTGGCCCACTCGGGCATGGAAATGGGCCTCGATCTGCGCCCCACCTGGGTAAAGGGGTATGGAGACGAAACCCTGAAGCAAGTGCAGTCCATGGCCAATGAAGGTTGCGTCGCACTCGTCCTCCCTTGGTTCCCCCATGACATGGCCGAAGAGATCAGGCAGTTCGTGGACAAGTGCCCGATCCCCGTCAGTATTCCCCTGCTCATCTCCGGATTGGAAGCCAACTACTTCGGAGACCCCGAGCAATTCGGGAAAAACCTGCTCCGCCCCACCCTAGCACTTTGCGGCTACCTCCATACTTTAGGGCATAGCAAAATCGCATTTTTAGGTCCAACGACACCGGAGGACCCGATTCTTCAGCGCATGCTCACGGCCTATTCTTATTTCACCTCGGAAAAAGACATGCCAAACCTCTCCGCCCTGGTAAAGCATGGGAGTGGGCAGATGGACAAATTCGCCAACAAGTTGAAAGAATATGCCGGCGATCTCGGCGTGCTTTGCTACGACGATGAACACGCGTTACGCTTCATGACCGCCATGCACAAAATAGGGCTGCGCGCACCGAAAGACTACAGCATCATTGGCCACAACGATACCGAGGCCGGCCGCTTCAGCGACCCTCCGCTGACTACAATCAGCCAGGACTTCGAAAACATCAGTAACGGCTTGCTTCGCAATGCCATTGCCTTGACCCGGAACTCCAGCGACCACTCGGAATCCACCCTGAAGCTGAAGCTCATCGTTCGCGGAACCTGCGGCGGTCGAGGCAAGATAACCGATGAATTTCACACAAAGTTCCCGGCCATCAGCTTTGTCGAAGACAGTGCAGACTAGCGGGTGTGCCCTATCCGGTTTTACACGATCCGGAATACAAGGAGCCACGCCTCCCATCGCCGTAATCCGCAAAGCGGAATCAGACGCCCGATCCGACGACGGAACGTTGCAGCAGTTCATCATGGCTAATGCGCAGCGTATCCGAATGATGGACTCGTCCGAGTAAAAGAGGCGGGCCGTCCGGCAGGTGTATTTTAAGCTTTTTCAGAAGCGGCTCGAAGCAGACATACTCGGCCTTCCCCGGGCATTGCGGAAAGAGCCCCAGACATGCCCAGATATACCACGCCGACATTTCGCCGTTATCCTCATCTCCTGGAAACTTATCCGGACTGTAAAGCTCTTTACAGACACGATGTACCCATTCGACTGTCTTTTCAGGCTGCCCCATTAAAGCGTAGAGGAAGAGAAAGCCATGCACCGGTTGGTTGGAATGCGCATACTGCCCGAAATCGGCCGCAGCCATCTCCGAAGCCTCGTGGATCTCGAAGTCATAGCTACCGGCCTCGAAGCGCGGTTCGATGGAGAGCATCGTGTCGAGCTTTTGGCACAAAGCCTCGGGACCTCCGAGGAGTTCGGCGAGGCCTTCCGGGTCATGCGGCACGTTCAAGGTATGTTGCCAAGTGCTGCCTTCGATGAAAGCGCCGCCCCATTCAAATTCACGAAACGGTTCCAGCCAGGTCCCATCGGCATTCCGACCACGCATGAAGCCCACCGCGGGATCGAATACATTACGGTAATTCCGAGCACGTCTCAGCAACATGTCCGCCTCCTCCGTTTTCCCGAGGAAACGTGCGACCTGGGCCACACAAAAATCATTGTAGGCATAATCCAACGTGCAAGCCGCAGCATGGTCATGACGATCGGCAGCAACATACCCCAAGTCGGAAAAGTCCTTCAGGCCTTCCCGCCCGAAATGCGGATCATCCGATTCCCTGGATGCATTTTTCCAAAGATATTCGAATGCGGCTTCCACATCCCAGTCAGTAATGCCCTTGGCCACCACATCAGCCACAAAGACATCGAAATGCGTGCCGATCATGCAGAGACGCGGGCCCGGGCTCGGCCACTTCGGCGCCCATCCGGACTCCCGGCAAGCACTCAACCAGCCATCCAACATGCGTCGCAACACCTCCGGATAGACAAGGACCAACAGCGGGTAGAGTGTCCGGTAGACGTCCCAGAAACCACTGTCTGCACACAAACTGCCTGAACGGACTTTACCATCATAAGGACTCCGGTGATACGTTTCTCCGGAAGCATCTAATTCATCGAGAAAGCGAGGAAACAAGAGGCAACGGTACAGACAGGAATAGAAAATACGCTCCTGCCTCTCGGATTCATCCTCAATCTCGATGCGCCCGAGAAGCTCATTCCAGATCGCTGCCCCGGTTGCTTCGATATCCTCAAAGGAACGACCGCCGAGCTCACGATCCATGGCGAGGCGAGCTTGGTCGGTATCAATGAAGGAACCGGAAAAACGCAGTTCGACACGACGCGTTCCCGCTGCGAATTCCGCATAGCCACCCCACCCGCACCTTACAACACGAACCGGCTTTTCGGAAAATTCACCGATAAAGGACAAGCCGTATCCCTCCGGAACAGGCTCCTTGCTATAACCACTGTAGCCGGAAACACCGAAATCTCCGACAGCCTGCAAATCATGCGTACCATCGAAATAAAATCCAACCTTCGGGGCATCATCCCCGCTGAATTCAAAAATAAAGATCGCGCCTCGCTCCGTCGGCGACATCTTGAAACGGACGCCGTAGCGCAACAAAGTCGCCTCCAGATAATTCGGCTGGATCACTGCATCTTTCAGACGGTATGATGACGCTTGCCTTTCGGCGCTATCATAAGCACGACCGCTGAAGGGAAGGATCGTCATGCAGGCATAGTCCTGCATCCATGGGCTCGGCTGATGCGTCAACCGGATGCCCTGAAGACGCTTATGCCGGCAATTGAAGACCCAGGGCGTGCGCCCGGACTGTAGGGACCAGTGGTGCATCCCCCAGGGACGAGCAACGATGGGCAATGTATTGCCGGTGGAAAAATCGTGGGCTGAATCGGTGCCCTGAAGCGGATTAACCTTGGAAATCATATATCAAAAATTCGCAGCGTTGTAATAACTGGCTCGGAGACGTCGCGCGGGAAGCCCACGACGACATCAGCTATGGCGTATCAGGTGTTACCGGTTTCACCGTGATGCTCGCGATATCGAGCGTGCCGGCATTCACTTGAAGCAATGAAGGCATGATTGCCATGAAGACAGCCCCATCGGGAACAGGGATCGTCACAGTGCGCTCCACCCATCCGTCCGTATCGCGCCCAAAAACAACCGGCTTGAAATCCTTGATCTTTTTACTGCCGGAGTCACGGAAGTCCCCCATGATCCGGACATCAAACCAACTCTTCGGCCCTTTCACTAATCCAGTGACCCGAGCCTTGATCGTCATTTCCACCGCCTGCGCACCATTCAGCCCGATCTGCTGGTAGAACAGCACGGTCTCAAGCGGTGTGGTGGAGGTCATCCGGATAAAACGTTCTCCGGCTTCATCTCCCCACTCATAGCTCCCCTTGTTCGGCTTGCCGATTTTAGCGGGCCAAGTCCCGGCACTGTTGGGTGTATTAAATTCGCCGTTTGGGAACAAATTACCGCTTTGGGCAAAGCCGATACCGGCAGTAAACGCCACAAGCACGGCCAGAATCATGGAACGGCTCATGGAAGATACGTAGAGGACTCGGGATGGAATATTCATAATATTGTGTGGGTTGAACAAAACAAGGGAGACTCCGCATCCGCCCTGCACGCCGCCACATGGCACTAATTGAGCAATAGGAGTATTCGAAAACCGGACAGTGAGGTGATAAATCAATTTTTCACACCGAGTTACATTGATTTCAAAAAGTATGCAACTAAAATATAGCATTTTGCTATTCTTTTAAATCTTACATTCCGACTCTACCCCCTCCCCACGGAACCAGCAGACATAAGGAAAAACGATGAAAACCGCATAAAATTGACCCCACAGAGAAAAGCAGCACATTCATGCAACACTAAAGAAGTTGCTAAATATTGCTTGATGATTGCTATGCTTCTTGACATACGATGCAGATTCGGAGAAGCAAGCCCGACTCCCCACAGACCGAAACCTCCCCCATGCATCCCGAGGCGCAGCGCTTTCACAAGCTAAGACTACCGAGCCAAACCCGGCAGGCCTTCCGCACCTCGTGAGCGACTCCCACACATGTGAACGATGCCATCCGCAAACAAGTTTTCGAACAATTCGACCCGACACCAGCTGACCAAGTCGACAAAGGGACAGCGTAGCGGCTTTGCGCTCATCGTCGCACTGAGCCTGACCGCGCTCGTCGTGCTTTTACTCCTTTCGATTACAGCAGTCGCGCGGATCGAGGTAGAAGCCTCATCGAATGCGAAAATACTTCTGAAAGCGCGACAGAATGCGCTACTGGGATTGCAAATCGCGCTAGGCCAACTGCAAAAGGCAACCGGCCCCGACCAACGCACCACCGCCACCGCCGACATCATCATTCCCGCCCCTACGAGCGTGACAAGAACGTCCACCGGCAGCGAAATCGCGGATAATTTAAATACCTACTGGAAAGCAAACCGCAACCGCTACTGGACGGGCTCATGGAGTAACGGAAACACCAGCAGCTTCGACCCGGAAAACCCTGCCGCCTACAACCCCACCCCAAGCCTGGAAGGCTGGCTGGTCAGTGGCTACTTCGAAAATCCAGATGATTTCCAGCCGACAACCCCAGTCAACGGCGTCACCGCAGCGAGCTCCCCGGGGGAAGTTTTTTACGACGCCAGCGGAAATGCCTATACCATCCTAGTCAAAAACAGTGCAGGCGTCAAAAGCACGGATGACCTGGACCGCCTCGTCACCGCCCCCGTCGTCGACATTGAGAACGCGAATTCAAGCGCCGACGGTTACGCATGGTGGGTTGGAGACGAGGGAATAAAAGCACGGGTCAACCTGATCGATCCGTTTGTTGACGATACAACCGACAATGGCCTCCTACGCCGGCGCTCAAGTGCACAACACGTCGCCATCGAAGCAATTTCCGAGAAGACCGGGGAAGGCTTCGACCTCTATCCGGGAAATGACACTATTCTCAGTAAAATTTCAACAAATCCACAGTGGGGCGATCTGATCGATAACACCTCCTGGAAAAACGCCACCGTGGAGCATTATCACGACACTACCATTTGGTCGAACAGCGTGCTCGCCGATATGCGGCACGGAGGACTGAAGCAAGACCTCAACTATATCCTGGGACAAAGCACACGGCAGGACTTTGCCAATGCACTCAATGCTGCTTACGGCGAAGCAATCATCACTTCACTCAGTGATACCCATAGCGTCATTAATGAAAAAACAAGTCCCTACGGAGAGCTCCCCACAAGCTATGGAAGCAGCCTTCTCACATACAGCGCCACCTGGGAGCAACTCTGGTCCTACTACAATATGGGCAATCAAAATACAGAGATCCCTGCCGGCATTTTCAACTCTGAAGGCGAGGTGATCCCCCGCCCACAGACAGAAGATGAACAAGGCATTAGCCCGCTCATCATCCAAGCCAAAATCTTTTATGCCCTGCGCATTGTGAACGGAGAAATTTTTGTGGATAGCATGCCAATGATTGTATTGGGAAATCCGTACACGGTTCCGCTCGCTGCGACTGATTATGTTTTCGAATTCAGCGACCCTTCCCCCTATCTAAGGTTTGGCGAAGAAAACCTGACAGGTCTCAGCGAACCGCTTTTAATGAAAGCATACAAAGATATTTTCGGCCAGAGCCCCAAGAGGCCGGAAAAAGCATACGTCTCGAAATTCACAAAAATGATCCTCAGGTCCGAGGGGATACCGGCCGGTGAAGCCCGCATTTTCTCCATCGATTCATCTAGCAGCGTCAATCCGGACATCAATGGCAGCTATCTTGAGATTCAACCAACCGACAACCCAGCGACGACAGTAATACTTACAAATTCCTATGATCCCAATATTTGGCTGAGCTATAATTTTTCGTCCGCCAACGGACTAGGCAACAAGTTGCCAACTTACACTTACACAGATAGTGACGGCGCCCCACAAAGCGTTCAAATGACACACGTCGCGCTCCAACTGAACAACAGGCCCGGCATAAGCGCGACTCTCAGACTGCCGGACTACTCGAATAAGATGGTCCATTACATATACGGACATGGCTACTCCAAAGATAAGAATGCATTCCTAGTAAACCCAACAAGCAATGGCACTCAGATTGGTGGTGGTCTATCACTCTATCTTAACGATATTCCAACCGGCGAGACCAGTTCACCACTACCACAGCAAGCGCCCTTTTCCCAAGTAAACTACCGAAGCACGATAATAAATTTTTATGGTGGCTCCAGCGGCTCTCAAGGTCACCTACTGGAATGGGCTTGGACCCATGTCAAAAACGGAGACAGCGCCGGAGGAGGCAATCTAAACCCATACCTGCAGTCGAATCTAATGTTCTCAAACGATGGGGATTCCGATTTCGAGAAGGTCCGCTGGGGCAGCGTGAATGTCGGTGCAGGGAACTACGAGCACACTGCACCAGAATCGATCGGGGGAGAGAGTTCACAAACCGGATTCGTCAATCTGCTTTACGATACACCTTCTCCAGATCAAGTGCTCAATTCAATCGGCCAATTACAGCATTTCAATACCGTCGGCTACATTCCATCCGGAACAAGTTGGTCCAGTTCCTCTATACTCGCCCACATGTGGCAAGTGAACTACCCGATCGCGAACTCCTATCCGCATCCACGCATTTCCCGCGAGAAGGTATTCGACAACCTCGGATCAGGCTATGGCACACACTATGACGGCTCCTATATTTGGAACGATATCTTATCAGACCGATTCTTTTTCTCCTCCTATCCGACAACCGGCGATTTCGACTTTGAAACGGATCACCTGGTGAACAGTCGCTATCGCCCATTCCGCGAAGAAGACGAAGTCGCATGGGATGATACGGAAGCATACCGAGGCGATGAAAACTCAAGCACAGCATCGAATAGCCGCATGGCAGCAACCAACCTGATGCTCGAAGGCGGATTCAACGTTAATTCCACCTCGACCAATGCTTGGAAGAGCATCTTGTCCAGCTTGCGTGAGGTCTCTGTCGGCGGCGAAACCAGCCTGGGCAACTTGACCGCCCCCTTTGCCAGAAGCCTGAACCAAACAGGCATGGCAACCGACGCGGACAAGGGTAACACAGCAAATTCCTGGAACGGCATCCGCAACCTAACTGACTCGGAAATCAACGAACTTGCAGAAGAAATTGCCCTTCAAGTTCGGCTGCGCGGCCCTTTCCTTTCATTTGCGGACTTCGTAAACCGCAAGCTGATCAGCAAAAACGAGGACACCTATGGATTGGCTTTAGGCGGCACACTACAAGTCTCGACGGACAAAGCAGTCAACAAGCTAACCAACCTCGATAAAGCCTATCAAACAACAGCTATCGATTTTGTCTCCGGCGTCAATTCCGCGAAAATGGCAGAGAAGGAATACGTCATGCCGGCATCAATCGCAGGCTTTCCGGGGCATCTATTACAAGCCGACATGCTGACAATCCTCAGTCCGTCCCTGACCGCGCGCTCCGACACATTTACGATCCGAGCCTATGGGGAAAGTCGCAATCCGGTCACCCAGGAAACTGAAGGACGGGCGTGGTGCGAAGCTGTCGTCCAACGCCTGCCTGACTACGTCGTTCAGAACGACGGGAGCAAAGGAAATGAAGCGTATGAAGACCCCACCGACCGCACCAACGCCACCTTCGGCCGCAGGTATACGATCCTTAGTTTCCGATGGCTCAACTCGGAAGAGATTTAAAGATGAATAAACTAGATTTATCCAAGACCTACAAGACCTTGACGATTCTGGGATGCTTACTGGGCGGAATGATCATGAGCACCGCGAAAGCGACTGCCCAGCCAGCGGATTCCGAATCACCGAAAATGGAGCTGCGCTTCCTCTTTTTAGACGAAAGCCCCGGAGCCTACTACCTAAAGAAAGAGGATACCTTTTCGGTCTTGAGCGACTCGCCTTATAAAATCAGCCCGGTCATCCGCCCGCTGACCGAAGAGCTGCTCGAAATCTACAAGGAGCTCCCCAACCCCGAAGCACCGGAAACAATGCAACGCATTCAGATCGGGAAGTTAACCGCATCACTTGAAATGGGCAGCTCACTCATCGTCCTAACTCCAATCAAGAACATGGCCGCAGATACTTCGCGACCAAAGTATCAAGTCAATGTGTATGGCAGTGACAGCAACGAATTTCCCAAAAATTCCATCCGCATCTTGAACTTATCCAATGCTCCTTTCGCCTGTGAATTCAATAAGGACAGGCAGCTCATCGCCCCTTATAGTTCAAACATAATAAAGCCGGATACGGATTCCAAAAACCGACTAAGATATAAGGTCGCGGCCCGAAAAGCAGAAGGCTGGGAACTACTGGACAACGGCGTGATGCTACTACGTGCCGATGAACGCGTAACGGGCGTCCTGATCTACTCCCCAAGCGGGATGCGCCATACGTTTTCAGAATCTGAAATGGAATTTTTCGGAGAACCTAAACCAGGCTACTACTGGCTGACTTACACCGACTAACATACACTTTTCCTATCGCACAGCAAACTAAGATAAAACGCTTTTCGATTACGCACACATGAACACAAAGCCACTGCTTCAACGCCGCAGCAATAACCCGATCCTGCAGGACTCAGACATCCCCTGGGACTGCATGTCCGTCTTCAATGCCGGCATCTCTAAATGGAACGGACAATATGTAATGCTCTTTCGAACCGACTCAGGACCGAAAGACGCACCAATCCCGGCGCTCACACGTATCGGACTCGCCCACAGCAAGGACGGCTATACTTGGGAAATCGAAAAAGAACCGGTATTCGACCGCGATAAGATCCGCGTGTGGCTGAAAGACCAATACGAGGAACGCTTCGGTAGCGAAGAAATCGTCCGCGTCTATGATCCCCGCATCACGGTGATCGACGGGGAAGCTTACTTCTGCTTCGCCTTCGATACGGAGCACGGCGTGCGTGGTGGAATCGCAAAGACTACAGACCAAAATCTCCGGTCATGGGAGCTGCTCCATCTCTCATTACCCGAAAACCGGAATATGGTGCTCTTTCCGGAACGTGTAAACGGTAAGCTCGTTCGACTGGACCGCCCCTTTCCACTCTACTTCAACGGAGGAAAAGAGTCCTTTGATATTTGGATGAGCAACTCCTCCAACGGCACTGAATGGGGCGACCACCGTTTGCTCCTTGCTTCCGAAGAGGTGCCCTTTGCCAATGCAAAGATCGGCCCGGGAGCACCGCCAATTAAAACCGAAAGGGGCTGGCTCACAACTTTTCATGCAGTTGAAATCAACAATGAAAAACCACTCAATGCCTGGAGCCCGCATCCGTGGACCAAGGAGTACATCGCCGGCCTCATGTTGCTTGATCTTGAGAATCCAGCCAAAGTTATCGGCATGTGCCGGGAACCGCTGCTACGCGCCGAAACCGAATACGAACTGGATGGTTTCCGTGGGGGAGTCATTTTCCCGGGAGGCTTCCTCCTTGAAGACGACGGCACCGTAAAAATGTATTACGGTGCCGCAGATACCGTCGTCGGCCTGGCCGAAGGCAAGTTGGAAGACCTCCTGAATGCGATCGAACTCTTTTAAGCGGACGCGATGCAATACATCCTAGACATGGTTCATGAGAACCCGGGAGAAGCTCCCTGCCCAACGGCTTTCCGTGATCCGGAAAATCTGGCCCGCTACCAATACAACGGGCTCGGAATTTCCATCGAAGATATCCGCACGACACTACTTTCAGCCAAGCATGACTAAACCACCTCGAGTCCACACATAAAAAGACACGGGATATGAATGCACCGACAAAAATCTTATTGCTGAGTGGCTCCATGTTCTCGTTCTTTCACTCAACACTGCCGGCCCAGGTGCTGACATTGCACGAAACCGAATTCGTCGAGCTCAATGGGGATTTTGAAACCGACAGCGATACGGATGACTGGCCCGATGGTTGGCCTCACCCCGAAGGCGCAAGTATTGAAGAGGAAGAAGGCAACCACTTCCTGCGCCTAAGCTACCGCAAGCCCGATGAACTGATCGGGCTGACACGCACAGTTGAAGTGCCTTCGAACCATCACGCTTATTTTTTCAGCTGCCGCGTTCGATACTCGAACATAAAAATGGGAACCGAACAGTGGCACGACGGCAGAGTCATCTTTAATTTCCGTGATGCGGATGGAAAACGTGTATCCAGCCCACCCCCGCCTTATTTCAAGCGGACATCGAAGGGTTGGATATCAAAGCACACGGAGTTTCCCGTCCCGGAAAACGCCGTTTCCCTGGATATCATGCTGGCACTCTTCAAGGTCCAATCGGGAGTCCTCGACTTCGACGACATCTACCTCGTCCCCATTCCGGCCGAACCCGTCATTCAGCGCATCGAAACCCGGGAAGCCGAACGTCTGGCCGATCAAGAGCGCCGGGCGGCACTGGTCAAACCCCGGATTGAAGCGCCCGCTCCGGAAGCGATGCCTCCTGCGTTGAAAGTCGTCGGCAATCAAATAGTCGATGCCAACGGAAATGCCGTTTGGCTACATGGACTCTCCGTTCCCAGCCTGGAATGGGTCTCGAATGGCGAGCATATATTTGAGTCGATCCGAACAGCCGTCACTCAATGGCATGCCAAGGTAATACGCCTCCCTGTCAACCTGGTGTTCTGGATCGGCAAAGGCCCGTACCAAAAGGACGGAGGTGCCGCCTACCGTCAACACATTGAGGATGCCGCCAACCTGTGTGCAAGCCTCGGAGTCCATATGATACTGGACCTGCATCAAAGCGGTCTTCCCGTTGACCAGCATTACAGTTTCTGGGAAGAGGCCGCCACGCGACTCAAGAACCATCCGGCCGTGCTCTTTGAACTGTTCAATACTCCGACCTTTTCCGATTGGAGCGTCTGGCAAGAGGATATGCAAAAAATGCTGGATGTGGTTCGTGCCACCGGTGCCGAAAACATGGTGCTCGTCGACGGGATGACGCCCGGCCAGCTACTCGCCGCCGTCCGGAACGGCTCTGCGCTCGAAGATCCCAGTGGTCATGGAGTTGCCTATTCCTTTCACCTCTACCCGGAAAACGAAGGTGAAAAGCAGGACATCGGCAAACTGGCGGAAACACACTCGATCTTCATTACGGAATTGGGAGCATGGAAAGCAGACTCCCCCAACGCGCCAAACAATCAAGAATGGGCGGCCAGTATTTTCCCGTGGTTGCAAGCCCAAGAAATCCACTGGGCCGCATGGTGTTTCCACCCGCTGGCCACGCCCCGCATGCTTGAGAATTGGGACTACACCCCGACAGCCAACTGGGGTGTATACGTGCAGGACGCACTCGGCGATACAGACGACCGGTGATCCTTGACGATTGAAAGCTGAACTTCAGGCCAAGCCAAAAGCGCCCGCACTCCCTGAGGGATATCAAGATTCATGTATTGCATGACCATTTGTTCCGGCTGATTGGCGAACAACCGGAGAAAAGTATTCCCGGACTCAGTCTCAAAACGGATCCCCTTGCCGGGACGACCCCAATGATCCGGACGACCGTCTCTGGAGAACCACCGCGCAAAGCGAGATTAGGCCTATTTTGAAGCGAACAACAAGCACAATTGCTTTAAAACAAACGCAATAGTTTTACTCACAACATAGCTTTCAGCGGTAAATAAAAAAAGGCAGACCATATGGCCTGCCTTCAATGCATTAAGACTAATGCCCGTAGCTATACTGCCCGACGGCGCAAAGCAACAAAGACCAAACCGAGCGCACCGGCAATCAACGCGTAAGTTCCGGGCTCCGGAACAGTTACGGCATCTCCCAGGTAGAACCCGAAATTATCTACAATTCCACCACCGTTGTTGGCATTAGAAAATCCCAGATAGGCGAAATCCTCATCCGCGAGAAAACTAATCGAAGTATCAGCACCACCATTATAAGTTTGGAGAACACCATCAACATACAATGAAATACTCCCGAAATCGGAAACCCCGTTGTGTGTGGTTAAGTCCAGAACCAAGGCGAGGGTATGCGTGACATTCACTCCGCTGAAATCGCCGACATTCACACCTGTCGTCGCACCATTCGAACCGAAAAAGTCATTATTTGTGCTACCTCCACCCTCACGAAATACGACAGTGCCCACGCCTTCGTTTTGAGAATAGAAAGCATCTCCGGTCGCAATACCGGGCTCGTAAAAACCCAAACTGATAAAGTCACTCGACGTGATACCATTTCCACCATCCACAAGCGTCACATCCAGCTTCAGAGTAAAAATGGCAGACGCATCCCCTTTAAGGGCGTTCACATATGACCCCAGAGATAAAAAGGCCGACCCATGACTTCCCCAATTGTCGACCGTTCCATCCTGTTGAAACTCTGTGCTGGCCGACCAAGTCGAGCTCCCTCCAGCAGTTGTAATATCAGAGGAAAAAACATCTGCGGTGGAACCGTTCAGGTCGTCCGCAAATACGCCACCGAAATCTTCAGTTATCAGAGTCTGGACTTCCGCCGAAGCAGTCAAAGCCAAAGAAGCACACATGAGGTGAAGGAGGTATTTTGTTTTCATAAGATTGAGTGGGATAAGCTAAACAGGAATTGCTATACATTTACCCCCAGGACAGAGTCAAGCAATTTATCTAAAATATAGCATTCAAGCCATGCAACGATGCGGCACGAATCCTCTCGAAACAAAGAGTACGTCCAAAAGCCGAAAAATTCCGAGATTCCGAGCTTGCTGCACCGACCCCGGATCTGGCTAAGGTGTCCATGTGGAAACAACCGTCCTTTTCATTCTCACGCCATTCATCACCGCCAGCATCGGCTGGTTTACCAACTGGGTTGCCATCAAGATGCTCTTCTACCCGCGCAAGCCCCTCCGTATCCTCTTCTGGAAGTGGCAAGGCCTGATCCCGCGCCGGCAGAAGGAAATGGCGGTCGAGGCCGCGGAAATCATAGAGCGTGAAATCCTGCAACAACACATGATCCTGCATGAGATCCGCCGTATCGAACTGGGCCCCTACCTCGACGATGCCGCCCATAAGCTCGTATGGGAGCGCATCGGTCCGCAATTGAAAGCGATCCCGCTGCTGGGCAGCTTTGTCAATGACGGGATACTCGCAAAGTTTGAAGTCATGGCCAAGAGCGCGATGCAGGATGAGGCCGGCCCGCTCATGGAAAAAGTGGCCACACAGTTTGAAGCCTCGGTCGACCTGAAACAGATGATCGAGGACAACATCGCGGCCTTCGACCTCGACCGCCTGGAATCCATCGTCAACCAGGTCGCCAAGCGCGAGTTCCGGACCATCGAGCGTCTCGGCGCGGTCCTGGGCTTCATCATAGGTTGCGTCCAAATGCTGATCTTCTGGGCGACCGGCACCATTACCTTCTAAGGGAACACGCCCCTTGCTTGCGGTTCATTAGGCCTGGAAGGGAAGCATCTGCGGGAGGGCGATTGTCCCCGATCGCCGCACGACGGGTTAAGTGCTCTGAATCCTCCACAAGCTTACCGCGCCGCGAAAGTAATGCGTATTGACCGGACAGCGTCGCCAAATCGCAGTGGCGTGCGACCTTGGTCGCGCTTTGGTGGATAGCATGGCCGTGGACAGGTGACTCCTCCTAATTCTCGCAGCCTCTGGGCAGATGGCAGGCAGCCGGTGAATCAGCGAACCCGCTCTCGACGGCGTCAAGTCCAGCGCGAGCAAGCTCGCACGCCACCAGGAAGACGCAGAGAACGACCTCAGGAGTCTTTAAAAGTCTCCTTTGGGTAGTATCGTTCCCACTTTAGATTCATAATTTAAACCGTATTCATAGAAAGAGGATTGAACCCTATTTACTTTTGGCACTAGGCTTACAGCCTACGCAATGATTACCCCCCCCAGTATAAAGCGTAAGCTGAACCCAATGCTCTTAAACGTCCTGCTGATTAGCGGCGGCGTTCATGCCTTGGCACTCTTCATTTTGGGCGGCATCACGATTGTAAAATTCGTGCTGCCCGACGAAGCCGAATTCGAGGAGCCTCCGGCGATTGAGGAAGTCGAGCCGCCCAAGGATGTCAAAGTCGAGATCAAGCAGCAGCCCACGCCTCAAATGGATGCGAGCCGCAACCTGAGTATGCGGAGCGTAGGCAACATTGCCGTCAGCAGCGTGAATGTGAACCTGCCGTCGATGGACCAGTCCTTCACTGTCAGCAGCGGGCTCGGCGACTTTAGAGCCGGCTCTCTAATGGGTAGCTCACGGGGAAGTCTCAATTTCGGAGTCTCCAATGTGAGTATTTTCGGCCTTAAAACCAAAGCCGAACGTCTTCTCTTCGTGATCGACACGAACCGGCACATGGTCACCGACAAGAAAGGCGGCCTGAACAGCTATCGCGTGATCAAGGAAGAGATCACCCAGATGGTGGGCAATCTCGGCGCCGGCACGCTCTTCAACGTCATGGTCTACGACCGCCGGAAATCCATCCTCTTCAAACCAAGCCTCGTCCCCTCCGGCACGGAAGTCCACCGCGAGCTCGAACGCTGGATGGGCCCCTTCAATGCAAATGCCGACAAGGTCGGACTCGAAGGAAACAGCAGCGCGAAGGTCCAAGCGATCCATGCCATGGACGGAGACCCCATCGAGGACGCGCTTGCCTATTCCGGCGACCGCGGCAACGAAACCGCTTATCTCACCCAGCTCGCGCTCGAACAGCAAGTCGACGGAATTTTCTTCATCTCCGGTTACCATTCAGGTTTTGAAAGAATACGCCGCAAACCAACCGATAAGGAAAACGAGGAATGGAAGAAAAAGAGCAGCGACAAAAAATACCAGGAGCAACTCGCGGAACATAAGCTGGAAATCCCGAAAATGGAAAAGCGGGTACGCGAAGAACTCGCTCGGATTAATAAGGAGCGTGCGGCGAAAAACATGCCCCCGCGCGTACTCGGCCAGCGCTATGGCGTCTATTCCAATGCCCAAGAACTGGGGTTGAAATGGGAGATTCCGCACCCGGGATGGCAGCCCGCCCATTTCTATGAGCCCCGGGAGACCGAAAAGTACTTCAAGGATCTCGTCGATAAGATGTATACCGACAAAAATCTGAAGTCCCCATCCGTGAATGTCGTGCTCTTTCTCGCGGGCGACGAGTCCTTCAGTAAAGAACAGGAAAGCCGCCTGAAAGACTACGCCCGTTTCTTCTCGGGAAAATACCGCATCATCCGCGGGGAAGACGAAATCAAGAGCGCACGTAGCGCACAGGGAACGAAAAACTGAGCGATCCGGCATATGGCACTCTTCTCGCTAAAGGCGGGAGAGCTACCATGTCACGGATCATTGCAGTCATTTTCCTTCTTTCATGTCTGAACCTCCTCTCGGCAGACGAACACAAGGACCACACCGGCAGCCGCCTCAGTGACCGGCGGCAGGCGGTCCGCATCCATGCCATCGCGCCCGCACACCTGTACCTCACGGAGCACTTCCAATTCACCTCCGATGTCCCCTTGCCAAACGCTTTGGCACAGCACTACGCGCAAACCTTTGAAGGGACCTACAAGACCTTAAGCGAACTGCTCCCGGGAATCTCTGAAACCAAGAAATCCTACCGGACCGACTTTTATTCGGACAAGAAGCAGTTTCTCGAAGCCGGCGGCATTGAAGGAACGGCGGGACTCTTCCTGCCGTCACAGAACCGGATCATTATTAATCTGCCTAGCGGGAGCCGCCGTAATATTGAATCCGGACACATCAATGGCTTGCTTGAGAATCCGGTCCTTATCCATGAATTGACCCATCAGTTACTGCATGCGGAATTGGGCAAACTCCCCCCTTGGTTGGTTGAAGGCCTCGCCGTCTATATGGAATCGATCCCCTTTCAAAACGGGCGTTTTCAAATGGATCGAATCGACTTCAAAACTTCACAGCCCCTACGCAAACAGACCGAAAACTTCGTACACTCGGTGCGTCTGAAGACGCTCTTGACGATGGAAGCCCCACAATGGAATCAAGATTTCGACTACAACCCTCATGGCGTAAATCGCAACTATCTGACGGCATATCTTTTGACCTATTTCTTGATTCATCTGGATCGGTCCAATTCCGGAAATAGTTTGGCCGACTTTTTGGGCACTTTGAGCCAAAATCGCACGCTCACACACCGGCTGGATTTGATCCTGCGCGGTCGCAGCCCCGCGGAATTGGAGCGTGCCATGATACAGGCCTACCAGCTGGCGGGTTTTCAAATCGATCCGCTGGGAGGCTTTAACCTCAATACCGGCAAGGCCATCTAGGCAGCCCAGGCCCGCAACGGAACTTCAGCCTATAGAGGCAGGGAATCCAGCCCCATCTGCTCGCGGCAGAACAACGACATGTCCTCAAGCAGCGGCGCTGTCAGAACCACGGGTGCGCCGGGAAATTCGAAAGTATATTCGTAGCAATGCAAGGCCTGCCGTTTGAGCGGCAAGGCCGCAGCCAGGCGCTCCGTCCATCCGTGCTCGATGAACTCCAGGTAGAGCGTTTCATCCGGACCATAGATCTTGTCGGCGGCAATTCGATGCCCCAACCACTCGGCATGCACCCGGATCTGATGCTTGCGCCCGGTCTCCGGCTCCACCCGGCAGAGGGTGTAGCCGCCGCCATGTGCCAAAGGCACGAACTCCGTCACGGCGGTCTGTGAGCCACGGATGTAACTGACCTCGTTTTTCACATGGACCGGGCCGACCTTGCGCCGTGCGATGTTCTGGTCCACGCGTACGGGTTCAGACAGCTCCCCCTCCAGGATGGCGAGATAGGCTTTCTTCACGATCCGGTTCTGGATCGCCATCTGGTATTTGCGGGCAAAGGCAGGACGCTTTGCAAATACCACCAAACCACTGGTTTCACGGTCGAGTCGTGCCACCAAGTGCAGCTTGTCCGCACCGGTATATTCCCGGACCGCCCCCACCAGGCTCGAAAGCGGGCCGTTCTTCGACGGATGACAGACCAGCCACCCCGGCTTATTGAAAACCAGCAGCTCCTCGTCATCGCGTAATATCCAATCCGGCAGATCGTCCAGATCCACCAGAGGCGCTTCTTCACTAAAAGGGTCCTTCATACCATGTACAGGCTAGCCGGGATTTATGATTTTGCCGCCCCGGCACGGTGTTGCTCCAGCCTTAGCTTGCCGAGAATGCGTCGTCCCATCCGGGCCGTAAATACCTTGGGTAACTTGCCGCCGACGAGTGCGATCAAGCGGTTCTTCCAGCCCGTCACGACGACCGACTTCCCCGAAGCGATCGCCCGCCAAGTCAAAGCGGCCACCTCGTCGGCGCTCATGTCCAGCCAGCCGTTGACTCCGCCCTGCATCGGCGGTGTCTCGAAACCGGCCGCCTTGAAAAAATTGGACCGGGTCGGCCCCGGACAAACCGCCAGGGCCCGCAAGTTCGTCCCGCGAAAATCCTCGTTCAGAGCCAGGCTCCAATGGAGCACAAATGCCTTGCTTGCCCCATAGGTCGACATGTAGGGCGTGGGCTGAAAGGCCGCCGTCGACGCAAGATTCACCACCACGCCACCGCGGGCTTGCAGGGCCGGCATCAGGCGGGCCGTCAGATCGACCAGCGAACGAACATTTAAGTCGATCATCTTCAATTGCTTGGAAGCGTCCAGATCCCCCATCGGGCCATAATCCCCGAATCCGCTGTTATTGACCAAAATCAGCTCTCCGGAAGGTGCCTGACGGACCAGTTGCAGCACCCGATTCGCCGAAGATTCTAGTGCTGAAGGACTTGTCAAATCAGTCGGCAAATGATGGCCATTTTCGCCCAAAAAAACGTCCGGTTTCGACCGAGAAAGGTTGCATATGGTCAGGTTCGGCTTTAACCTCAAACTTGCTTTGATAATGGAGCGGCCAATTCCCGAAGAACCACCTGTAATGACCATTACAGACGTATGTGAGATGTATTCTGAAGGGGTTGGCATTTTTTGTGCACCGATACAAAGCGACGGAGTCATTCCGGCTTCGTCAATGTGAACCAAGAACAGAAAAGGAATACAACTATGAAACAGCATGACGTCATCATCAGCGGATTGAACATGACCCTTACCGACTCGATGAAGCACATGGTTCAGCAAAAAGCAGAGAAACTATTCGAACATGAGGAGCGCATCATCCGAATGCGCGTAGAACTTGAATACGATAGCCACCAGACGTCACACCAACGGGAATTTATTGCCAAGGGGCACCTGGAGGTACGCGGCAACGATCACGTCGCATCCGCGGCCACCGACGACCTCTATAAATCCATCGACCTGATGGTCCAGAAACTTGACCGGATGCTGCGCCGCCGCTCCCGCCTGCACAAGGTGAAGCGGAAGGACACTCATGTGATCGACATCCCGGCCGAGATCCCCAAGGCCAGCTAAATCACATAGCTCAATTTCAGCCCGGCTTGCCCTGCATGCCGGGCTTTTTTGTGGGGGATCGACGTCGTTGTACAGAAAAAGCTCCTCCTCTTATCAAGGGGAGGTGGGATCCGCAAAGCGGAGACGGCATGTCCGCCGGAGCCTTGGCGTAGGAGGGAGGGGTCCACAGCGACAGGACTAAAACCCCTCCGTCTTTCGCACTGCGAAAGACACCTCCCCTGGAAAGAGGAGGAGCGGTTTCTCTACAACCGCGTAAAGACACAGCTCCTCCTCTCTCCAAGCATATCCTTATACACATCTTTTGAAGTCGTCCTTGAGGTTTTTCCAGCGTAGCTGGAGACCGCTTATGTCCGCTAAGCGTCGCTTATCTGAACATTACAACCTGATAACTGAAGGATGTTTTCGGTGCAGACATAGTCAAATTGATGGGAGATGTATGATCGTGGCCGCTAGGCCTCATGCCCATAAGCGTTTATAAGAGCATATAAGCGGTTCCCAGCTCTGCTGGGTCTGTTCCGCAGCAGCACCAGAGTTCAATTCAGGCCACTCCGACTTGCGTATAAGGATATGCTTAGTAAGGGGAGGTGGATCCGCAAAGCGGGACGGCATGTCCGCCGGAGCCTTGGCGTAAGAGGAAGGGGTTTTAGTCCTGTCACTGTGGACCCCTCCGTCTGCGTCTAGCGCAGCCACCTCCCCTGCCTGCAGGGGAGGAGTTGTGTGGGCTCGGCGTGTGACTTTACGTCGTTGTACAGAAAAACTCCTCCTCTTTCCAAGGGGAGGTGGATCCGCAAAGCGAGACGGCATGTCCGCCGGAGCCTTGGCGTAGGAGGAAGGGGTTTCAGTCTTGTCGCGACGGACCCCGCCGGAGCCTTAGCGCAGGAGGGAGCGTCCCTCAATCAAGTCGACCTCCAGAATGCCAAATGCCGCTTTCAAGGAAGCCCTCATTCAATCGATACGGCCTAATAATGCGGCGGCTTTTCGTTCGCCGGCATGTCGCCACCCGTCTGGGAAGCCAGGGCATCCATTTTCAAGCGCTGCAACTCATACGCCTTGGCCAGATCATCGACACGCTTCGACAAGCGATAGATCTCACTATCCTGCTCGGCGATGTGCTGCTCCAAGTGCGTGATCCTGCGCTGTAGTTCGTAGATGCTCTCCTCGTCGCTCATATTACCTGCACAGCTTTGGCGCAGATCCATCTCCTGTCAGTTGAAATCTTCAGTCGCCGCGTCACACTTGTCACATGCTTGGGAAGCGCCCTAGCCTTTTTTCATGCTCATGATTTCAGCGGGAGACCGGCGATTGCGGTAAAGATCCGCCATCGTACGCATCGCGGGAGCCGAATGGGTAAAGAACTGGTAGAAGCCTTCGCACAAGTAACTCAGGCCCGGCTCACCGTCCTTGGTGTAGGCAAACCGGTGCTTCGGACAATCTCCGTTACAGGCGAAGCGGACCTTGCACTCCAGACATTGCTTGGGCAGACGGCTGCGTTTCTGCTCCCCGAAGTCACGCATGAATTCACTGTCGGCCATCTCGGCAATGGACTCATTCAGAACATTCCCAAGACGATAGCGCGGATAGACGTAATGGTCGCAGGCATACAAGTCACCATTGTGCTCCAGAGCCATGGCACGGCCGCAGGTCTCCGAGTGCATGCAAACGCCACCGGGCGCGCCCACCCATTTGCCCAGAGTCACATCGAACAGCTGCACGTACACCTTCCCCACGTCCCGTGTCACCCAGCGATCGAAGATCTTACAGTAGAAGTCCCCGAATTGCTTCGGCAACACGGACCAGTCGGTCACTTCCGGTTCAAAAGTCATCGCGGCCGCTCCGGTCAGATCCGGAGGATGCGAAAGCCCCAGGCCGATCGAATTCGAGGCATCGTCCGCCTTCCGCTCGACCAGCGGAATGAACTGGATAAAGGTCGAGCCGATCTCGCGGAGGAAGCGGTACACCTCCAGCGGGTGAGCCGCATTCTTCCGGTTCACCACCGTAAGGGTGTTGAACTCGACCCGGTGCTTTTTGCAGAGTTCGATGCCCCGCACGACTTTCCGGTAGGTGGGCGCCCCCTTGCGATCGACCCGGTAGGCATCATGCAAGTGCTCGGGGCCGTCGATACTGATGCCGACGAGAAATCCTTCGTCACGGAGAAAGGTGCACCACTCGTCGTTCAGCAAGGTCCCGTTCGTCTGGAAGGCATTCTCGATTTGTCGCCCCGCGCCGTACTTCTTCTGTAAATCGATCACTTTGCGGAAGAAACTGATGCCGGCCAAGGTCGGCTCCCCGCCCTGCCAGGCGAAGCTTACCTGCGGACTCGGCTGTGCCTCAATGTACCCCTTAATGTAGGCTTCCAGCACCTCGTCGGTCATCTTGAAGGAATGGTGCTTTGGGAAGAGTTTCGTCTTCTCCAGGTAAAAACAATAGCTGCAGTCGAGGTTGCAGAGCGGCCCCGCCGGCTTGGTCATTACGTGAAAAGGTGCTTTAGCGCGTTGCATGAAAAGACAATCAGAAATAATAATACAAAACTTCAAAGCCACTTCTAGACAGAAATAAGCCTCCATTAGACTTGCTGATACATACCTAAATTGTCAAAAGTATTTCTTATTACTATGAAACCCGTTCAGCTAAATAACAATGTTCTCCGTGACGGCCACCAGAGCCTGGCTGCCACTCGTATGACCACCGAGCAGATGCTACCAGTCTGTGAGCAGCTCGACAACTGGGGCTTCGGTGCGCTGGAGACCTGGGGCGGCGCGACCATCGACTCCGGCCTGCGCTTCCTCGACGAGTTCCCCTTCGATCGTCTGGACGCCCTGAAAAAAGCCTGTCCGAAGACCCCGCACATGATGCTGCTGCGCGGCCAGAATATCGTCCAGTACGCACACTTCCCGGATGATGTGGTCGAAGCCTTCATCAAGACCAGTGCCGATCACGGCATGAACATCTTCCGTATTTTCGACGCATTGAACGACACGCGCAACATGAAGTGCGCGATCGATGCGGCCAAGAAGGCCGGCCAGCAAGCCCACGGCACCATTTGTTTCACCAGCAGCCCGGTACACACGGTAGAAAAGTTCATCGAAATGGGCGTCGAGCTCGAGAAAATGGGTGCGGATGCCATCGTCCTGAAGGACATGGCCGGCCTGATTGCTCCGATGGATGCGTACAAGATCATCAAGGGGCTGAAGGATAAGCTGAAGATTCCGGTTTGGATCCACACCCATGACACTGCGGGTCTGGGAGCCAGCACCTATGTGTCGGCCATCGATGCGGGCGTGGATGCGATCGACCTGTCCATTTCCCCCTTCGCCAACGGTACCGGCCAGCCCGACACCACCCGCATGCTCGCCATGCTGAAGGACCATCCGCGCTGTCCGCAGGTCAGCGAAGCGCAGCATAAGTCGCTCAAGGACATCCGGATGCATCTGGAAAAGGTCTATGCCGAACTGGGCGCCTTCACCGGGCACAAGAACGAAGTCATCGACGTGGACACCTTGGAATACCAAGTCCCCGGCGGGATGCTTTCCAATTTCCGCACCCAGTTGAAGGAGCAGAAGATGGAAGACAAGTTCGAGGAAGTCTTCCGCGAGATCCCGGTGGTCCGCGAAGCGCTGGGCTGGATTCCGCTCGTCACGCCGACCTCCCAAATCGTCGGCATGCAAGCCTTCCTCAACGTCAAGTTCGGCCGCTGGAAGCAAATTTCTCCGCAAGCAGCCGACATCGCGCTCGGTTACTACGGCCAGTGCCCGGCCCCGGTCGACCCCGAAGTGCAGGCACTCGCGGCCAAGCAGTTCGAGAAGACCCCGATCACTTGCCGTCCGGTCGAATCGCCGCAGGCCAAGCACAAGCACATGGACGACCTGAAGAAGGAACTCGATGCCAAGGGCTTCCCGAGCGATCCGGAACACTGCGTCATCCATGCCATGTTCCCGCAGCAGCTTGAAGCCCACATCAAGGGCACCAACAAGCCGAAGCCGGTCGTGGTACCTGCCGACACGCCAAAGGCCGAAACGCCCGCCGCCCCCGCGGAAGCGCCCGCCGGCAATGGAGGCCCGTCCAAGAAGTACGGACTGACCATCGACGGTAAGAGCCTCGAGGTCTCGGTCGAAGAGATCGTCTAGGATTTCCCCAACCATTACATACGCATACCTGAAAGGCAGACTCGAAAGGGTCTGCCTTTCACTCTGTTGAGAGCCGTCGCGGATGCGCCACTGGTAATACCGTTTGCGATTCCCCGAATCCCGCTTAGGCTCAGAGCATGCGACTTCCCCTCCTATCCCTGGCCTTCGCGATCGCCGCGGTTCTTTCGGCACAGGCATCGACGCCCGGTCTGGAGGTCTCCGCCAACGGCCGCTACCTGCAATGGAGCGACGGCTCCCCGTTCTACCCCGCCGCCGACACGGCATGGCGCTTGGCCACCGCCTACACAGAAGTCGAACGGGAGGCTTACCTCGACCAGACCGTCAAGGATGGCTTCAGCGCGGTACTATTCAGCGCAGTCTTCCCGACCGGAGAGGCCGGCGGTCTCTCGACCGGATTCCACGATCAGGATCTCACCCAACCGAAGGAAGCCCACTGGGCGAAAGTGGACGCGACGGTGCGGGCCATCACCGATCGCGGGCTGGTTGCGATCGTCAGCCCATTCTGGAAACGGGGTCTGGACGACATTCTGGAGGGCTTGGAGCCGGAGGTTTGCTACCGCTTCGGACAATGGTTTGCCAACCGCTACAGGGAAAACCCGAAGGTCATCTATTTTATCGGAGGGGACCAGCGTCCCGGCCGCGGGCATACCGCACTCGTCGCCATCGCAAAAGGGATCCAATCCGTTTACGAAGGACAAGCCATCCTCGCCTACCACGCCAGTTCCGATTATTCCAGTGTGGAGGCGTTCAACGACACGCCCGACTGGCTTCGCTGGAATTGGACCTACGCCTATTCCCCAGCCTATAAAATCAAATATCCCTTTGCCCATAACCATGCGAACTACAACGCCGCCGCACTGCCGATTTTCTATTCCGAAGGTTACTACAGTGCCGGCCCCGAAATCCGTATTGCACAGGGGAAGACAACCGACCGCTGGGGCTCCCGCTATGTACTCCGGCGACAGGCGTGGTGGGCGAGCTTTTTGAGCGGTGCCGCCGGCCAGGCCTATGGGGCCGAGGCCATCTGGGCATACCGGCGTCATGGTATCACCTGGCAAAAGGCCCTCAAGGATCCCAGCCGGGACGATTTCCAGCAGTTGATTCGGCTCGTCAACCAAGTACCCTGGTGGACTTTCAAGCCCGACATCGAAGGGGAATTGCTGATCCGAGAGCCAGGGGAAGCCGGCGACAAGCAAGCCATCGCGGCGATTTCCGAAGGCGGCACGATGGCCTTGGTCTATACCCCCGTCCAACAGGCCCTGCGCCTGGATCCATCCGCCCTGGGCACAGGCCCCTGGGAGGTGGAATGGGTGGACCCGGTCAATGGCGACACACGCCCGGTTCCCGAAGCGCTCTGGAACACAGGCGAGGCCGTCGAGATCAGGTCGCCCCGACGCAACCATGCGGGCGACTCCGACTTCCTGCTGCGCCTACATGTCGTCGCACAATGATCCGAATCCATTCCGGTACAACCACGTAAAGACACACGCAGTCCCCAACAACTCCTCCCCCATGCCTCGGCGTAGTTCTTAACGAAGACGGGTGCAGGCAGGGGAGGCCTGTCACGGCGTATCGGAGAGAAGTCGGATGGACCGGCCTGCCGGGACGGCATGTCCGCCGGAGCCTTGACGTAGGAGGGAGGGGTCCGTTGCTACAGGACTAAAACCCCTCCGTCTCCGCTGCGCGGATCCACCTCCCCTTGGGAAGAGGAGGAGCTTTTTCGGTACAACCACGTAAAGACACACGCAGTCCCCCAATAAACTCCTCCCCCATGCCTCGGCGTAGTTCTTAACGAAGACGGGTGCACGCAGGGGAGGCCTGTCACGGCGTATCGGAGAGAAGCCGGATGGACCGGCCTGCCGGCACGGCATGTCCGCCGGAGCCTTGGCGTAGGAGGGAGGGGTATGGGTACACGAAACAGATCAATCCACTTGCGTCGCGTTCCCACATTCCGACCCGATAAAAATAAAAAAGCCCCGCCTGTGCCGTATTGGGGGAGTTCTTGGCCTTTTGTGCCTTAGGTGGGTGCTCTCTCTGCGGCTTTTGTCTTCCGATTGACGGCTGGACAGCCACCGCCGAGGGTCAAGCTCCCGTTTGCTGAAGAGTAAAGGACAGAACTCCGTTAAGTCTCGAACACTGCAGGGTTCAGTAAATTGGAGTGCAGTTTTCTCCCAAAATCAACAGGAAAGCATGTTTTTCAGACCCATGCGGCGAGAAACCCCTCCGTCCCGGTCAAGCCGGGACACCTCCCCTTTTCAAGAGGAGGAGCTTTGATCTCACAACCGAACCCCATCGAAATGGAATCGACTCAAACTCCTCCCCTCGCGAAGCGGCCTGTCTTGAGCTTGTCGAAACGGCCTGTCTTGAGCTTGTCGAAACGGCCTGCCTTGAGCTTGTCGAAACGGCCTGCCTTGAGCTTGTCGAAACGATGGAGGGTCTGAAGTCGCACAAGACCCAGGCATATTTTCGGCGCTTTTTCCCCTCCCAGCGAAATAAGGTTTGAATTCTGCTCCTTGCGGCACATCACATCCAGACCGATGCATTTCGTCACCGCAATTATGTTTAACAAAACCTGTGCCCCGCTGAAGGGCATTGGCTCCTTTGGCGCGCACCCATGCCCAGGCGGTTGGTGAATACGGAAGAAATCGATTCAAGAGAACTCACCCGAATTCAAAAAACCGCCGCACACAACGGCGGTTTTTTTGTCGAGACATGAACACAATCCTACAGGAAACCAAAAAGACATTCACCTTGGCCACGCCCATCATCGCCGGCCAGGTGAGCCAAATGCTGCTCGGACTGGCCGACACCATGATGATCGGTCGGGTCGGCACGGTCGAACTGGCCGCGGCCGCCTTTGTGAATGTTCTCTTCCACTTCCCCTTTGTGGTCATCATCGCACTGTACGTCGCGGTCTCGGTTAAAGTGTCCCACGCCTATGGCGCCGAGCGTCAAAAGGAAGCCGCCGAATCCTTCCGTACCGGCTTCTGGCTGACTGTCATCGCCGGCATCATCCTTTCACTGGCTCTCATCGCGCTGATCCCCATCCTGCCCTGGTTCAACCAGCCGGAAGAAGTCGTGGCCATCGCACCGAGCTACCTCGTCTGGGTCAGCTTGTCGATGATCCCCTTGTCTCCGGCCATGTGTATCAAGTCGTTTGCCGAAGCACTCAACCGGCCGTGGACCGTGTTCTGGATCATGCTTGGCAGTGTGCTGCTCAACGTCTGTCTCAACTGGATGCTCATTTTCGGGCATCTGGGCATGCCGGCCCTCGGCCTTCCCGGGGCCGGCATCGCCACTTTCCTCGCCCGCCTCACCACTGTGCTGGTCCTGTGGTGCTATGTAAACCGTTCCATGGACCTGGCCCCCTGCCGACCACCCCGATGGTTTGCGCGGATGCAAGGCGGAGAGGTCCTCAGTATGCTCAAGATCACCGGTCCGATCTCGGGACAGTTGACCATGGAGTTCGGGGCTTTTGCCGTCACCGCCCTCCTCATCGGGTTCTTTGGGAGTGCCCCCCTCGCCGCCCACCAAGTCACGATCAGCTGCAGCGGAACGGCCTTCATGATCCCCCTCGGGCTGTCCATGGCCCTCACCATCCGCGTGGGACACAGCCTGGGCTCGAATGCGATCGCGCAATGCAAGCGTATCATCATCGGGGCGCATGGCGCTTCGACCCTCCTGATGGTGATGACCGCGCTGACCTTCGTCTTCCTGGGCGAAACCTTGGCCTCACTCTTTACGGCCGACCCTGAAGTGATCCGGATCGCGGCCAAACTCCTGCTCGTCGCCGCCTTCTTCCAGATCGCCGACGGCGCCCAGATCATTTCGAACGGCGCGCTCCGTGGAATGGAGGATGTGAACACGCCCGCACTCATGCTCTTTGTCAGCTTCTGGATACTGGGACTGCCCTTCGGCGCCTTCCTCTCCTTTAAGCAAGCCGTCGGGCCGATCGGCATGTGGACGGGTCTGGCGATCGGGATCAGTCTGGCCGCGACCGCCCTCACCTTCCGGACTTTCCAACGACTGAAGTTGAAAGCCGCAAGCCTTGCGGCCGCCTAGAGCATTGACAACGCGCATGGGCTGACGAATCTACAAGCCCATGCGCTTTTTCCTGCTTAGCCTAGTCTGCCTCATGGCGGTTTCCTGTGCCTCCAGCCGCAAGGAACCGGTTCGCTCGGTGTCGATCGTGGAGATCAAGCCCCGCTACATCGAAACGGAGCAGTTCAAGCGGATCAGCGAGTACATGACGGGCAAGGAAAACCAGGGCGACCGGGTCATCCTTCGCAGTCAACCGTTGGAACGTACCGGCTATTATTTCGCACTGATCCTTGACGAGAATGTCCGCCGCCTGCCGCGCGGCAGCAAACTGGTCGCCGAGTTCTACACGCCCAAGTCACTCGACGCACAGGTGCATGAATTCACGCTGCCTCCCAAGCTGCCGAAGTCCAAGGAGGTCTTTGTCGGCTTGACCGGTGAAGACTGGACCTACGGAGACACACGAGTCCCGTCCGCGTGGAAATTCACCTTCCAGGACGCGAACGGTGAAGTGCTGGGTGAAGCCAAGAGCTACCTCTGGAGCTTCTAAAACCGGAATCATTTATTAAAAAGGAGAGGCCGTCACACCTCTCCTTTTTTTGGGGGCATAGTCATTTACCAGGAAGATGGTGCCTAGAACCAACTCATTTAGCGGACTTCGCACTCAGCTCCTTTGACGGAGCTACGTAATTTTTGGACAACCGCTGGCGCTAGAGGGCCCTACGGGCGAGGTTGAGGAGAGGCATAAGCCTTGGCGGTTGAAACCGGTTATTTTGAAAGCGACAGACGCCGGATACCATCTTTGAGTCGAACCACATTGAAGCTAATCAGTAATCCAACATTGCAGCCTGTTAACTTCATATACGCCATAAGTTGCGCCTCGTGTATAGGGGTGAGCTCTTTGACTACTTTGAGTCCGACGATCACATTTTCATTAACAATGAGGTCTAGCGCATAGTCGTCATCTAATTCCAAATCCTTGTATTTGAGCTGAAGTTTGACCCGACGCCTCACTTGGACTTTTCGTCGCGTAAGCTCATGTTGTAGGTTTTTCTCATAAATACTTTCTATGAGTCCTGGCCCTCAAAAATTGTGCACTTCCATTGCTGCGCCAAAATAGTGCCAGTTACATGTGTGTAATCATCCATGACTACACACATGTTCTCCAAGTGATTACATCGCAACCTACACCTCCCTAATCTCGCCCGTAGGGCTCTCTAGCGAAGCGGTTGTGAAAATAAAATGGTGTGTATGAGACTTGCCCTATATCCTTAGCATTATTGAGGGGAAATGTTTATTGAACCCTTCCCCGCTAATCGACTAAGAGCCTCTTTTTTTGAGCCCGAAACACGATGCCAAGCGAAGTCAGTTTCAGTCCATGGACCGCACTCCCGGACATCCCCCTCGGCCAAGAAACAAGCCTGGCGGAGACCCTCGACGGCGGACAGTCCTTCCGCTGGACGAAGAACCCTGGCTACTACGAGGGCCGCTGGGCAGATCAGGTCTGCCGTTTGCGCATCCGCAACGGGCAACTGGAGTGGAGCCGTCCCGCAACAGTCCAAGGCCCACCGGCACAGGCGGCACTGCGGCACTATCTGGCGGCCGAGACGGATTTCAAAAGGCTCACCGACGAATTGCCCTGGCGCAGCGACCCGGTGCTCCAGGCCGCCATCGCGGCCTTTCCAGGCCTCCGGATCCTACGTCAGCCCTTCGCCGAGACCCTCTTCTGTTTTCTCTGCAGTTCCACCAAGCAGATCGCCCAGATCAAGGCGATCTGTGAATTGGTGGCGCAGGACCAAGGGGCGCCGCTGGCGGACGGCAGTCACGCCCTCCCGACCTGGGCGCAGATCGCCGAGGCCGGGGAAGCGCGCCTGCGAGCCGCCAAGCTCGGCTACCGCGCGCGCTTTATCCATCAAACCGCGCTCTTTCTTCAGTCGAATCCCGGCTGGCTCGAGGCAACCGAAGTACTGCCTACTGGAAGCGCCCGGGAACGCTTGTTGCAGCTGCCCGGGGTCGGCCGCAAGATCGCCGATTGCGTTCTGCTCTTCGGGGCCGGACGACTCGAGGCCTTTCCCATCGACACCTGGGTGCAGAAACTTCTCAGCCGCGCATACGGCTTGTCCGACTGGAACCTCGCCCATCTGCAGGATTTTGCCCGGATCCATTTCGGCCCCAATGCCGGACTGGCCCAGCAGTACCTCTTCGCCGCGGCACGCGCCGGAATCATTGCCGCTTGAGGCGTGGTATATTCCGAGTGAACGCAGGGCCGATAAGAAAACACAAAAAATCAACGACGGCACGATCAAGAAAGGCTTCCCTCCACAGCTGGTTGCGCGAGCCCAAGTCAAACTCGACCAACTGGATGCTGCTATGGATATCAACGACCTCCGACTTCCACCCAGTAATCAGCTCGAGTCATTGGGAGGCACTCGCAAGGGACAACACAGCATTCGCATCAACCAACAATGGCGCATTTGCTTTCGCTTTACAGGCGGCAATGCCCAAGATGTTGAAATCACAGATTACCATTAACCTGTCCAAAGCACAGGAGCACAATCACCACAGTCAACGCCGCCTCAGAAACGCTTCGGGAAATCCTAGAGGAACTACCCATCACGCAAAAACAGTTTGCGCAAGCGACCGGCATTCCCGAGGCGCATCTCAGCGGGCTGAAGAAGGGCAACAGCCGCTTTACCCCGGAACACGATCTGCGCATCACCCGCTACCTCAAACAAAGCGAAGGGTTCTGGTTGCGCCTGCAACTCCGCGCCGACCTCCGTAAAGCCAAAGCCGGAAAATCATTTGACCGGAACAAGATCAAGCCGATCGACGACAAGCTGCTGACAGTCTAAAGTCAGTCGCCGAGAATCCCACAGCGTTCCCCCATCCGGGCGTAGACTTCAAGCCCCTGCGCACCAAATTCAAGCAGGTCAGCATCGAAGCGAATCGCGCCTTTCGGAAAAATCGTCGTCACACAGGAGCCCCCAAAAGAAAAGTAGCCCTTTTCCATGCCCTTCGTGACCATACCGGGAGCGTAGGTCTGGTGGATCCCGCCGACGCAAGTCGCACCGATTTCGAGCACCAGAACGGGGCCGAAAGCTTCGCTCTCCACCTCCGTCAAGACCCGGCGGTTCTCCCAGAGGATGGACAGGCGCCGACGCAGCGCCAGCGGACTCACGGAACGCAGGCTGCCCGGTAATTCCCGGGCCTCTCCGGCAAGACCGGCCACGGGAAAATGGAAGCGATGGTAATCCACCGGGCAGAGGCGAGAAATCAGCATCGATCCGCCCGCATACTTCTGCGCCAGAGCGGAGTCGCCGACAAAAGCCTGAAGGTCGAAACGCTGTCCTTTGATATAAAAGGTCTCCGCCCGATCGATATCCGCGATAGCCAGGTGACGCCCGTCGGCAGGAAAAACCGCGCCCTGGGGATCCGGATCCACCGGCCGGGCGTGCCCTTTCAGTTTCCGGTAAAAGAATTCGTTGAAGGTCTTGAAACGCTCGACCGGCTCGGCGAATTCCTCTGAGTCCAAGCCATACTCACTTATAAACGGAGCCACCTTCGACTGGCTCGAGGGCCGGTCCATCCGCCATCCATACCAGCGTGAAAACCACAGACGCTTGACCGCCAGCGAAACCGTCAACCGGCCCAACGGATTCCCATAGGCCCAGCGCAGGAAGCCCTCGCCGTAGATCGACTCGATCTCACGCTCGCCGGAATAGCGGTTGTAAAATTCTATAGGTGCGTTTGGACTGACCATCGTATTCATGGGACTAAATAACCAGCACAACCAAGTGTAGAGCCCGAATTTCTCCTCAACCTAAGAATTTTCCTCTATAGCTATGAGAAGCATCAGCCTTCTGCTCCTCCTGGGATTCCTGCCTCTCGTTGCGCTGGCAAACAATGACGAGTTGTCGGACGCCAAGCTTGCGGCAGAGCGCTATCGTAGTTCCGCAGCTAGCTTGGAAGCTAAAGTCGACGCACTCGGGAAAAAGCATATGAGTATTCTTGACCCCGACAGCGAGGATGCGGTCCCAGTCAGCCAAGAAGAACGAACCCAATACAAAGAGAGCCTGGGCGAGATACTGAAGGAGATCCGGGATCTACAATCCATTCAAAGCGTCAATTGGAGCAAAGCGGCAAATTCGGACGTACCAGACATATGGGAGAACCTGTCAGAGAGCTTCTCGATTCGTAAGCTGAGTCGAAATGCAGTTTGGTATGCCGAGCAGACTTGGAAAGAGAATCAAAGCGAGGCACTCGACGCACTCTTCACCGGCTGGAGCGCAGCGCGGCATCGGAACCAGGCACCGAACTTAATGACCGGACTGGTTGATATCGCAGCAAGCAACATCTGCCTCAGACAGTTAGCCAAGTTTGCACCAGAGATGACTTCCGAAGAAAGAAAACAGACACTCACGCGCATCCACTCGCTCCCGCCCACATCAAGATTATCCAATGCAATCTTGAGTGATCGGGATGGCTTTTCCGGGCTCTTGCTGGCGAAACTGGAAAGTGCGATGGCAGATTGGGAAGCCGAACACCTCGGAAAGGATGGCTTTCGTTTTCCCTCCGACCTGAGATTAGCCGGCATCATGCAACTGCCAGAAGCAGCGCCCAAAATCAGCCTGCGTAATATGCGAAGCCAGCAAAGTTTCTGGCTCTCCGAAAACCAGGATGCCTACGAGATTCATCTAGAGAGGATAGATCTCACCAAGCATAAAGCATGGCTTCGCTACAAGGATCGCACGGCAGTGATCAATTTACAGCATGAGACCATAGAAAGCCGCTATGTGCCGTGGGAGGTGATTATTAAGGTATTTGCAGGACTGTCTTACAGCGAACAGTCCTCGCAGGAAAAACAAATCGAAGCCTTGAGGGAAATGGGCCTCACTCCCGAAAATGTGCTCGATCAACTGGAGATGCATTATCGCTTCTACGATGCATTGGTGGAGCGTATCGACCAACCGATTGCCGAAATCAGGAAGTTTCAGTCCAATTACATCAAGGGATATGATGAAGATAGCTTCATCGGCATGACGCTGGATGTACATTACGATCATATCATCGAAACGAGCCGTATCGTTGAGCAGAAACAGGAGGCACTTCGTCTCGGCTTCGAACTACTGGATGGAAGCCGGACAATTACCGAAGGCCCACTGACCTATAATGGTCACACTTATCAGGTCCGCGAAACGGGAACTGGCTTCCAGATAGAACTCACCGGGTTTGAAGAAAGAAGTCGCGAAGAAAATCCGATCACCACTCTTCTTTTCGAACCACAAATTTAGAGTTCATTCGGCCCGGATGAGGGATGTGTACGCCCGAAGCGCCGCTTCTTGGCTTTGACCTCCTTGAGTGTTTCTGCCTCTTCCTCGTGACTGGTATGGAATTTTGAAACGACCACCCGTTGGGAAGCGTAGATGCCCGTATGCCCGCTGAAGTAGTAGGCGGCAAAACAAGCAACCGCATAATAAACGACATTGGCCGCACCGAAGAGCTCGATGCCCATCATGACACAGGCGAGCGGCGTATTGGTGGCACCGGCAAAGACAGCGATGAAGCCAAGTCCGGCAAAGAGGTCGACCGGTGCCCCCATGAGCAAGGCCAAAGAGTTGCCCAGTGTCGCCCCGATGAAGAACAAGGGGGTCACTTCCCCACCCTTGAAACCCATGCTCAGCGTAATGGCGGTGAGCAGCAGCTTCCAGAACCAACTGAACGGATCTGCTCCGCCCTCGGAGAAGGCATTGACAATACTCACCCCATCCGGATTGGCGGAGGTCACGCCGAGGCCCAGATAGTCCGAAGTACCGAGGAGAAAACTGATCCCCAGCACCAGGGCGGCACCGATGACCGGAATCAGCCATTTGACGGCGATCCATTGCTGGGCCCTGGCCTTGATGCCGTGTGAAAGCTCCGCAAAGAGGAAGCTGGCCAGGCCGAAACAGGCACCGGCCAGGGCAACCTTGACCAACATGACCAGATCGAAGGCGATGAAGGGGAACGGCAGGAAGTTGCCGGCGTCCGAGAAGGCGATCGAGTAATGCGTGTGATGGATCGGAAAGGAACGGCAGGTGATATCCGCCAGCAGGCTCGCAGCCAGGCAGGGAATCAGGGCGTCGTACTTGATCCGTCCGATGGTCAGGACCTCGAGGGCAAAGATCGCCCCGGTGACCGGGGTGCCGAACACCGCGCCGAAGCCGGCAGCCATCCCCGCCATGAGCAAAATCCGCTTATCCTCATGTTTCAGCCCCAGCTTCTTCGCGACATAGTCCGCCATGCTGCCCCCGATCTGCACGGCTGTTCCCTCACGACCGGCGGAACCGCCAAAGAGGTGGGTGATGACGGTCGTGGCCAGAACCAGCGGAGCCATCCGGAAGGGAATGCCGCCCCCCGGCGTATGGATCTCATCCATGATCAGGTTGTTGCCGGCTTCGGAATTTTTCCCGAAACGGCTGTACAGCCAGTAGATAAAGATCCCGGAAAGTGGCAGGAGAGCGAGGAGCCACATATGGTGCTCACGGGTCTGCGTGGCGACGTCCAACAACCAGAGGAACAGCGCCACCATGCACCCGACGGCCACGGCAACCGGCAGGACCAGCACGGTCCAGCGGAGTACGTGGACCGCGATCCGGAATTGCTCGAAGGAATATTGAGTTTTTTGCATGGGCCGGCGGTATCGGATCAAAGCGCTTCTTAGAGAACGCGATACGCTCCCACTCTTGCCTGAGCTTCGAAACATTGTAAAGCCCCGCGTGAAACTGCACCGTCAGGGAAAATCCGCAGTTTGCCCGCTCAATCCGGAATGACTCGTCGAGACAGCCCCTTCAGCCCCGGTAAAAAGCCCTCAGGCAGCGCAGCCACCACTCATTTCGCCCCGGTCCTTTTTACAAAATAGTCCTTGATCTTTCCACCTAGCCCCCCTTTATTCCACCGCTTTCATTTTCACAAAGGATCCCACTATGTCACAACACAACAGCTTCAAGGCCTCCGGCGGCGGCGGCAAAAAGAACCGAACTGTCCTCAAGCGTTTCGAGCGCGTTGACCTGCTCCGCAAGCGCGGCGAGTGGGGCGACGGCAACCGCGTGGTTGGTCTGAAGAAGACCAAGCCGGAAGAATAAGCCGGGACAGTATCCGCAATTTTCAAAAAGCCCTCCAATCCGGAGGGTTTTTTTGTGGATTATCGTCACTTGCCGTGAGTCCTGGTCTGCCCGGCCCCCTCCGTCTGCGACAAGCGCAGACACCTCCCCTTGAGAAGAGGAGGAGCTGTTTCTCTACAACCGCGTAAAGACACACGCCCCCCCGAATAAAAACTCCTCCCCCATGCCTCGGCGTAGTTCTTAACGAAGACGGGTGCGCGCAGGGGAGGTGGATCCGCGCAGCGGAGACGGAGGGGTCCGCCGGAGCCTTGGCGTAGGAGGGAGGGGTCTACAGCGACAGGACTAAAACCCCTCCGTCTTTCGCCCTGCGAAAGACACCTCCCCTTGAAAGAGGAGGAGCTGTTTCTCTACAACCGCGTAAAGACACACGCAGAACCCCAAAAAACTCCTCCCCCATGCCTCGGCGCAGTTCTTAACGAAGACGGGTGCAAGCAGGGGAGGCCTGTCACGGCGTATCGGAGAGAAGCCGGATGGATCCGCGCAGCGGAGACGGAGGGGTTCCGATCACGGTGCATGCGGCAGATCCCACACACCCGCCGAGCGGCCCGGCACCGAATCAGATCACTTGGCCAACGCTGCGTCGACTTCGGCCATCCATTTCGCTTTCTGGGCCGATCCGACCGACGCCACCTCGAAGCCGTTTTTGGCCAGTTTGGCGAGTTCCGCATGACCGAAGCCAAGCGCGCTGCTAAGGGCGACGTACTCATCCTCCACCGAGTTCCCGAAAGAAAAGGGATCATCCGTACTGATGGTACAGCGGAGGCCGCGGTCGAAGAACTCACGGAGCGGGTGCACGGCCATGGTATCGATCACGTCGAGCTTCACATTGCTGATCGGGCAGATATCGAAAGTCGCCCCCGAATCGATTGCCAACTGCAGCACATCGGGGTCGTCGATGGCATGGATCCCGTGCTGGATGCGCAGGGCGCCGAGCACTTCGATCGCCTCCCGCACATGACCGGACGGGCCGAACTCGCCGGCGTGCGCCTTGGTCACCAGACCGGCGTCCTGCGCCTTCGCCCAGAGTTTCGGGGTCCAGGCTTCCAGTGGCAGATACTCGATACCGTGCAGGTCGATCCCGGCCAGCCCCTCCCAATTGACACAGTCCTCAAGGACCGGGGCCAGGTAATCGTTGTAGCAATTGCGGGCCATCCCCATGAAGACACGCACCTCCAGCCCCTTGGGGGCCGCGCTCAGGATGGCATTGAGAATTTCCGGACCGGGAATCTTCAGGGCCTCGACCACCCCGGCGTGAAAGGACAGCTCCACATAGCGGACATTTTGCGCCACATGGTTCCGGAAGATGACCTTGGCCGCCTCATGATAGCGCTCGGCCGAGGTGTACCACTGCAGGGCATGCTCCAGCAGGTGGTTTTCAAAGTCCTCGAAACACTTCCACTTAAAGTCCTGGGCCCAGCATTCCGGAAGTTCCCGGAATTTCTCCGGATCCATCTGCTGGAGCAACTCGTAGGGCAAGGCCCCCTCAATGTGCAGGTGCGTCTCGGTCTTGGGCAGACGGTGAATGAAGTCGGCAGTGCTTTCAGATACTTTGTACATGGGTAGCTTATATGGAAAGACTCGCATCAGCGCGAGTCAGAGAGCGATTTTTCAAAAAGAATTCCGGCAATGCAACTTTAGTGCCGACTCGTCGATTTTCAGGACAAGCAACCACCTGAGCGTTGCGAAACCACCAATACAGCTATCATGAAAATCAAGCAGCTACTGTTAGTCGCCATCGCGGCCACCCTGATCCCCGCCCTCAGCCATGCCGAACCCGGCCAAGGACCGGACGGTCCCGGAGGCCCCGGCAAGAAAGGCGACTTCTTCAAAAAACTCGACACCGACGGTGACAAGCAACTTTCCAAGGAGGAAGTCGCCGACGCCAAGCGCCTGTCCGAAAACTTCGACAAGATCGATGCCGACAGCGACGGCTACCTCACACCGGAAGAGCTGCGCGCCCATATGAAGCAAATGCGTGAAGAGCGCGACGGCGGCGAGCGCAAGAAGCTCGATACCGACGGAGACGGCGTCATCACCAAGGCGGAAGCCGAAGAAGCCGGTGCCAAGCGCCTGCTCGAGAACTTCGACAAGATCGACACCGACGGAAACGGTGAAATCAGCCGCGAGGAAATGATGGCCGCCCGCAAGGAACGCCGTGGCCCTCCCCCACCTCCCCCGGCCGACGAGGAGTAAGCGATAAGTTTTAGCCACAAACAACAAACACAGCCCGATGCGAAAGCGTCGGGCTTTTTCTTTACCCTACAACTGCATGGATACCCCTCCACCGCTTCGACAAGCTCAAGGCAGGCCGCGTCGACAAGCTCAAGGCAGGCCGCTTCGCGGTTCCCCTCCCCTGCAAGCAGAGGAGGAGCGATGTGAAACAGTCTGCATGTCCGCCGCACGTGAAGAAGAGGAATTATAACCTCATAAATTCCCCTCCTGATTCAGGAGGGGAATGTTGAATGGGAAGACTCAAAGCGCCATCGCAGGAGAGGTGGCTGCGCTTGTCGCAGACGGCATGTCCGCCGGAGCCTGGGCGACGGAGGAAGGGCTTCCCGTCCCGCCAACACCAGAACTCATCGCACCAGCCTCATAAGACTTCGGCTTTTTCTTTGCCAGCAAGGGGCAAGCCTGTTTCATTCCCGCGCTTTCAACTGACATTAGTTCACAGAAACCCGCCAGAAAGGCCCGTTTCCCATGATTACAATCAACCAAGTCTCCCACAATTTCGGCAAGAAAACGCTCTACAAGGGCATCAACTGCGTGATCGGTGCCCGTGACCGCATCGCACTCGTTGGCTCGAACGGATCGGGTAAGACCACCCTGCTGCGCATGTTGATGAACGAGACAGAGCCGGACCGAGGTTCAATCGACATGCCGGACTACGTCGATGTCGGCTACCTGCCGCAAGACGGGATCTCGGTTTCGGGAAAGACCCTGTATGCGGAAGCGGAAAGCGCCTTTGGCGACGTGCTGGAGCTGCAGGAAAAACTGGCCAAGGCGGAAGACGAGATGATGGAGATGGACACCTCCGCGGAGGAGTACTACGACCTCATCGACGCCATGGGGGAATGGGAGCAGCAGTTGGAGGAGCATGAGCCCGCCCGCATGAAATCGCGGATCGAGCGTATCCTGTTGGGCATGGGCTTCTCCATGAGTGACATGGAGCGCGATACCGGTGAATTTTCCGGCGGCTGGCAAATGCGAATCGCGCTGGCCAAACTACTGCTGCAAAACCCATCACTGATTATTCTGGACGAACCGACCAATCACTTGGACATCGTCTGTCAGCACTGGGTCGAGCAATACTTGAAGCACTATCAAGGTGCGATCATCGTCATTTCCCACGACCGTGCCTTCCTCGACGAAGTCACGAACCGCACACTGGAACTCAAACTCGGCAACCTGACCAGTTTCAAGGGCAACTACTCCTACTACGTCAAGGAGAGCGAACAACGCCTCGAAACCCTTCGTAAAGCTGCCAAGAACCAGCAAAAGGAAATTTCCGAGATCAAGGACTGGATCAACAAGTTCCGCTCCAACGTGAAGAAGGCCAGCATGGTGCAAAGCCGGATCAAGCAGCTGGAAAAGATGGAGATCATCGAGATTCCCCGCGATGAAAAGAAGATCTTCTTCCGCTTTCCCGAACCGCCCCCGGCCAGCGCAAAGGTCATCACCATCACCGACCTGCATAAGGCCTACGGCGACAATGTCGTCTTCAACGGCCTGGATCTGCGCATCGACAAAGGCGACCGCATCGCAGTCGTCGGGGTCAACGGCGCGGGTAAATCCACCTTGGCCCGCATCATGGCAGGCATCGAACCCTACCAGAGCGGTGAAGTCGAAAAGGGCATCAATACCGTGATCAGCTACTTCGCCCAGTCGCAGGCGGAAGAACTCAACCCGGCCAATAGCGTGCTGGAGGAAGTCGAGGCTTCGGCCATCGGCAACAAGGACGCCAACCCGCGCGCCGCGCTCGGTGCCCTGCTCTTCAGCGGCGACGAAGCGTTGAAGAAAACCGCCGTCCTCTCCGGGGGTGAAAAGAATCGTGTGGCTCTGGCCAAAATGCTCATGCAACCGGCCAACTGTATCATCCTCGACGAACCGACCAATCACTTGGACATCAAGTCGAAGGAAGTCCTGCAGGACGCGATCAACGCATTCGATGGCACCGTCATTCTCGTCAGCCACGACCGGGCCTTCCTCGACGGCGTGGTCAACAAGGTGCTGGAAGTCTCGAAGGGCAGCATGCGCATGCTCACCTGCAACGTGACCGAATACGTCGAACGCCTCGAACAGGAACTCGCCGAAAAGGAAGGCCGCTAAGGGCGCCGTCAAAACTTGTAGAGAAGCGACGATAGACGCTTCTTCCTTAGACGCCTCAAGCACTCACGTGTTGCCAACAGTCCCCCGGCCGCCATTCCTAAACGCATGACACAGTCCCACAACCTCAAGGCGATTGCCGCCATGGCCGAGAACCGGGTCATCGGGAACGGCGGCAACATTCCCTGGTACCTGCCGGAGGACTTCAAGTGGTTCAAGAAGGTCACCATGGGTGGCATCCTGGTCATGGGGCGCAAGACCTACGAATCCATCGGCAAGCCGCTCCCCGGCCGCGAAACCTTCGTGCTGAGCCGGCAGCCACGCGAAATCCCGGGCGTCCACTGTTTCACCGACCTCTCCATGCTCGAACACATGGAGGATACCGGGAAAACCGTCTGGATTGCCGGGGGTGGTGAAATTTACAAGCAAATGCTCCCCTACTGTGACGAACTTTTTCTGACTCGAGTCCACCGTACAGTGGAAGGCGATGCCTTTTTCCCAGACTTTGAGACTGCTTTCAGCCTGAAGGAGACGGTCCTTCAAAATGAGGATTTTACGGTCGAGCACTGGGTCAGGAACGAACCGTAACAGTCAAGACAGGCTCACGAGCTCACATAATCCTTCCAATAAACCCGTTTGGAATCGAGGGCGAGCGAATCTGCCACCATCTGGGTAAATGTCATGTAACATAGCCCTTGGTCAAAACCCGTCAGCGTCACCGGCTTTTCCTCGCGAATGGAGGCGACGAAATCCGCCTCGACCTGCCAGCCGCGGCTCTGCTGCCGTGACAGGGTGATTTTCTTTTCTTCGCTTTCACCGGCAGCCGCATAAAGCAACTGCATTTCGGTAGCATCGAAACGGAGCGCGCCCTTCGACCCGTTCAAGCGGAATTCCATACGTGGCTTCCCGGACTCCACCCCGCTGAAATGATAGATCATGCGCGCACCATGACGCCCGAAGCGCCCGAAGATACTGAGACTGTCCGGAACCTCCACCGCGACGGGCTCCTTGCTTTCAGGATAGCAGCGTTGCGCTTGAAAAACCGCGCCGTCCGCAATCAGCCACTCCGGCTCGTCATCCACCCAGCGTTCAACGGTCTCATGCATGATGCCCATGGTCAGGACATTGAGCCCGCTCAAGCTGCGATCCTGACGCCATGTCATCGGCGCGTCCGGGCTGGCACATTGCCCGCCGGTATGCACAAGGCGCACCTCAAGCAGCTCACCGAGATCGCCATTACGAACCATTTGCGAGATCGTGGCATCGAAATCGAGTGAAAAAGGCGCCGGTACGATCTGGGACACCAACTCCGGATGGGCCTTTGCAGCGGCATACATGCGACGGGCTTCTTCCAGATTGCAGGCCATTCGGGCCTCGCAAAGTACGTGTTTCCCGTGCTCCAAAGCGGCTATTGTCGCCTCGGCATGCAGATAGGGCCAAGTTCCAATACAGACCGCATCCACTGTCGGGTCCTCGACGATTTCCCGCCAGTCCTTCGCCACCCGTTTAATCCCATCCTGTTTGGCGACCTTCCGGGCCGAGGCCTCCGTCCGGTTCGCCACCACCGATAATTCAACCCCTTCGATCTTGTGAAAGCCTGGGATGTGCATTTTGCGGGTGTTGCCGCCCGCGCCGATAAAACCGATGCTCAGTTTCTTCAAACTCATAAAATCACGGTTACTGTAGGCGCCCAAGGTGTAAGGTCAACTGTCGCCCGGTCCGGGCGGCAAATTCAGGGTTGTGGGTGACCAGGACGAGGCTTTTCCCCTCCCCGGCGGTCAACTCCATCAGCAGGTCCATCACGGCTAAGCCGGTGGACTCGTCCAGGTTCCCGGTCGGCTCGTCCGCCATGACCACCGGCGGGTCGTTGATCAAGGCCCGTGCCACCGCCACCCGTTGACGTTCGCCCCCGGACAACTTGGTCGAGGCATGCCTGAGCCGGTGCCCGAGACCGACACGCTCCAAAAGCGATGCCGCCTGGTCCTTGACGCCGGCGTCGATCCGGCGGCCCGCTACACGGGCCCCCAGCAACACATTCTCGATCGCATTGAGTTCCGGAGCCAGATAATAGGCCTGAAAGACAAAGCCGATAAAACCGGTGCGCTTGGCCGCCAGCCGGGAAAGGGAGCGGCCCTGCATCGCCTGCCCCTGCCAGAGCAACTCGCCTTCGTCCGCCAGTTCCAGACCGGACAGCACGTTGAGGAGCGTGGATTTACCACTGCCGGACTCGCCGCGGATACTGACGGATTCGCCGGCTTGAATCTCCAAATCGACACCATCGAGCACAGGTATCGGCTCCTCCCCTCCGGGGAAGCTCTTTCTCAAAGCACGGGCAACGAGCAGGTGTTCCATCTTATTCACTCCGGAGTGCATCCGCCGGCTTCAAGCGTGCCGCACGGATTGCGGGCAACAAGCCGGCCAGGGTTGAAATGACCACCGCAAAGCTGGTCACAATAATGAAATCGGACATCATGTAGTACACGGGGATCTCATACACATCGTACTGCCCGAGAAAATCGACACTGGATCCGGTCACGCGCGCATAGGCCGACAGGATCGGCGTCCGGTAATGCAGGCAGACCAAGGCCATGGCGATCCCCAAGCTATTACCGATCACCCCGATGACAAAGCCCTGGAAACAGAAACTGTAGGCGACCTGCAAGGGCCGCGCGCCCATGGCCACCAACAGACCGATTTCGCGTGTCTTGCGCAAAACCGCCATCATGAGCGCGATGGCGATCGAGAAGGAGGCGACCAGAATGATGAAAATAATGATGAACGAGATCACCCGCTTCTCCTGCTCCACCACAAAGAGGAAATCCTGGTTCGACTCATACCAACTCACCGCATTGAGACCGGGGCGCAGTACATGGTTTTCCAATTCCCGCGAATAGGTCAGCGCATCGGCACCGGGACGTAGTTTCAGGGTGATGCCATGCACGCCCTCGTCCAGACCGTAGAGCTCCTGCATAACGCGCAGGGTTGAAATCATGGTGTTGCCGTCCACTTGGGGGGATCCGGTACGGAAGAGGCCGACCACCTTGAACTGGCGGGGAAGCAGGACCTCGTCCTCCTTCAAACGCTCCAGCATGAGCGGCGTGAACACCTCCACCACCGACCCCGGTCCGGCACGCAAGGTATAGGCCAGGCCTTCGCCGAGAAACACACCCTCGTCATCGAAATCCTCCATGCTGCCAAGGGTGAGGAATTGCTGCATCGGAATGACATCCTCCTCAGACCAGGGCTCAATCCCTCGGATCATGGGAAATTGAGGACGATTCAAGTGCTGCAGCATGACCACCCCTTCGGCAAAGGGTGCCGCCCCGATGACCATATCCTGAGCCCGGAGCGCCTCCAGTTGCGCTTCCCAATCGTAAATGATCTGGTTGGAGCGAATCCTGATATCCCCTTGGGTCTCGACGATGCGCGAACGAATACCTTCACCGAACCCGTTCATCACGCTCTGCACGATAATCAGCACGCAGACCCCCAGCATGACCCCAATGATCGACATGCAGGAAAAGAAGGAAAAGAAGCGTCCGGAGGGGAACAGCTGTTTAAATGCGTGATAGAGATACCAGGGCACGCCCTCTTTTCCAACATCCGGAGGAACTGTGGAAGCAAAAACAGTAGGGGAAGTCGATTTGATCCGGATTTTGAAACTTTCCAGATCTTAATTACGATTGTATCTTCAACCTCTAACTACCATGTCGATCCCCCCGCCCGACCCTCTAACTTTCAGTGTCGAGAAGGCCTGGAAACCCCTCCACGAAACCCATTGGGGCGAAGAGGAGGCGGCCCACCTGCTGCGCCGCATGGGCTTTACTGCCACCCCGCAGGCAGTGAAGGCGGCCCTCCGGCGATCTCCCGCGGCCTGTGTGGCGGAAGCCTTCGCGGAAAGCGAGCCCCTGCATAAGCCGGACAAGCTCAGCGAGTTCGAGGCCGGCATCCACGAGCGCATGCGCCACATCTACCGGGAGATCAAAGATCCCGATGAAAAACGGCGCTTGCAACGGGAAGCCCGCCGGGAGGAGCAATCCCTCTTCGATGACTTTGCCCTGCAGTGGTTCCGGACCGCAATCGACCCCGCCTACAGCGCTCGGGAAAAATTCGTGCTCTTCTTGCAGGATATCTTCGTGGTGGAACGGCAGAGCATCAAGAGCACCCCGCACCTGTTCTCCCTCCAAGCCTGCCTGCGCAGCGGCATTCAGGGCGCCTATCCCGAGCTGTGCAAGCAAGTCAGCCGTGAGCCGGCCATGGCTCGCTACCTGGACCTGGACAAAAACAAGAAACAGAAGCCCAACGAGAATTTCGCCCGCGAGCTGTTTGAACTCTTCACCCTCGGCGAGGGGAATTACACCGAAAAGGACATCAAGGAGGCGGCCCGCGCATTCACCGGCTACTATATCAAGGAACGCCGGGAAGTCGCCTTCGCCAAAAACTCGCATGATTATAGCCTGAAGACCGTCTTCGGCGAGATCGGCACCTGGGATGGCGACGAAGTCATCGACATCACCTTCCGCCAAGCCGCCGCAAGGACCTTCCTCGTCCGTGAACTGATGAAATTTTATTTGGGCGATACACTTCCGCATGAAGATTATATCGTCGCGCTGGGCGAGAAGTGGGCCGCTCGGGACTACAGCCTGCGCGGACTGCTTGAAATCTTCTTCCAAAGCCACCTTTTCTACCACCCGGCCTACAGGGGTAATATGGTCAAAAGCCCGGTACAGTTCTATCTGGGACTCTGCCAGGACCTGCAGCTCGACATCATTCCCTTTGAGGGCCGCTTGCTCCGCAGCATGACGGCCATGGGCCAGTCCTTCATGGACCCGCCGAATGTGCGGGGCTGGCTCTACGGCCAGAATTGGATCAACGCCACCACCATCAGCGCCCGACGCCAGGTCGTGGACTACCTGTTCACCCCGCTGGAGGAAGACAAACTCAACGGCAACGAGAAGCGTGAGCTGCAACGGGCCCGTGACGCGGGAAAGGACCGGTTCCTCGTCAGTCCCGAACGGCTCGCCCAAAGCTTGGACATGGGACCGGAGGAACTCGCCCGTCACCTCCTCACCTACTTCATCACCGCCCCCTCGCGCCCGACCTACAGCCGAATCCTACCGGAACTGATCGGCGACACCGCCGCGCCGGAAGCATCCGAGCGCGTACGCAATGCCGTGATCGCCCTCCTTCAGTCCCCGGCCTATAACCTCTGCTAAGCACCTGCCATGAAATCGCTCCCTCTCACCCGCCGTGAATTTATCCGTCGCAGCAGTGGAGGCCTCGGCTTCCTCGCGTTCAGCGGATTCGCCCCCTCTTTCCTCACCCAAAGTGCCATGGCGCAAACGCCGGCCCCCGAGCGTAATCGTACCATCCTCGTGATCATCCAACTGGCAGGCGGCAATGACGGACTCAATACGATCGTCCCCTACGCCGACGACCGCTATTACAACTTGCGCCCGAAGCTCGGATTGAAAGACGGCCTCCTCAAGCTGAATGACCAAGTCGCACTCAATCCCGCCTGCAACGAACTCTACAAGCTCTTCGACAGCGGACAGCTCTCCGTCATTCAGAATGTCGGCTATCCAAACCCGAACCGCAGCCACTTCCGGTCCACCGAGATCTGGGAAACCGCGGGCGATGGCGAGCAGATGCCTCGCACCGGTTGGCTTGGGCGCTATCTGGACAACGCCTGCTCGGGTAGTCCGGATGAGACACCTAAGGACGGACCGGATGCGGTTCATGTCAGCGACCTCGTCCCCCAATCCCTGCTCTCCGACACGCCTCACGATATCTTCGGGATCCGCGCCCGGGGCCGCACCGGCACCCAACCCGGTTCGGCCGACGAAGCCTATGAAGCTATTCTACAGGCCGAGCATGGTGAGGGCCCCGGCAGCTACCTGCAACAGGTGATGATGAATACGCTCGTCACGGAGCGACGGGTCGAGCGTATCATCTCGAAGTACAGGCCCTCCACAAACTATGCCGGCAATACCCTGGCACAGTCCCTCAAGCGCGTAGCCGCACTGATCCACTCGGACTTGGAAACCCGGGTCTATTTCGTCTCACAAAGCGGATATGACACCCATGCCAACCAACTGAACAACCACGCCCGGCTCCTTGGAGAACTGTCGGATGCCATGCAGGCCTTCCAACAGGATTTGAACGCACACGGAAAAGCGGACCAAGTCCTGACTATGACCTTTTCCGAGTTCGGGCGCCGCCCCGCAGAGAACGGGAGCCAGGGCACCGACCACGGCACAGCCGCCCCGCTCTTCGTCATGGGTGCCAAAGCCAAGGGCGGGATCATCGGTTCCGCCCCGGACCTCGGGATCGGCCCCAAGGAAGATCTCAAATTCTCCACCGATTTCCGCAGCATTTACGCGACGGTTCTCGATCGCTGGCTGAGCGCCGATGCCGCCGCAATTCTCGGCAAGCAATTTCAACCGCTCCCCTTCGTCTGACAGCACCTCAGTCACCAGGCGGGAATGGCGCCACCTTAAGGGAGGGCGGCTGTCCCAGCCTCGAATGGCACTACTTTAAGCTTCTTATCGTAGTGGCGACTTCAGTCGCCATCGAGCCGAGGTGGCTTAGGATGCTGAATATGGCAGCTAAAGCAGCCACTACGAGCGACGCTTTGTTGCAATAGGAACCCCTCAATTTGTCCTTAAAGTAGTGCCATTCGTCCCAGCCGCCGCGATTCGGCAGACCGGGCCCAGATTAACACAACTTGTTTACGCAGCGCGGCAAACTGATGAAGGCTTCGCATCACGAAGTACGTGGCACGCCGGCTGGGGACAGCCGCCCTCCCGAACTGACTTCATCTCAAGTCCAGCAAGCGACTCAAAGAGCACTCTCTCCTCTCAAATCTCGCTTAAGCTAGTGCCATTCGTCACCAGACGGAGACTCAGCGGACACCGCGGCAGTGAACCGCCCGATTGACTAGGCCAAACAGCCTAGAATCCAGCTTCAATCGCCGTCCCGGATCGGGTCCGGATCAATTCAGTGGTTGAAAAAAGACCTGAAAGGGGAATTATGGCTTGCCTCAGTCGATAGAGCAAATTAGCAGAACTTACGCTAACGCAACTCATCATAACATCAACTAATCAATATACGATTATGCCAGTAGCAACACCCGCACAATACGCAGCGATGCTCGACGCCGCCCAAAAGGGCAACTACGCCTACCCGGCCGTTAACGTTACATCGATCGCCACGATCAATGCCGCGCTCAAAGCATTTGCCGACTCGAAGTCCGACGGGATTATTCAGGTTTCCACCGGCGGTGGCCAATTCGCATCCGGACTGAACGTGTCCGACGCCGCTTTCGGAGCCATCGTTCTCGCTGAAGCCACTCATATTCTGGCCGAGAAATACGACGTCCTCGTCGCGCTGCACACCGACCACTGCCACCCGGAGAAGGTCGAAGGTTTCCTCAAGCCGCTGCTTGAAGCTTCCCGCAAGCGCAAGGCCGAAGGCAAGGGCCCGCTCTTCCAATCCCACATGTTCGACGGTTCCGTCGTGCCGCTTGCCGAGAACCTTGAAATCTCCAAGAAGCTGTTGGCCGAGTGCGCCGAACTCGACATCATCCTCGAAGTCGAAGCCGGCTGCGTTGGTGGTGAAGAAGACGGTCACGACACTTCCGGCCTGCCCGCCGAAAAGCTCTACACCACTCCGGAAGACATGGTCGAAGTGTACGAAGCACTCAAGCCGCTCGGCCGCTTCCTCTTCGCCGCAACCTTCGGTAACGTGCACGGTGCCTACAAGCCCGGCGCCGTGAAGCTCAAGCCGACCATCCTCCGCGACGGCCAAAAGGCTGTGACCGACAAGTACGGCATGGAAGCCACCATGGACCTCGTGTTCCACGGCGGTTCCGGTTCCGAGCTCAGCGACATCCGCGAAACCCTGGAATACGGTGTGGTCAAGATGAACATCGACACCGACACCCAGTACGCCTTCTCCCGCCCGATCGTGACCCACGTCTGCGAAAACATCGAAGGCATGCTCAAGATCGACGGCGAAGTCGGCAACAAGAAGGTCTACGACCCGCGCAGCTACCTGAAGAAGGCTGAAAAGAACATGGCTGCCCGTCTGGTCACCGCAGCAGAAGACCTCTGCTCCACCGGCAAGACCATCTTCGGCACCGTCTAAGACAGCGAGTCTTTTCAATTTTCAAAGCCGTATCCGGATTCCGGGTACGGCTTTTTTTTGGGGGAAGGCCTTGTTGAGGTGGACGGATTCCGTGGGCTCAGGCTTGCGTAAAGGTTATCCGTGGACTCGATCCAGCCGAGTGATTCCGTGGGCAGGATTGATGGTGGACCCCTCCCTCCGCGACAAGCGCGGACACCTCCCCTGCTGCCCGCAGGGGAGGAGCTTTTTGGAGCTCTGCCTGTGTCTTTACGTGGTTGTACCGTCAAAGCTCCTCCTCTTACCAAGGGGAGGTGGATCCGCAAAGCGGAGACGGAGGGGTTTGGGTCCACGAGGCAGATCAGGCCAATCCCTGACAGCCCCAACCGTCAGTCCGATGCCCCCGCGGCTCTATCCTCCAAATCCAGATCGACCACCACCATGCGGTGATCCGACGCCTCCAACAGCGGAAACAGGGGATCCGCTGTCGTCGGCCAGAAGACATACGCCTGCTTGAGCGCGAAACCGTAGCGGGAGGGCAAGACATAGTCCGCCCGTAAATTAAACGAAGCCGTCTTTTCTTCCGGCAAAATAAAATCAGCGGTTTTCTCCGGACGCGACTGCCCCTGGTTGACCTGCTCGCGAGCCCCGTCACTCGACGGCGACATGCTGCTATCGACCAGAGGGTTGTTCAGCAACAAGCGGATACCGTTGAAGTCCCGGCTCCCATCGACCGGATCGCAGTTCTGGTCACCCAGAATAATAAAGCGCGTGCTTGCACCCAGTCCCCCCGTCCGGTCGGACGGCGGTTTTCGACCGGCCTGGAACCACTCGGCATCATCGTAGATGTAAGCGGACTTTTCCGGATCGATGTAATCCGCCCAGAAACGGATCTCATCATGGTTACGTAAGCCATTCCAGTCCGACACGTTGGAACCGGGGTAACGAAGGGCCTCCCCGTCATCGAAGACCGGCGGAGTGGGATGACTTGCCAAGAGGTGGACCAAGTGGCCATTCACCTCAAACGGGACATCCCAGTGGCTTTTGGAGGACAAGCGGTAGAGCTCCAACTCGGCGGCATTGAAAAAGCTGCGGGTCTCACCATCCCCATCGGAATCCTGGGGATCTTCCGGCAAGTAAGCCCCGGGCATATCCTTCCACCGGAAGAAACGGAAGGTCCGTACCCCATCGATCCGGATCGGATACTTTGATAACAGGACCATGGCATACTCCCCCGGATACACCCCGTAGCCGAAGCCGTCCGCAGGGTCCGTCGTACTGCCGTTGTTATTCAAATCCATGCCGGAGGGCAGCCCGGTATTGCAGGGCGCCACGAAATGATAGGGATAGCTCACCGCCTCCACGCCTTCGGCCTGAGGGACCGACAAGTAATTTGCACGGAAGGCATCCAGTAGCGCCACCATCCCTTTGACATCATAGACCCCGTCTGAATAGGCATGGTCAAATTCATTGAGCAAGAGGATATCCGGCGCATTCCTCTGAATGACCTCCGCCACCTTGCGGATTTGCGGATCCTCGCCTGTTTCAAGCGCGGCCAACAGGCCGCCACTCGACTCCCGGTACATCGAGACATTGAAGGTCGCGACACGCAGCTCTCCGGCACGCTCGGGCGACACCACGGCGCCCTCGGCACAAGCGGCTTGCGTCAGCCACAGAATGAGAAAGCCGCAACACCCGGCAGCCGTTCCCACTGCCCCAGATAAGTCCAATCGCTTCACTGCCGGCCAGCTAATCCAGCTTCCGCCCATGCGCAAATTACAATCAATGCTATCTCGCAAAAAGCCGGCAGATTTGTTCTAGTCATGCTCCCCAGCCCCTTATGCCCCAGGTCACCCCTACTTATATCGAATCCACGGGATGTGTTTTGAATCCCCAAAGGCAAGACTTGACCGTTATGACAATCCTCTTTGAAGCGTCATCGACAAGGCCTCAGCTCCTCCAAATTGATTAGCTTTGCACTTGCACTCCTTAATTAATTTTCCCTTTAATTAATTTATCCCTGATAATTTTCGTAAACAATAAATAATATCATGAAGCGTTTCTTCGCTCCCCTGGAAACAAATCCTGCAGAAACCCGTGCCTCCGTGGCACCGGCAACCGTCACAAAACTCGTCAACCTCGGCATGGAAGTGCTCGTACAATCGGGCGCCGGGTTGAAGTCCGACTACAGCGACGCCGACTACACCGCAGCAGGTGCCAAGATCGTTCCCGATGCGGCCAGCGGCTATTCCCAGGCCGATATCGTCGCCCGAGTGCGCAAGCCCGAAGCTGCGGATCTCGAAATGGTCAAGCCCGGCACCCTGCACCTGAGCTTCCTGGACCCGTTCAACGAGAAGGCGCTGATCGACGACCTGGCCCAACGCAAGATTTCTGCGATTAGCCTGGAGATGATTCCGCGCAGCACCCTTGCCCAGAAAATGGATGCCCTCTCCTCCCAGGCCAACTTGGCAGGCTATGCCGCGGTCATGATGGCGTCCGACCGCATGCGAAAGATTCTCCCGATGATGATGACCCCCTCCGGCACCATCTCGCCGGCCCGCTTCTTCATCATTGGCGTCGGTGTCGCCGGCCTACAGGCCATCGCAACCGCCAAACGCCTGGGGGCACGGGTGGAAGCCTTCGATACCCGCCCGGTGGTCGAGGAGCAGGTCAAGTCCCTCGGTGCCAAGTTCGTCAAAGTGGACCTGGGGGACACCGGCCAGACCGACCAGGGTTACGCCAAGGAACTGACCCCGGAGCAACTCGAGAAACAACGCCTGGAAATGGCCAAAGCCTGCGCCCGCGCCGACGTCGTGATCACCACGGCCAAGCTCTTTGGCCGCAAGGCGCCTTTGATCCTCAATGCGGATGTGCTCAAACAAATGCAGCCCGGCAGCATGATTATCGACTTTGCCGTCGAATCCGGCGGCAATGTGGAAGGCTCCAAGGTAGGCGAAGAAGTTGTCACCGAGAACGGTGTCCGCGTCATCGGCCCCGAGAACCTCGAAGGGTACTACCCGAAGGATGCCACCCTCATGCTCGCGTCCAACTTCTATAACCTGATCGAGCACTTCTGGAACGAGGAAAGCAAGGATTTCGAATACCGCATGGACGACGAAATCCTCCAGGGCTGCCTCATCACCAAGGACGGCCAGATCGTCCACGAAAAGTTTAAGGCTTAGCGTTTGCGATTGCTTGTTGCGCGTGGATCGAACCGGACCACACAGACCAACAAGCCAAACCCACAACGATCAACAGACATCTTTCAACTCACAACACACCATGGACCTCATTCTTCTTCTCTTCATCTTCGTGCTCGCCGCCTTCCTCGGCTTCGAGTTGATCGCCAAGGTGCCGTCTCAATTGCACACCCCGCTGATGTCCGGTTCGAACGCGATTTCCGGCATCACCGTGGTCGGCGCGATTGTCGCGGTCCACGCGGATTCCGACGGACTCGCCATGTGGCTCGGCTTTGCGGCCATCGTACTGGCCACCGTCAATGTGGTCGGCGGCTACATGGTCACCGACCGCATGCTCGGCATGTTCAAAAAGAAGAAATAACGCCACCTGCCTCGAACGCTGAACGTCCAAATTTGAACTTCCAATGGAACAACTCGTAAACCTTTCCTATATCGTCGCGGCGATTCTCTTCGTCTTCGGGATCAAAATGCTTGGCCGGGCCGAAACCGCCCGCAAAGGCAACATGATCTCCGCTATCGGCATGGCCCTCGCCGTCGTGGTCACCCTGCTCAACAAGGGCCTGGACTTCCGTCTGGTCCTCGGCGGACTGGCACTTGGCGCAGCCATCGGTGCCGTCGCCGCAAAACGTGTGCAAATGACCGGGATGCCGGAACTCGTCGCGCTCTTCAATGGCTTCGGGGGCCTCGCCTCCCTTCTGGTCGGCTGGGCCGAATACCAACGCGCCACCCACTTGGGCGTGGTCGAGGGCCTGACCGCATCCGTCAGTAACTTCACGGCAAGTGTCACGGTCGCCGCCATCCTGATCGGTGGTATCACCTTCACCGGTTCCATGTACGCCTGGGGCAAACTCTCCGGCAAGCTCGGTGGCACCGCCCTCACCTTCCCCGGCCAGAAAGCGTTTAACGCCCTGCTGGCACTCGGCATCCTGACCGCAGGCGTCCTTTTCAGCATCACACCGGAAGGCGATGCCGCCTACACGATGCTGACCGTGGTCATTGTCCTCTCCCTCCTACTCGGCATCTTCGCGGTTATGCCGATTGGCGGCGGTGACATGCCGGTGGTCATCTCACTGCTGAATTCCTTCTCGGGCTTGGCTGCCTCGGCCGCCGGTTTTGTCATCCAAAACAACGTGCTCATCGTGGCAGGCTGCTTGGTCGGAGCCTCCGGCGTTATCCTGACCGTCATCATGTGTAAGGCTATGAACCGTACCCTGGTCAACGTGCTCTTCTCCGGCTTCGGTGCCACCACCCAGAAGGCGAGCGGCACCAGCACCGGCGAGCTCAAGCCGATCTCGGTCGACGACGCCTACTACATCCTGGAAGCGGCCAAGAGCGTCGTCGTCATCCCGGGCTATGGCATGGCCGTCGCCCAGGCGCAACACGCGGTCAAGGAACTCGGCGAACTGTTGGAAGACAATGGCTGCGAGATCCGCTACGCCATCCACCCGGTCGCCGGCCGTATGCCCGGACACATGAACGTGCTCCTGGCCGAAGCCGATGTACCCTACGAGCAGCTCGTTGAAATGGATGACGTCAACCCGACGATGGAAATGGTCGACGTCGCCATCGTCATCGGTGCCAACGACGTGGTCAACCCGGCAGCCGCAGACGATCCCAGCAGCCCCATCTACGGCATGCCGATCATCCAAGCCCACAAGGCCAAGACAACCTTCTGCCTCAAGCGCGGCAAGGGCGCCGGCTTCTCCGGCCTGGAGAACGGCCTATTCACCGCGCCCAATACGCGCATGCTGTACGGCGACGCCAAGTCAACCGTCACCGGACTCGTCACGCAGTTCAAGGACAGTTAGACCAGTCCGCCACAGATCCATTTGAAAATCCGCAGGTCCATCCTGCGGATTTTTTTTGCTTATCTTCGTTTAGCGGAAAACTGCAGTATTTCGAGGGTACTGCGAAGCGCCTGAACCCCTCCGTCTGCGACAAGCGCAGACACCTCCCCTTGGTAAGAGGAGGAACTCTTGACGGTACAACCACGTAAAGACACACGCAGAGCCCCCACAAAACTCCTCCCCCATGCCTCGGCGTAGTTCTTAACGAAGACGGGTGCTCGCAGGGGAGGCCTGTCACGGCGTATCGGAGAGAAGCCGGATGGACCGGCCTGCCGGGACAGCATGTCCGCCGGAGCCTTGGCGTAGGAGGGAGGGGTCCACAGCGACAGGACTAAAACCCCTCCGTCTGCGACAAGCGCAGACACCTCCCCTTGGTAAGAGGAGGAACTCTTGACGGTACAACCACGTAAAGACACACGCAGAGCCCCCACAAAACTCCTCCCCCATGCCTCGGCGTAGTTCTTAAAGAAGACGGGTGCTCGCAGGGGAGGCCTGTCACGGCGTATCGGAGAGAAGCCGGATGGACCGGCCTGCCGGGACGGCATGTCCGCCGGAGCCTTGGCGTAGGAGGGAGGGGTCCACAGCGACAGGACTAAAACCCCTCCGTCTGCGACAGGCGCAGACACCTCCCCTTGCCAAGAGGAGGAGCTTTGACGGTACAACCACGTAATGACACACGCAGAGCCCCCAACAACTCCGCCCCCATGCCTCGGCGTAGTTCTTAACGAAGACGGGTGCGAGCAGAGGAGGAACTTTGACAACTCCGCCAGTATAGAAAGTCGTTCACTTTCGAGGTTGCACAAACCGGAACAAGCACAGATAGATAACGCTCTTTAATCACAGACAATACTCCGATTGAATTTCATTATGTCACAAACCGCCAAAACCTGCGGCATGGCCGTTGCCAGCTTTCTCTTCGGGATCCTCTTCTTCGTCCCCTTCGGCTTCCTTCTCGCCATTATCTTTGGCTTTATCGCCCTGAGCCGGATCAAGGACAGCAACGGCGAACTGAAGGGCAAAGGCCTCGCCATTGCAGGTCTGGTGCTCGGCTTCGGGTGGGTCGCGATCATCCCGATCGTCGGTCTTCTCGCCGCCATGGCGATCCCCGCCTTCCAGAAGGTGCGCGAAACCTCCATGGAAAAGATGATGGAGAACAACGCCCGCATGATCAGCAGTGCTTCCCAGCAATACATGCTTGAGAACGGGGTCTCCTCAGTGGGTTTTGATGCACTCCTTCAGGAATACCTGCCCGAAACCTTCTTCAACGAGTTGAACCAACCCGGCGCGGATACCACGGTCGAACTTCAGAACGGCAGTTTCGAACTGATCAACCCGCAATTCGGTCGCCGTTACGTTTTCGATAGCGATGGCCGCTTGATCGAGGTATTCGAACTCTCTCAATTCTAGTCGACGTCCTGCTTGGGGGAACACGAAGCTCTCTCAAAGCAAGGCGCTGACACCGGATGTGTCGGTCAAATTGAAGCAGGTGCCTGGACCGGTGTTCGCAGCTCAACTTTCCCACCGTCACGGACAAAGACAATCGTCGGCTTCCGGACACGCGTGTTGAAGTAGGCAACTGCCGTATACCGGATACTGGGAAGATAGCGGACCTTCGACTGTTTCAGGATATTCCACTGGTCCTTCGTCTGGTAAAAGAAACTGACATCCGCCATGTTGAATTTGTCGACGCTGCTGACCTCGTCGATGAGGATCGAGTCCCCCCCGGGAACGACCCGCTTTTCCTCACCGATCTTCAACACAATCTGTGTCGGGAGAAGATTGACCACACATGTATGTGAAAGCGGGAACGCGTCCAGGCTGCTGTCCATCACACGGACTTGATAGTGCTGTCCGCCGTTCCGGCTACCGGTCAGGATATCGTTCGGGATGAGCATGAAACCGGCTTTCTCGATGCCCTTCGGGATCGCCACGGATGCGATGACTTTGTAGCGCGGCACACCGGCCTCGTCGACACCGTCCTTGACCCCGAAATAAGTCACATTGTCATAGGCGATGCAGGCAAAAGGCCGGCCATACATAAGGGATCGAAGGCGTATCTTGCCATGGGCTTCTTTCAGCGGATCGAGAATGTAAAGCTCGTCCAACCCGGGAATCACATCGACGGCCATTGCGATACCGACATACGACTGTTCGACCCAGGCCTTCTCTTCGCTCTCTTGGGCATTCAAGGAATGAAGACAGGAGCTCATAAAAACAAGGAGGCAGGCGGTCGTCCTGCGGAGTGTACGGGTACGGTTCATCATCGCGTCAAATGCTTGGTTAAATTTCATCTTCACTGAGCCAACGGAGACCGATCACTTTGAAGCGCCGTCCCAGATCATCGGGGTTCGGCGTATCCCATGGGTCGAGGTCGGGATCGATGTATTCGGTGGTGCGTTGGACGATTGCCTCGCAATAGGCCCGGTAGGTCTCCCCTGAAACCGGATTTCGGCTCTCGCCATAAGTGCGGATACGGAAAGTGTCGGAACGCGCGGCCAGACGCTGCCCGATTTGCTGCAACACATCCGCCTGGGTCAGGAATCCGGGAATGCCCTTGGCGGATGTATCGCTGTTGTAAGCTTGGTTGTCCAAGCCCAGCGATCCGATATTCACCTCGACGCCCATCGCATCCGAGACCTCTTCATTGATGTCGGTCTGCGCGATGGCGCTATCGATCGCCCCCATCAGGTTGCGGTCGTCGGCGGTGCTCGTGCCGAGACGGTGATTAATAAATTCCCCCAGAGAGAGGAAGGGACCGCGACGCTTGACCTCGTCCACGATGGCCTGTGCCAGCGCATCCAGCTGCGCCTCCGTCAAGTCACGGTAACCCTGCCATGCCGCATGATCGGCCGACGACGAACGTGTCTCGGACGGTGTGGTATTCGAGGAATCTTCATCGTACGAACGGTTGTGATTCGTCACTCTGAAACGGGAAAAGGTATACCGCTTGGGCGTATCATCGTCCCGTACGACCGTGTTATAAGAGAGATCGAAATCGCTAGAATCGACATCTGTAGTGCTAGTATCGGCCTCACTAATATATGGCGGCGCATCGATCGCTTGTAAGGCAGCTGAAGTCAGCAGTGCTTTCCAAGCGTCTTTGGAGGTCGAGTTGATATTAAACGCCCCCGCCGAGTACTGGAACGAGGCGATTTTACGGAAGGCGTCCGCTTGCAGGCTGTCCCCTTGCAGTAGAAGACTGCGAACCGTCGCCGCATCCCGGTCTTCCAGGTTCAGGCTCAGGTTCGGATTCATCAAGGGCATTCCGGAAAGGTAGTTGTCCAAGGTTTCGGACAGGCTCGGGGCTTCGGAGTCAAACACGCTTTCGTAGGTTGCCAACGTGGACAGGTAGTAAGCGTCCCACAGCGAGTCATTGGCCAGATAGCTATGGTCCAGAAGCGTATAGCCCAGTTCCGCCGAATGGCTTACCGCACTGCCCGAGGGCAGCAAGGGACTGGCAAAGGAACTGCCCACCACGTAATCCACCTTCGGCAGGTAGCCACTGGATGCGAGATTCGCATGCTGCAGGCTGGCGAGGGATTGCAGCGGCTGCAGAGGCTGCTCGAAGTGGGTCCCGAACTTGATGCCTTCCAAACTGGAAATCCCGGTGAAAGAAAAGCCGTGATTCTCCGAATCGATGTCAATCGACGGGGTGGAGCCCTCCCGAAGCGTGATCTGGTACGATTGGTTAAAGGTCGAAACCGCATCCAGCTGGTTGACCCCGGCCAAGGTCGTCGGATTACTGAACGCCCAAGGCATGGTTGGATTTGTGTTTGCGAGCGTCGTCTGTGAAAACACATCGAGGACCGCAAGCGGAGTCGGCACCAATTCGCTCACCGTTAGCGTCCCCTGGATCGTGCGACCATCCAAATCCAAATTAGAGCCCGGGATCAAGTCTTGGGTCAGTGGAAAAGAAACACTGGTAAAGCGCTCTGCTGCTGCCTGAAGCGCGTCGACGTCTTCGTATTCAAAACGGTAGTCGCCGAGCAAGTGAGCGTCCTCCTCTGCACTATCCAGGGGATGTTTATCAAAGAGCTGAATCGTGACCGGCTTGTCGTCCTCCCCCTCTGGAAAATGCGGCTTTACAAACTCCACATCCACCTGGATTTCATCCTGATCATCCAAGACGACCAGATAATAGGTATTCAATCCCAGATTCACCAGCGCATTGGACATCGTTTGCTCATCATCCCCGATGATCGTGATCTGGTCCGACTCATTGCTGTAATTGTAGTTTGCATGCGAATTGCTCCTGACCGGGTTCAAATAGTCATACACTAAGCCGGCACCTTCAATATAGCCGCCCTTCCCCTGCATAAAGCTGCGATCGGTTTGCCGGTCGGCCGTATGATTCGACAAAGAATTGACCGAGGCATCTTCCGCATCGGAAAAAGGCGAAATCACCATGGTCTCCCCCGGCGCCAGGATAAAGTCATCGCTGGCATCATTTTCCGCCGAGATCGACATTACATATTCCATGCCGTGTGTCTTAATCCGGGAGAAAGTATCCGGATTCGTAATCATGGCATCCAGCGGAACGGGACGTTCCGACAAGGGGACAAAACGGGTGTAATCGCTGTGATCCGCGCGTTTGAAGGTGAAGCCGACCGGAATGCCACCCAGGGAAAGATAGAGACTCTCCGTTTTGATGGGCACGTTGTAGGGATTATAGATCGTCACGACCGGCGAAACGATCAGGTAGAGCGTGTAGCTGCTGTCGTAAATACCCTCGGTATTGGTGCTAATATTCCCGTTATGGTAGCTACCGTTGGTGCGCAAGGCCACAACCGAAAAGACCATTTGGATCCGGGCAATGGCCGGCATCGGTTCGTAGCTGTCACGCGGCTGCAGCATGTCGCTGGAATCGATCTCCCAATCAGCAGCAGAGCTGGACAGCCGGGGCACATCATCGCCATCCAGCGATAATTTCGTGCTGCGGTAGCTCCCCATGTAATCCAGGACTTGGGACCAGCTCGGTTCGGAGGAATAGGTAGCGCTGCTTCCGGAACTGTACAGATAGCGGGGCGCAAAGTCCGAATCCGACAGGCTGTTGTATTCAGACAAGAGCGAAAGGTCCATTTTCAAGCCTCCGTTGACCGGGTCGCTGAGGACACCGAAGGAGGTCGCCGTCAGGTCATGGAAATGCTTCTGATACACATCCGCGTCCCCCCCCGCGTCCTCAAAGGCGAGAATACCACTCGGATCACTTGCGATACGTGCCTGTTCATTATTGGTATAGACGGACTCCAAGGCATTGAGCGCCGAGATATTCGGAATCCCGATACCAGTAGGCGAACCGTAGGAGGCGAGCGACTGCGAATCGACCGACCCCCATGTGCTCGCATCCACCGAGGAAGGCAGGTTTACAGTCGCCTTCACCCCTTCATCGAGCACTGCCCAGGCATACTGGTCATCCCCGGAATCCTCCACCTCGACCAAACGGGCGCGGACAAGGCTCGCAGGATCGCTCGTGGCAAGACTGCCCAGCGTCGCTGCATCCACTAGATTAATCGTATCTCCTTCCAAGTCATCGGCGGCAAAATCAAGCGCCTCCAGGTCCGCGCGCTCATCCATCGGATAGGAGACCAGCCATTGCAGGAAATTATTACGTTTCTGCGCGACATAATCGATCGCCGTCCCAGGGGTCCAGCTGCTGGTCTGCCAAACCCCCAGCAGGTGCGGTTGGCTGAGATTGTTACCGAGGCTGAGTTCGTTGTCCGTGCCCTCCAGTATCTCTGCAGGTGTGGAAATCCGCTGGTCCGGCCCCAAGGTCCGCTGCAGTTCGCCGGTCGCGACATTCAATGCCAGCAAGGCGTTTTGTCGCGCGGACAATCGATGAATGTTCGCCTCACTCGATTCGCTTTCCACCCGCACCAATGCCGTTAGGCTGAGCAGTAAAAGAAGAATCAGTGCCATCAATGAAAGTGAGAGCACCAGGGCAAAGCCCTTCCGGGCTTCCCGATTCAATAGGGATGATGTCCGTGAACGCATATGACAGACAGGGCTATAGGGTTTATCAAGTTCGGGTTTGTCGCCGGTCCGCATCAACGAACCTGTGTCAGAACACAGTATGCGGGGCTTTGGCGGAGGGGCAAATTCTTGTCAAAATATGTAAGCCAGGAAGTTCAAGCGGAACACCTCGTGACGAGGGTTCTGCGGGGACATCAGGGTCATACGTTCAACGGGTCACATTTCAGTTTGGTTGAGGTTCAGTTGGATGTGCGCGAAATTTGACCAGATACGGGCTAATTAAGAATCGGACTGGTTGCTACGATCGGAATCCGCGTTGCCCGCATCGAAAGCCTCCTTGTCGACGAGAGAGACGTGTCCTTCGACCATACCGTTATCGAGCGGATTATCAATACGGGCGGCCAGATCACGGAAGAGTTTCCGGACATCCACGATCCCGCCGATCAGGAACCACACGGTGGAAATAACACCAAGGATTGCGGTGACGACCAGGCTGGTGACGAAGAAGTAGTTGCTCCACCAGTCCAGCTTCCATGGAGTGAACAGGTTCCAGACAAACACGCCGACAAAGCAGAAACCGAATTTGTAGACGATCGCGTAGCCGAAGACCGACCAGGCGATAATCCGGTCCCCCAAAGTATATTCAGGGGTGATGCCAATCAGCTTCTTGAAGGCATTGCGCGGACTCCATTTGAAGGGCTCCTTGTATTCGTGCGCCAGGTCGTATTTTCCCCGGTGCAGAAGGCGGTCCAGGTTGAACGGCTTGCGCTGCGTCAAGGCAGATCCGAGGACGAAGGCAAGAATGCCGGAGACCATCGCCATGAAATAGAGCTCGTAGGAATTGATGGGGAATTTGACCGCATCCATCTTCCAGACCACATAGGGATGAAAGGGGCTGGAAACCACTTCCAGAAAATGACCGACGGACTCATGCCAGCCATGCGACTCAAGCCAGGGATAAACCGTTTCCGCCCAGTTCCGTTGCAGGAATAGCCCCACCGCCGACAAGCCGGAGCCGAAGATCAGGGAACCGAACGCACCGACACTGTTACCGAAACGGCTATAGAGGCCGAAGATCATAATGGGCCCGGCACCCCCCAGCCACAATGCCGTCATGATGACGGTAAACATCAGGATGTAGTCGATCTGAACGAAGAAGATCGAAACGATGAAGAAGAACAAGCCTACCAGCAGCGATGTGAAACGTAAGACAAACAAGTGCTGCTTGGGCGTGAATGGCTTTCCCCGGAAAGGAAGGATGATATCCTGGACGATGGTCGACGAGGCATTGAATACGCGTGAATCGTCGGTCGAGATCAGCAACATGAACATCAGCAGGCAGAACAGCCCCATCAACCCCACCGGCAGCATGTTTCGAAGCGCGACCGGCAGCATCATCTGGTGGTAGAGCGTGCGGAACTTTTGAAACTCAAGATTTCCCTCCGGTGTGCCGGCCAAGGTAGCTTCGGCCACCTTGATATAGGGCGTATCCATGTTTTCACTCTGCGAAAGCGGCGCATCGACGCCGATCTCATGCGCTTGCACCGGAATCGCAGCGATACTCGCATTGAGCTGCTCGCGAACTGCGGGATCGCTGACTGCCTCGGCCGACACTTTCTGTGTCAACTGCTGGCGGATGTCATGCGCTTCACCCGCAAATTTCTGGTGCGTCATGAGTGTGATAATCATCACAGCCACCAGCATCATCATGAGCCAGGCATAGAGGCTACGCCATGTCCCCAGGATGCCCGCCATCTTCTGCTCATGCGGCGTCCGTCCACTGCCGGTCGTATCGTTGCCGATCCAACTGGCCTTGTTCAGGATGCTCCCCATGATCGTCACGAAGATCGCAAAGATATTGAAGTCTCGGAGCTTCTCGATGTCGAAGGGATTGATGAAACTCTCGCCTTGAACGCGGTCCATCATCACCGGTCCAATCGTATCGTGCCAGCCGAAGTGCAGGAACACGTAACCCGCGATCACCACGAAGATGGGGTAGCACATCAGCCCCTGGATCGCGTCGGAGATCAGGAGCGAGATACGCCCGCCCGGCCAGATCACCACCATGCAGACGCACAAGGAAAGCCCGACGAGCAGTCCGAAGGTGGGCAGGGCCATTCCCAGAATCGTAACCGTATGGGGAAGACCGAGGAAATAGATGAAGAAGTTCACCGCCACAGCCGGACCGATCGCGTTGGTGATCATTTCCGAAAGCGTGCGCAGGGTCGCCGCCACGATACGCAAGGAGCGGCTGTAGCGCATCTCCAGGAATTGCCCGATCGAGAGCGAACGCGTTTCACGGAAACGGTAGACGCAAAACCCGGTCAAGCCCATTATGATGCCGACAGGCACCGTCAAATACTCCCAAAATGATAGCGCGTAGCCGACCTGGTATTTCGACTCCACCAGCGCAACCAGCGTGATCACGCTCAAACCGGCCGTCAGGTCACCCGCCGAAATCACATAGCGCCCGGCCACACGTCCGGCAGCCAGGAAATCCACCACACCGCGAACATACTTGCGGCTGTAAATTGCCAGACCGAGGACCAGAAAAACAGGAGCCAGGGCAATTATCCAATCAATCCAATGCATGATTTAGAGAACGGGATTCTATCGGCAAGCGCGACAAGCACTATCGGCTCAGACGCAGCAGAACGACATGCGAAGGCACGGCGAAACTCGGAAGATACAGCTGCCCGTCCCGATCCTCGGTGTAAGGGCTATATGTTTTGCCATTCATTAGGTCGATCACTTCGACCTCTGTTCCTTCAAAGGGTAGATCGACACTCACATTGGCGGCGCGGGCCGAACGGTCCCCCACCCGCTCCATGGACCAGAGGGCGATGACCGTGCTGCCATCCGCATCCTTGAACTGGTACGAGCGGATCGCGTCCAGGGCTTCGAGCGTCGAACCCGACCACCAGTGCACCGGAGTGCTGTCCAGACGCGGCTTGCCTTTCTCAATCTGGTAGCTCAGTTCGTCCGAAACGGTAAATCCATTCATCAGTGTCGCCACTTTCTGAATGGCACCAAAAACCGGCTTCTTCTCATCATCCTTCGTGATCAGGCCGAAATGATTCTCCGAGTTGCTCTCGGCCCGGATCCGGTCGTCCTGGTTGTAATTGTCGTCCAGTAAGGAGTAGTACACGCTGACCTCGACGCCGAGGCCAAGCCCTTCGACAAAACGACGCTGCGCATAGACCGCCACCGCATACTCGTTAAAGCCCCAGTAGTTGCCCCCCCAACGATCGGGATCGCCGTCCCATCGCTCGCGGAAATTGGTGTAGCCCCATTCCGTCAACCACATCTCGTCCGGGCCATGATGCTTGGCCGAAAAATCCATCTGCATCTCAACAAAGGAGGCAAAGGTTCCATCCTCGTCCGTGACACGGCGGTTCCCGTTCTTCACAATCGTTTTTTCATTGTCCTTGTAGGGAATGATCTCCGGGACGACGCGATAGCTGTAAGGGTGCGCGACAATACCGTCCACATTCGGAGAGAGCCCGGCCTCGATCTGCCGGTAGTTGATGGCAGGAAAAGAACCCAGGCCGATCACTTTCATCTCGGGATTCACGGCCTTGACGGCATCGGCCGCCTTATTGAGCGTAACACGGTAATGGTCGACCCAGCCTTCCACGTTCAGAGTGCCATGCCTTAAGCCATACCAGTCACCCCCCTTTTGAGTGCCTTCACCGTAGTGTGAGGAGTAGTGATTAAAAGGCTCATTCTGAACCTCAAGCACCTGCACCTTGCCTTTCAGCTCCTCCGCCAGATAGGCACAGAGTGCCGCATAGCCGTCGGGATCGAAATAGTCGTCTCCATAGAAATGACTGCCCCCCGCAACCGTCAGGATCACTTTAATATTATTCTCTTTCGCCAGATTGATCCATTCCATATCCTGCCAGCGCATGCGGTATTCGCCCTTGCTTTGCTCAATTTGGCTCCACAGCACTTCGTCGCGGATCCAACCGACCCCCAGCTCCGCCACCATGGGCATATACTTCTTGGGGTCCCAATGCTTCATCCCTTTCTTTCGGACAAAGTGCGTGCACACACCCATGTGCGGGTTTCTGATTTCAGGAATCGAGGGTACGGCGGCATTCGCTGAAGCCGGTGTTGCCGCTGAAACACAGGATAGGGCAAGAATGAATGACGTAATAACAGACAGAGTTCGCATCCCACAATTCAAGGCCTGAGCACTGCGTACGACAACCCGGAACAGCCTCAAAAAAACCACCCCATTTTGTCTTTTATGGTAAATGATATCAATATGATTGGCCCCCCGCCGAAGCCGCCGGCACCGGGACGATAAGGGCTAGTGGCTCGCTTGGTTCCGGTATTCCCCCGGAGTCATTCCCGTCACCTGTTTAAACCTTCTGGAAAAGTAAAACAAACTCCCGAAGCCCAGATCATAGCCGATTTCCTTGATCGACTTGTGACTCGACATCAGTTCGTGGCAGGCCGCCTCAATCTGTTGACGCGAACGGAAGACAAACGGACTGACCCCGCAGAGCTTTTTGAACTTCTTCCGGTAAGCCTGCTCCCCCAAGCCAAAGGCACGGGCCAGGGCCACGAAGTCGGGCTTTTCCTCCAGCGGTAGATCCAGCAGTTGCTTCCGGGCCTCGTTCGCCCACTCCACTTCCTCATGCTTCACGTTGCTTTGCCAGGTGCTGCACATCGCGGCAATCAAGTTGATCAAGCGCCCCGAATCCTCCAGAACGGGTTCCGAAACGCTCCGCTCCGCCAGAGGCAGGACGACCTCGTGAAACCGGGCAACCCAGGCCTCGATTTCCGCTTCGTCTCCGGACGGTACGAGATGCCGTACAGGCTCATTCGGATCCAGCAAGCCGATCCCCACCCAGGCGTCAAAAACGGGACCGACAAACTCCACATTGATCTCATTCCAGGACGCTCCCTTGGCCGGCGAATAGGCATGCTTGCGCCCGGGGAACACGCAAAGCAAGTCCCCCTGCTTGATCGGGATCTCACGCTTGCTCGACTCGTCTAGAAAGGTACCGCTCCCCTTCGTAATAAACAGGAGGGAATAATACTGCAGGTCGCGCCATGCGCCGGTATCCACATGCCAGCGCATGGACCAACTGTGGTGAATCTGAGCCGCACGGCTGATATAGCCTGCGGGCAGAACGTCGAAGGTCTCGAAAATCAGCCAGTAATTGCGCGGGGGCAGCCCCCACATACCAGATTGTACGGTATATTTACCACCATGTTTAAGGCTGAGATCTTTAAGTGAGCTCACAATTCAACAATGCTAGAGGATGTTATCAGACAACATACTTACGCTGATGCATTCAACTTAGAGTGCAATTTAAAACGCTTTTTCCATCATGCCGTCATCACTTGAAACAGAAAAAAATCCCTCTGTGGTTCTGCCGCCTCCCGGCAGCGTCATAAACCACAGCTATGTCAAAGAGGGACGGTACATCGGCTCACCCAGTATCGCCAAACTCGAAGACGGCGCCTATGTGGCCAGCCATGATTTCTTCGGTCCGGAAACCAAGGAACACGAGGCCGCCACCACCCTGATCTTCCGCAGCGACGACCAGGGGCAGAGCTGGAAGGAAATCGCCAGCATCACGCCGGCCTTCTGGTCCGGCCTGCTCGCCCACCAGGGCGCCCTCTACCTCTTCGGACCGACCCACCATCATGGACATATGGTCATCCGGCGCAGCGACGATGGCGGCTACACCTGGACCGAACCGAAAGACACGCGGACCGGGCTTTTGACCCCCTTCGGACAGTACCATACCGCACCGACCGCATTCGCGGTTTACAATGGACGCCTCTGGCGGGCCATTGAGGATGCCAGCGGCAGCACGCGCTGGGGCGAACGCTACAATCCGGTCATGATGTCGGCACCCGTCGGAGCCGACCTCCTTCGCCGCGACAGCTGGCAGTTCACTCCGGTCCTCAGGCACTCCAAGGAGTGGCTGGATGGCAAGTTCGGCGGTTGGCTGGAAGGCAATGCGGTCGTCCTGCCCAATGGACAGATCGGCGACATCCTACGGGTCGACTACAACACGGCGGGCAAAGCGGCCATTGTCAGCCTTGACGATGAGGGACAGGCGCTCCGTTTCGACCCCGAACTCGACCTGATCGACCTGCCCGGCGGTGCCACCAAGTTTACCATCCGCCATGACCCTGAGTCCGGACTGTACTGGACACTCTCCAATGCCGTTCCGGCCATCCACAGCGACTGTGAGAAGCAAACCTTTCAGCGCAACACGCTGGCGCTGCTCTGCTCCGAGGATGCGAGAAAATGGGAAATCCGCTATGTGGTGCTCTACCATCCGGACCCCAAGTGTCATGGCTTCCAATACGTCGACTGGCTCTTCGAGGGGGACGATATCATCGCCGTCAGCCGGACCGCTTGGGATGACGATCAGGGAGGTGCCAAAAACCAACACGATGCCAACTTCCTGACCTTCCATCGCATCGGCAATTTCAGGAATCTGACCCTCGCGGACTCCAAGCAAAACCCGTTCACCTAGAGAAGCCCGGCGGGCCACCGACAGGCAAGGCCTCCGGTCAGCGAGTCGAAGACTCGAGCGGCAAGTATACCCGTAAAGCCGCTCGTAACGAAGCTCTGTTTCAAGCCGGCCGCATGCGACCCTCACGCGGCCGATCGTTCCCGTTTTACCCAAATCAAAAATCCCATGAAAAATCATCATCTTTACCTCACCGCGCTCTGCATGTGCGGCCTTGGCACGCAGCTGCCCGCAGAGAGCATTGATATCTTCTTTTTAGCCGGACAGAGCAACGCCTCCGGACGCGTTCATACCGGCTACACTGAAGACCCGCGTGACGCTCAAGTCATGTACTACTACCAGACGGACGGACCCTCGTCCAACGACACGACATCCGGCGGGGAATTCACGACCCTGCAACCGATAGACACCGGTTATTACGGCCCTGAAATCACCTTGGGCCGGGCCTTGGTCGACCAAGGCTATAACACAGCCATCATTAAGGTCACCGACGGCGGGACCAACCTTCGTGATGACTGGAACCCGAACGGTTCCGGCACGGAAAACACCATGTGGCTGGACTGGCAAAGCCAGGTCGCCAATGCCCTCAGCACACTGGATACCGAAGGCTACACGATTAACTTGCGGGGCTTCTTTTGGTATCAGGGCGAAAGCGACGCCGACAACACCTACTACTCCTCCGTCTACGAAACCTACTTCACCACTTTTACCACTGAGGTCTACAGCTACCTAAGCGGGCTCGGCTATGACACCTCGAGTATGCAATTCGTCACCGCCCTGATCCACGAGGATGGAAACTATGGCGAAACGGACGGCACCGTTGTCCGAGCCGCCCAACAGAACGTGATGGATAACATGGAACTGGGCTCCTATTTCGACACCAGCGACCTCACGCTGCAAGAAGACGACATGCACCTGGATGCCTACTCGATTCAAACCGTCGGTGAGCGCTTCGCCGACAGCTACGCCGCCGCCGTACCGGAACCGAAGACCTGTGCCTTGGGCCTCGGCCTGGCCGCCGCACTGGCGATCGCAGCGCCTCGCAAACGTCGCCGCTGAATCTCGTGCTGAGCCGTGTTAACGGCGCGCTCATTCCACGGCCGAAAGCACCTCCGTTTCAGTTCGAAGCACATGATAGACGTCGCCCCTCGACGGCGATACAAACCCGGATGTAAAAGGTTTGAGCCTTTTGTTTGGCTCCTCGTCACTGACCGGGAGAGGGCTTATTGACGTGGACGGATTCCATCGGGTCAGACTTGTGTAAAGCTTATCGGTGAGCTCGATCCAGTCGAGTGATTGTGTGGGTCAGCTTGATTGCGGACCAGGACTCATGGCCAATGCCGGACTTTCCCCGAATACGACGATGAGCCTTTTGTTTACAGGTAGCGCTGCACCGCGTGCCTCGAATGGCACTACTTTAAGGACAAATTGAAGGGTTCCTATTGCAACAAAGCGTCGCTCGTAGTGGCTGCTTTAGCTGCCATATTCAGCATCCTAAGCCACCTCGGCTCGATGGCGACTGAAGTCGCCACTACGATAAGAAGCTTAAAGTAGTGCCATTCCCGCGTGCCTCGGCGTAGCCCTCGGGCGAAGACGGGTCCCCGGTGCGCATAGCGTCGTTGCAAGCCTCACCCGATCGTACCCCCGTGCGGTGCCGGAGGCCCTGCGCTACCTTCGCATTTTGCAAAAGAAGCAGACTTAAGTAAATGGGATGAACCGGGCTTTGCGTAACCAAATGCGAGCACGCACACCGTGGCGTGCGAGCTTGCTCGCGCCCGATGGACCTCTAGATCATCATCTCGCATGGCTCCCCAACCGTCCGCCCCACCCAAGTGGACTCCCGCCCCGAAACCATCAAACACAAAAAAGGCATACCACAAATGTGGTATGCCTTCCCCCACCCCTAAGGGCTTATGCGAGGCATGATGCCTTGCAGAAATTTTTACCGGCTACGACGGCGAATCGCGATACTCGCCAAGCCAAACAGCCCGGCTAACAGTGCGAATGTTGAAGGCTCCGGAATCGTGGCGACATCCATCAGAACGTTTTGGTTGTCACCAGAGAGGTAAAGGTCGAAGGTCCAATCGCCGACAGTGCCGCTGGTGGTGGCCCCGAGGCTACCAACGATGCTTTCGGTCGAGGAAATCAGCGTATAGGTGCCCGCTTCAACACCTGCGAGCAGCGAGAAGTCGAAGCTGTCGAAGTCCAGCAGGCCAGTGCCAATGTTGAGGATGCCAGTCAAGTCGATGAGGTCGGACGAGGCAATCGTGTCGATCTGGAAAGCCAAGGCGTTCGCAGCCTGCAGGGCACCGGAGAGGTCCAGCGTGCCCGTTCCCAGGTCAAGAGTGAGTGTGCCCACGCCACCGTCACCCGGGGTCAGTCCGCCACCATTGGCGACAACGATGTCGGCATTGTCGGTCGTGATCGAACCGGTGCCACCCAGCATACCGCCGTTAATCTGATAGGCACCCGCACCGGTGTGCGTACCGTTGACCAGCAGGGTGCCGGCATTGACTGTCGTCGTGTTCGTGTAAGTGTTGGCTCCGCTGAGGCGCTGCGTACCAGTGCCGTTTTTCACGAGGGCCAGGGAGACGTCCCCACCGGTGCCGCTACCAGCACGATCGAGGATCGTGCCGCCAAAGGTGTAGTCAGTGGCGGCGGCAGTGTCTATTGTCAGATTCCCCGTCAGCACGGTTGTGGTTGCGGCACTGGCGGAGGTCGTATAGACTTGGCCGGAGTCGCCGTAAAGACCAGCCGTAGTAACCCCACCGGATGCGGTAGATGAGGTTCTGAGTGCGAAGATGGAGAAATTACCACCATCCACATTCACTTCGCCAAAGCTGGCGGTGCCGGTGGCATTAACGTTGAGCGTCCCTCGGATCAATGTCGAACCAGTCACGTTCAAATTCGTAATCGTCCGGTCCGCAAAACCGTTTGCTCGACCAAGGGCCAGCGTACCCGTGTAAACCGAGAGATTGCCGACCGTCATGTCCAGTGAGTAGGAGGGGTCGATAATGTAGAATTCCAGACTGCCGTAGCCGCCAACGACCAGAGAGTCCAGGCTCGCAGTGCGTGTGCCGGAGACCTGAATAGTCCAAGCCGCACCGGAGTTAAGAATTTGATCGAGCTCAATATCGGTATCAAGCACCGCCGTACCGGTGTTAGTTGGCGTCGTAACGCTATTGCCATATGTCGAGGGAAAGCCCGTTTGGTCCCAGTTCGCAGCTTCACTCCAGTTACCTGATGTGCTCGATTGCCATGAGTAGGTTGCGGCGTATATCGGGAATGCCGCGAAAAGCGCTGCCGATGTGAGTAGGATGTTCTTAGGGTTCATATTTGATCTGATTTAGGGTTTGATGATTGGGATTGTTATATAAATAAGGAAGTTATTGGGACTGTGCAGCGGCTTCCTCGAAAGTCGTCGCAATGATGAGGTTGTCCATGGTCATGGCGGAATGACTCACGGAGGCCCGACGGGCATAAAAGGTATCGAGCAGATCCGCGCTCATTTGACCGGAAACCGTCTGGAGCGGCTTATCCGAGCTGCTGGACGGATCGAACCAGACCTTACAGGTATAGCGGCCGGCCAAAGCTGTAATCTCCATCACCATCCGTGAAGGGTTGGTGTAAGCCGAAGTACGCGAGTTCTTGGTGCTCGACCCAGTCTCCCGGACCCGAAGCGTCACAAGATCCTGCTCCTGCTTCACCCCGAAGACAGCGCCCACCGTATGGTCGTCACCCGCTGCATCCGTGGCAGCAATCCAGAAGAAGTTGGACGCGCTCTTGGAGTAATTTACATCCACCCCAATATAAAAAGTGCCTTCCTGCGCGGCGAATCCATGGGAGATCGCCGCTTCCGCAACCTTGCGCCCCGAGAAGACAGCCTGACCACTCCCCGACTTCACAATTTTGTAAGAGCCATCAGCTGCCCAGCCCATCTGGCCATTGATCGACGAACCCAGCTGGTAGGCCTCAAAATTGTCTGAAAAGACAACTTTGGCATTCAAGCCTGCCGTCGCAGCAGAGAGCGCGGCCATTGTGAGTAATCCTATCTTAAACATGGAGTAGCCTAATTTGTTACCAAAACTCCCTCTGAAATCGAGATGAGCTGTGGGGAAAAAGTTGCTAAATATTAACCTTAACTTGCATAAAATCTTACGCTTACACGCAGTATAAACAAACCCATATGATTGTCGAATGTGACCGGAGTTTTGTCTAAAATGGTTCGTCCAATATATACGAAATGTTATTTTGCCACTGTAGGGTTGCTCAACATCTCCCGGATGATCGGATCCATCGCATTCGCCCAGATCTCATAGCCCGGGGCCAGCGGATGGAGCGCATCGGGTGACATTTCCTTGGTGAAAACACCGTCTTCATCGAGAAACTGCTCCCCGATATCCAAAAACTCGATACGCGGATTCTCGGCCATTTTTGAGATGATCGCGTTCACCGCTTTCACCTTGGGACGCTCCATCGCGGTCGGTTGGTAACCGCGGGGGAACAGCCCCATGAGCAGCACCTGGCAGGAGGGGCAATCCTCCAGCACCTCATTGACAACCGCTTCCACGCCCGCAGCGATTTCCTCGGGACTATCACGGTGAATGTTATTGATGCCGGCCAGAACCACGGCGACCTTGGGATCCACTTCCTTGAGGCTGCCGTTTTGCAGACGCCAAAGGATGTTCTCGGTCTTGTCACCGCTGATGCCCATGTTCACGATGTCCATCTTGGCGTAATGCTTGTCCCAGACCGGTTTACCCCGGCTGTTCGAGGACCAGTTGAAGGTGATCGAATCACCGATAAAAAGAATATCCGAGGGCCCTCTCTGCAAGCGCGCATCGATCCGCTTGTGCTGGTCCAACCAGGGATTTCGAATCGCCGGGGTCACCGCAGGATTTTCGGTATTCGCCGAACAGGAAACCGAGGCGCCAAGCAGCGCCAGTAATAAATAGATCGTGTGATTTTTCATGTAAAAGCAGATACCGGCGAAATTCCGGCCACAGGGTTTTGATTCTATTCTATACACCTGATCCCGGGCGGCAACACAGCCCGGCGTTTTGCATCCCTCCAGGCGCACATGCCCGATTTGGTAGAGATCTCTCAGGGGTATTCATGGTACCTCCATGCTGCCCCACCGGCACAAAAAGCCGCAAGATCGAAGGCCTTCAAATTCCCGTCGAATCTTTGCAGTATCTGGTACGCCGATTCAGACAGAAAGCATTCGCGCCGGACAGGGATTCTGCCGTATTCAGGAATCCACGGAGATCATACGGATGGCGCGGGACGCGGCACGCACAGCTCTTTCCTGTCACATCGACACGGTCACGTCGACGACGTATTCCAGAGTCAAAGCGAATCAGTTAAACCTTTAATTACACATGCCCGAAGCATGCACATCTCAAACCGCATCTATTGATGCCTGTCGCTTCCATTCACCAATTCAAGCGCCTTCCCGGGGGCAAACTCGGGTAAGACTTTGACGGAGGTGGGCGGAATGTTCGGTTCTTTCAAAATGCGCTGGATCAAGCGGACCAGGGCGACCGAAAACTTCTCGTGGTCACGCCGGTAACAGGGCACGGAAGGAACTAGGTGCGAGAGAAACACATCGTTGTTCCGGGAGATCAGGGCGTAATCGACCCCCATACGAAGAGTCTTCTGCGCCAGCCAGGACACGGTCGTGAGCGTTTCGTGCGCCCCCGAGATAAAAAATGCAGTCGGTGTTCCTTTGTACCGGATCAAGCGCGACAGACTCCGGCACAAGCCTTCCCTCGTACCGCTATGCGTCACGATTTCCGCCTGGATCTCCCCCGTCTGAATGCGTCCGACAGCCGTCAAGAAAACCGAGCTCGGTCAGCCTGCCGCCTGCATTCACCCGCCCCGTAGTTACCATACAGAGAAACTTATGCCCTCTAGACAGCAACATCCCGGCCGCATGCCGACCCACAGACCTAAAATCAAGATCCACCGAATGCAGTGCAACTCCCTTGAAGCATGAACCGACCACCACGAACGGAAGCTTACTGTCGACAATCCAATGCTGCATCGCGCGTGTCGTATAGGGAATCACCCAACACGACGCATCCATGGAACGCGTGACTCGCTCCAGGTGCACCTCACAGTTTTCCGAAAACACGCGCGGATCGACGCGGATACTGAATTCTCGAGGCACGCCCGACATGTCCATCCGCAGGCGATTAATCCAAAGAACGGTATGCAGTTCCATCGTTTCGAGTGCCTGTGGCAGCAGCAACACGACCGGCCCTTCCCGCTTTGGCTTGGTGTCAAACTCCGGAACGATCTTCCTGCGGCTTTTCGCCGAGGACTCAAGCAGCCCTTCCCGTTCCAATGTCTTCAGGGCTTTGGACAGCGTCGGACGACTGACGAGGAGGGTCTGGCACAGCTCCCGTTCCCCCGGCAAACACCCCTCTTTCGCCCCCCCTCACGAAGGATCGCAACGACCTCAGACACAAGACTATGGCGCCGGGGAATACGTGGGATAGTCGACCGTGCGTTGCCCGGCAGGCATTGCCTCTGCTGAAACGATCAGCGCCGGCGGTTCACTAACCTCTTCCATCTTCTGAAGTAATCGTGCTTTGAATTGGTCGCGTATCTGCGCATGTGATGCCAAATTCACCAGATTGTTCAACTCATAGGGATCGCTTTTTAGATCGTAGAGATGTGTCTCGGTATAAACTGGAGCGTCTCCCTTACCGTAAAATTCATCACTCGCCGTGACGGCATACTTCCAACGATTTGTGCGTAGTGCGCGCCCCGGCGACACATAGTGATCGCTGAACTGAATAAAGCTTTCTTTCGGCCAAACTTCCGAAGCTTGACGCGTCAGAGGAAGCAAGGATCTCCCCTGCACCGAATCGGGGACCTCAATACCGGCACTATCTAGAAGGCTTGGCATGAAATCGACCAAGCTCGCCGCCTCAGTTCGTTGCCCACCTCCGTTCCAAAGTGGCCCCCAGATGGCAAAAGGCACACGCACGGACGATTCGTGAGGCGTCCGTTTGCATTCACCATTCCTCGTCTTGAAGTGACAACCATGGTCACTAATGAAGACCACGATTGTATTCTCAGCCAGACCGGTTGATTGGAGTGCATCCATCGTGCGTCCCAGAGCCTCATCAAGACGTTTCACCATACCACAATAGCCAGCCCAATGTTGAGGTGCCGTCCCGCCGAGTGCTGCCAAATCCGGCGGCAAGGGAGCATCGCGATACAATTCATCGTAGCCATCCGGAGCGGGATAGGAGTCATCGGTATTTTGGTGATGCGGTTCCAAATATGACTGAAAAAGGAGGAAAGGCTTGCGCGTCTCAACCGGTTCGGCGGCCCGCTCGGCAATGTAGCGAATCATGACATCGGTCTGTGCATCCACCCGATACCCAGGCAACTGCACTTCCCGGTTATCCTCATTCCAAAGGCGAGCTGAATAGGGCCCGCTGACCAACTCAGTCGCATTGGCGGCGAGCCAATCCTGATATCCCGCACGTGCATGGGCCGGAACCGGGCCCTCTTCCTCCTGCTCGGACAAATGCCATTTACCAATGTAGCTGGTTCGGTATCCCGCAGCAGCAAAGAGCTCTGCCAATTTAGGCGAATCTGCCTTTAGACCAGGCCCATTACACCAGACGCCGGTCGTGCTGGCATACTGCCCAGTCTGCAAACAACTGCGTGCCGGCCCACAGACTGGCTGCGGAGTCACTGCATACTTGAAAAATGTGCCGCCAGCAGCCAGACGATCCAAATTTGGAGTTAACCCGGACTTATTCCCATTGAGACCCAGAGTATCCCAACGTTGCTGATCAGTAAAAAAAACGATGATATTCGGTTGCATATGAGTTCTTTAGGCTCTGTTGGTGGAATAAAAATTTGGCAACTAGCTAACAACTATTGATCCGTCCGAAAAGGCGTCACTGGAAGGCCGTTACGGTCATAGAGATTACACACCGGATTGGCCGCCCAGGCATAGCGCACGGCAACCGGATCGGGAACCGCCTCGCTCCAGACTTTAACCGTATCCTTTCCGGCGATTGCGGCTTCGGCTTTGACAAATTTCATATCGTTTCCAGCGATGGTAAAGCCAAGCACTTCACTGGTATCGAAAGCATAGAGCCCCTTGTTGATGTAATCGAAGTGGACCAACGCCGTGCTGTCTTGGAATGCCACATCCCTGTATCTGGGACTTTGGCTGGCCATCTTGAATCCATAATCATTGGAAAGCGCGAGACGTGCGAGCCGATTGGCAACTACTTGCTTGTTCCGCGGATGAATCTCACGTCCCTCCCCAACATCAATGGCAACCGCCTGACCGACATGATCCAAGCGATCCAGCGTCATGGTTTGTGCCTCTCTTAGATAGGACCATTCATGGTCTTGTGGCTCCGAGGACTCGTCCTTAAAATCCGCAAGTTGCACCCAATAGAATGGGAAGTCACCCTGCCCCCAGACCGTCCGCCAGTTGTCGATCAGCTTAGTCATCAGGTCGGTATAATTCTCGGGGTATGCCGCATTCGTTTCGCCCTGATACCAGATCACTCCGCGGATGCCGTAGCCTAAGGTCGGATACAGCATGCCGTTGTAGATATTTCCCGGTCGATGCTGCGCGTAACGAGGATCTCTCGGCGCCTTCTGTTTCGGCTCTGGTTTGCCCGCATCCACCCACGCCTGATAGACCGCTTTCTTTTCAGCATGCAGAACATCCGTATAGCCTCGCGTGCGTTCGTCCCACTCCTGCAAGAGATCGGCGTAGCGCGCATCCTCTGCCAATACATTACGGGGAATCCATGCTTCGGCAGCCGAACCGCCCCAGGAATTATCAATCAGCCCGACCGGCACATTCAGTGCGTTATAGATTCGTCGACCAAAGAAATAGCCAACCCCGGAAAACCACTTCACTGACTCCGGCGAACAGACCTTCCATTCGCCTTTAAAGTTTTCCTGCGGCTCCTGTCGTCCCACCATCGGGACCGTAAGCAAACGAATCTGCGGATAGTTCGCAGAGGCCACTTCCACATCGGCATCATTACTATTTCCGACAGCCCACTGCATATTCGACTGTCCGGAGCAAAACCAGACTTCCCCCACCAGCACATCGGTAAACTGAATCGTAGTCCCTCCCTTCACTTCCAGAGTGAACGGACCTCCCGCTGGCATCGGCTCCAGCCAGATGCGCCATTTCCCGTCATCGCCAGCAACAACTTCATAATGCTGCTCCTGAATGCTTACAGTAATTCGATCCCCCGGTGCCGCCTGCCCCCACACGGGATTCCTCTGATCACGCTGTAAGACCATGTGGTCGCTGAAGATACTCGGCAGACTGAGCCCGGAAACGGACGAAGCCATCAACCCTAGCATCAGGCTAATCGCGAAGAGGTTAATTCTCATATTAAGCACAAATGACAACTTAGTCTAGCGGCATGGGCGCTACGAATTTAAGCGTCTGATTGAATTGCCGATCCGATCGGCTTGAAAGCAGTTGGAATGATACGATAGGCAATCCTGCTTTTTGCGTCCAAATGAACAGGACAAAAACGAATTCGATATACGGACGCTTCCACGCCTGAATGCTTCGCATAGGTAAGCTGCTCGAAGCCACCAATGCAGGTGCCCTCCAAAGGAACGAGAGTCACGGAGATATCCTGATGGGAAAGAAGAACCCGACCGTCCGCAATCTGAACCGCGCAGCTCGTAATCACGGCACTCTCCAACGAATCCACAGACTCCAGTTCAAAGTCCTCAGTAACTTCGAGGAAAGGTGCGGCTTTGTTGAAACAAAAAGTGCGCCTATAGCGACGGCATCGAGCCTGAACGGGATAAGCCTGAGTCAAGTCCATCGTCAGACGCAATTCGTCTCCCCCCGCCGATTGATCCAGGACCTCGGACTTAAACTCCCCACCTCCGGCTTGCTCCTGGCCATTAATCACCGCCAGCGAATGCCCTTTGGTTCGAGCTGCCAGAAAAGCATATCGTTTCTCAAGATCGAAGTAGTCCTTCACGTATTCAGGGGAACCAATTTCCTGAATCATCGGAGTCTCCCCAACATTTAAGATGTAACTGCCGCAGTCGTTATGATTATGCGCCTCGTCATTATGGCCCGCCTTGGCAGCAAAGTGCCATTGATCGCCACCGGCCCCATGACTGTGCGCAATTGTGACGTTCAAGTCCTTCAAGTAAACGTCTTCCAACACACCACTTGTTTGATCGGAACCAACCGTCCCCGGATCATGGAGCAACAAACCGGAGAAGCAGAAGAAATCCGACCGTTCCCGATCCAGCTCAATTTCGCTCTGCAGCAACTTTTTGTAGTTTCGTTTACCATGGTCCATACAGACAGGCTCCTGCAATCGCTCTCCCAAATAACAAAGCACACTGGGACGCAGGATGCCATTCGAAGGGCAATCTGCAAAATTCACGAGACAGTTCCCCGGCAAAGTCATCAAGGAACCGAAGCGGGCAATTTTACGAATTTTGGAACTCCCCTCGAAAAGGGAAAGATGCCCCTCGGACCGCGCTTCCAATTGCGCATTCAGCTTTGAGAACCAGCCAAAGCCGTAGCCCCAATAGATCGGACCTTCCGTGCAGCCACCATCATCCGTAAAACCAGCGATAAAGGTTTTTAGATAGCGACAGGACACGTTCAGTATCTCGGCAAGCTTGGCAGCATCATCCAATAGCAGAAGAGCGGCCCCAAGGACTCCTTGATGGCAAACTGAATTCCAATTGTTAGATGTTTGTGTCCACCAGAAATCCTGATGCCGCTCCAGGTAATTATCGAAAAACTGCGTTTCTATCCGCTGGCGAAGGGCCTCATTCAGCGAGTGCGGAATGAGGGGATCAAAGAGCACAAGGAGTTCGGCAACTAAAGCAGCTGTTTCCCCGCCAAACAGATCGATTTGTAACGGGTCCTTCCCGCTGAGCGACTCGACATGCGCGGGCACTGCCCAGGATTCATCCCGTCCGAGCGCTTCCAGTTTTTCGACGAGCGAACGTCCGATTCTCCCACGCGCTGCCGAATCTTCATCCAGCCGAAGGTAGGCAATCGCAGCGCGGGCGATGCGACGCCTTCTTTCGAAATAGGCCGTTTCAAAGCGGGAACGATTTCCCGACCGATGAAATTCAGAATACAACTCATCCGTCAGCTCAGGAAGCGCTTGCCCCACCTCCTGTTTCGCTAAAGCGATCAGTGGCTCGAAAAAATCATCATACCGGCTGTTATGCCAAACAGCACTTCCCAATGGTGGGAGTAGAGGCTGTCCTGGATGAGCCGACAGAATCGATTCCAGTTTCTCGACGGAACAAGACTCCTCCAGCAGATTCATACAATCTTTCATCTTCTCGCGTTGAGGGATAAGCTGGAACATTGAAGCGACAATAGCGACACGATTAATTACCAGAAGCTTGCGCCTGAGCCCAGTCGACATACTCGCTCGGCAACATAAAGACCCAGCCTTCCGCTTTGAGAAAATCGACAATCTTCTCGAACTCGACAAAACCGGCCTCGGAAAAATATGGGGGATGGAATTGGAGCGTGGTAAAACTCAACTCCGCCTGACGGCTGGCATACTTCGCCTTGAACTTTTCAAAATTCGGCTTTCCGACCCCGTCGTTTTCCCCGGGAAGATTCATGTAAAGCATGCATTTCGAATCCATCGAGACTGACTTCAAGGGTTCCTTTTTGTCGTAGTAGAAGACGGCTCTAAACTCAGGCATGGCTTCGAGCAACTTGACCGTATCCAAATCCATACCATTAAAAGGCGAACCGAATACGGCGGGAGTCTGCCCCAAAACTTTCAGCATTTTTGCCTGCGACTTCTCGAAATGTGCTTTCTGGTGCTCGTATCCCGAACGGTTGAACTCAGATATATTACGACCGGTATCGTCCTTCCACCGATTGTGATCCCATCCATGGTTCCAAAATTCAACTCGCCCACTACTTTCTTGCTCTCGGACCCACTGCACCGCTTCAGTATTCTTAGCGGGAAAACCATATGCGATCATTCCAATCGAAACTTTAATGTCCTTGTCTTCCGCAATTTGAACAAAGCGTTTCCACTTCGCATTGGGTTCCCGCAAGTCATCCGCCTTGATCACCACAATACGGGAGGACACATCCAATCCGGAAGGAGCCGCATGAACCGAAGGGACGACTACACAGCATAGAAGAAGAGAAATAGATCCGAATTTCGAAAGTAGTTTCATTTGCTGTCTCCACTTAGTCCTGTGCGATTGCCGAAAAGAAACTGACCGAGTCCGGAGGCAATATGACACCTTCTGCCAAGTCGCTCAGTTTCATGGTGAAGTCTTGTAGGCCTGTTGCAGACAGGCATTGAACACTCGCCTCGGAGATATCGGAATCGACGCCACTCAATTCAACCTTCACAGTATTGGCATAAGGCGACCGGTTAATCAGGACCCAGTTCTCGCGACGGTCATGAAGCACTGCAAAGGGAACCACGACGCGCGGCGAATCGCTTTCAGACTGAACCTCGGCCCCCGTCATCAGCTTGTTGAAATAATGAAAGACGTGGGCCGGCGGCCGGAGCTCGAAATCCCGTGCCATCTTACCGTAGACGTTGTCACATTCGTTCCACGCATTCCCCACATCGGCTCCGTTCTGAACCAACTGTGCAAATACCAAAGCATCGAACACCGCGCCTTTATGCGTCGACATGCGCGTATCCCGGACGCGGTGGGTATAGCAGATATTGTATTCGTTCAGATGCAGTTCGATCGCACGGTCTGGACTGATCGCATCCAGCATACGCCGGATCGTCGCCAGGTTCTTGCCCAAACTCCCGGCCCGGTTGTAGATATTGACATCCGTTTCGGACGCATCGCCGGAAGCATAGGCGTGGTAGGAAAGGAAATCCAGATTCTCCAGCGTTAGAATAGCGAACTGTTTAAGCGGCTGCACCAGATCGCCACGACAAGCCGCCGGCCCGCCGATTTTAATGCCCGGGTCCACCGCTTTCATGGCTTGCGCACAGAGGTTGTGAATTTTAGCCAGCTCATCGATTTGTAGGGGCTGGCCTTTTTTCATCTGGCGCAGCCAATAGACCATGTCCCGCTCATTGCTGATCTCAAAATACTGGATGCCCCGCTTTTGTTCGACATTCAGAAGCCGGACCAGATCCGCACACAATTGAGCAAAGGCTTCGTATTGCCCCTGATCCAGCATACCGTCTTTATCCAGATCCATCCACTTGGGCCACTTGCCGATCGTAATCAGCCGCTCCCGTGAAAGTCCCTCCAAAGGGTCCAGCGCTGCAGTAATTCTCTCCGCATCCCAAGTCTTCGCGTCCTCATCGATCCAACCGAAACGATTCTTCGAAGGATCCGCCAGCATCCCACTCATGTTGTGATAGCGCAGAATCGGCGAGGCCATGTAAGCAACGCCTTCGACATACTTGGGATCGTTCGCGACCTTCGTGTCATAGCCGTTGAAAATATTCAGCGAATACTGCCGGTCAGCGACCCGGCCGGTCTTTTGACTCCAATCGATACGCACTGTAGCCGTAGCCGGACCTTCACTCTCAGCGGCCTCCGGTTCCGACTTTAAAACCACATCCGCATCCGGAACGGTAAGACTTTCTTCTGGAGCCGGCTGGACCAATGCTTCCAGATCCGCGACCTCGATTCCGGGCTTTGCCAACGCCACAAGGTCCAGACCGGACGGTGCCTCAGATGCCTTGCGGTCCGAAAAAGGAGAAAAAACCTGAACGGAGTCTCCAGTCTCTTCAAGACGATGCACGCCCAACGATGCCCATTGCCAATTCCCGGACTCATTCGCATCCAAACGGGCAATTTCGCTCCCCTCGTTCGACTTCAAGACCAGAGGCAGGCCACGATACCGAACCCAGACTTCAAAGGTATCAAAGCCTTCGGTTTGCAGGGTCGCAAGCGTCGTTCCATCAGCCGTTGCCGCACGATACTGCCCACCGGATGCATTCGCATCAATCAACACACGAGTCAGCGACTCCTGTGAAGACTCCGCTTCGAACACTGCCACTTTTTGATCCGAAGCCTCAGTCCGGGAAGAACAGCCCGTCCATAAGGACAAAGCGAGAACCAAGCCGCAGAGAAAAGACTTACCTGGCTTCATAGAGCTTCAGATCTTCAACTGCCCTCGGATCGATCGCGTTTGTCGTATCGAGAAAAACCGCATCCAAGCCCCCCGCTCCGCCCGGCGCACGCACGAAGCGAATCGAATCGCCAAGGGCGTCACGTTCGTAAGGTCCGAAATTTACCCATGTCCACTTAGCCGGAACCTGATGCTTCCACTTCAGGTCGACGGCCTTGCCATTTAGATTCGTCTTCAGCTCTTGCGAGCAACCACGGATGCGAGCCCAGATCGTCACACGGCCCATCTCCTGTGGTAAGTCTACCATCGCGAGTGGCGAATAGCGGTCATTTTTGGAAGCACGCACATACATTCTTCCAGAGGCGAGCTCATCCATCTCAACTTCGGTATACTTTGCAGGAATCGACTCCGCTTCATAATACCGCGGCTGGATCGTGGCAAAACCACCGCTCGACTGCGCCGGCAAACCGCCCCCCATCCAACAGAGGCCTAAGAAAACCGCCATACCGTATCGCTTCTTCACTACATTCATACTCAAATTCATTTTACTCCAGACCTTCATAGATCTTTCGATTCGTAAACTTTGCGGCCACCTGCTCCGGCGTCAGCGCCTCGACATGTAGATCGGCAAAGAAAAACTGCGCCTGGCCCTTATGCCGGTAGTCGATGTTGGTATTCCCATCCAGGCTTGTATTTTGGATATCAGATGAGATCCGCGACCAGTCGGTGCCGTCCCGACACAATCCACGCCAAGTCACTCTGGCATCGAAGATCAACACGGCCTTCTCCGCATTCCGGATAGTCATGATTGGCCGCGCCTTCGAAGTGTTGATCGCCTGATTCCATTTCGTAACTCCGAACATCGCGCCACCGGCCGAATACGCCCGCCGCACATCCGCTCCGTCCGTTGATTCCGCATTCCCACCACCATCAAAAACCGGCCGCCCCTTCGGATCATATTTTGACAAATACGCATCCAGGGCTTCGCGATCCCAAGGCACACCGGCCACCGCGACAGGCGGATAGGTCTGATTATGCTCCATCGAGTAACACTGCAACGCAAACCCGATCTGGCGCATCTGCTCAGAGGCCTTTGCTTGACGTGCTTTCACCAGCATCGACCGGCCGACCGGCAGCAAAAGCGCCGTGAGCACCGCGATGACAGCAACCACCATCAACAGCTCGATCAGCGTGAAAGCACGCCGCTCGCAGTTCGCGCTCATAGCAGGATCCACCGGTTAAATTACTTGCGACGACGCTTAATGGAAATACGACCGGCACCCAAAACGAGCACAGCAAGCCCCAAGGCAATTGTAGTCGTAGCTGGCTCGGGAATCACAGTCAAAGACCCAACACCGGAAAAGACATCCGTCGAGAGCAAAGTGTTCAACTCTGCACTCGTATAGGTATTGGCCGAAAGCGAAGTTGCACCGAACTCGAATGACGAAACTACCATGTCATAGCCACCGAAGTCTAACGTATTGGTGCCATCACTCATCATGAACGAGCCACTACTAATAGTAAGACCTGAGCTTAAGATAAGGTTTCCACGATCCAAATGCAGGATCCCGGTGAAGCCGGAGGCATCCGATACATTCAAGGTATAATTCAACAAGAGCCCCCCGCCGTCACCACCGATGGCAAGATATCCACTCCCCAGCAGGTTGGTAACATTCATGGTAATATCATTACCGGTATAACTCCCCTTGATCGCTGCGGATTCGCCACTCGTCGTAGTCGACGCAGCCAAGACCGTAAGGTTCGTTACATTCCAGGTAGTCGCCAAGTTCGTGCCATTATTGGGATTACTCGCCACGAGCCCCCCCAAACCCAGATTTACATTATCCATGTTTAAGACCCCGGATTTGATCAGAAAAATCCCCCCACTGGCACCGGTGCCATCTTCCACCGTCAAGGTAGCACCTGCAGGAAAGGTTGACGCCCAAGTAGGCGTATTGGGCGACCTCAACGTATAGCCATCGGTCGAGTAATCCCCTCCGGCAGTAACAGCCAACCCATCGGACCAGTCGGCAGCCGTGACCCAACTCTCATTTGAAGCATTGTTATCAATCAGCGTAACAACAGCCGATAGAGACGAACAAGAGACAACCGCCAACAAGCATGCAGAAGCGCGAACAGGAGTAGAGAGATACATATTCATGGAGTATTTTTTTGGGTTCATACCCGACACCTGACATGCACCCCTAAATAATTCAAGATAAAAATAAATATTTTATCACTTGATAAATTTAGATAAAACTGATTGTTTCATAAGTAATTAAGCAATTACATGCACCCACTTAACAGATCTGAAAACTATTTTTGATAATTCATTTATCTCAAATAAAATCATCTAATAATAGCCTCCAAATCATCAAACACGGCCAAGACGAACGATTGAACCGCAAACCAAAGAGCGCTAAAACTCAGCATTTCCACGTTAACAAACAGAGCAAACGCCACCTGAATCAGACAGAAAACAAACTGAAATTATTTGACCAACAATGACAGCGACCAACAAGAAGACAGGGAACATCACGATGTCCCAAATCTCGAAAGCCGCCGGGGTTTCCCCCAGCGCCGTATCAGCCCTTCTCAATGATCGCGACTACGGCATTCGTATCAGCGAAAAGACGCGTAACCGAATCATGGAAGCCTGCCGAGAGCTCAATTACCGCCCCAAGAATCCGGCTACGCTGGCCCGCATTTATCCCGCAATGGGCGACATCTGCTTTCTGATCAATTCCGGGGTCCCAGGCGGCGCACAGCACCAATATTTCGGACAAATGCTCTCCGGAGCCATCGCCTCCCTGAGCGACCCAACCGCACACATCGCCTACTCTCTATTCGACCCACAGATTGACTATCTAAAGCAGCCGGAATCGCTTCCCCAGTCACTGCGATCCGGCAATGTGACCAAAATCATCGCAGCTAGCACGCCGAACACCTCTCTGGTTCAAGCTATCCTGAAGCGCAACCTACCCTTCGTCTACATCGGTCACCACATGGATGAAGCCGGACTCTGCAGCATCGTGCCCGACTATGCGGAAGCAACCCGCCAATCCGTTAAATACCTCAACAGCCTGGGGCATACACGCATCGCTTACCTGACCGGTCCATTCGGCAACAGCACCTACAACTTGCTTGAGCTGCAACGCGGCTTCGTTGAAGGACTCAGGGATTGTGAACTCCCGGTCAGCCCGCAATACATCTACCACTGCGACTTCGACCAGGGGAACTTCGGACAGGAGCAGCTCATTGAGGCAACCGAGCACCTAATTTCCCAAAAGCAACGGCCAACCGCCATCATGTGCTTCCACGATACAGCCGCAACCGTGGTCTCGTCCTACCTGCAGAGCAAAGGCCTGAAGATCCCGCAAGATATCAGCATCATGGGCTGCAACGACGAACCCGCCGCCTCAACACACCATCCAGCCCTAACCACTGTCCATTTTCCCCTCGCCGAAATGGGAGCCCAGGCCGTCAAGGAACTCGAGAATCAAATTCTCTTCGGCCGTCCGGACAAGCCGGTCAACATCAAGCTTCCGGTCAACATCGTCGAGCGCCAGTCATGCGGCCCCTGCCCTGAACTCGCCGGTGTCTTGTAACAGGCCGAGAGAGTCGCGAATTCGACCGGTGATGGAGTATGCAGACATCGCTGATCGCGGCGAAGGCAAATCCTCCTCGCGGCAAGAAGTCCTTTGACAAGAAACGCACGCAATCTCCTTTCCTATGCTCTTAAACAAGCCTCCCCTCTCCTTGACTGAAAATGCGATCCGCGACTCGCTACGCGAGATTCAGTTGTCCGACCTCCCGGATGCCACCCCGCGTCACCCGGCACGTTTGAAAAATGCGACGCCGCTCATTGAGCGCCTGTTCCGCATTGCTCTGGGCGATGCGGAATCAAACATCATCACTACGGAGCACGGCTGCTATTTTGGAGCCGGCAAGGGCTTCGGAGACTGGATCTATACGCGCGACATGAGTTTTGCCGGAGTGTTGGGCCTCAACCAATTCTACCCGGACATCATGCTGAATGGATTGCGTCTGAATCGAATGCGGCGACGCAAAATGGGCTATAAAGTCTCTCTGGGACACTCTGTCGAGGGCATCGGAATGCCTTGGGAAATTGAAAGCTGCACCGAATTGGAGTTTATCAACAAATACCGAATCAACAACTATGTCCGCGGCACCGACGATGTGGTCTGGCTGTGGTGCGCCCACGATTTGCTGAATAAAATCGAAGCAAGTGTTACCGACTGGCGCTGGCTATACGAAACGGGGATGGATTTTTTTGAAAATTTCTACGAGCCGTTTTACGACCCGGAAGATGGCCTGTATCGCGGCCAATCCAGCTTTGTTGACATTCATTTTCATGAGCAAAAATCGACCGGCTACCCGAAGGAATGGGAGCTGGAAGATTGTATCCTGGGCAAAGCACTCTCCACCAACTGCCTTTATGTGCTGGGGATGGAGGCGATGTCCGGGGCAGCCACTCGCCTGGGCAAAGCAGCTGAATCGGCTCAATGGTACACCAGAGCCGAAAGCTTGCGCCTCGCAATCAGAGCGGCACTCCCAAAGCAAGATGGGACGCTGACCTATTACAAGGACCGCCACGGGCATCTCTTGCCCCAGCGACACGCACTGGGCTTGGCATTAGCGGTTATTAGTGGCGTATTGGAGGGGCAAGCCGCACTGAATGAAATGCGTTCCTACCCGGTAAGCCCTGCGGGGGTGCCCTTGTTTGATCCGTGGTTTCCTGACGAGGAAAGCTACCATAACCATAGCGCGTGGCCTTTCGTCGATGGCTTCTTCATGCGCGCATTGGAAATCGCCGATGGACAGGATCATACCGCATGGGAAATGGCATTGCTCGCGCGTACTTGCGTCGACAATGGTACCTTCCATGAAGTTGTGGATTTACACACCGGAGAACCAGGCGGCTCAGCCAGTCAATTATGGTCAGCCGCAGCATTCATTGGCTGCTGTGCGCGAGCAGGGTTAACACCTGCGCAAACGGCATCGGCACTTTGAACACAGTCAGACCTGAAGGAGCGCTTCCACAGGAAAATGAAACTCATACAACGCAGAGCCTATGGCTTCAGGAACTTTAACAACTACAGACTCAGAGTCATCGCTCTGTGCGGGTAAGCAACAACACAACTAGAACTCAAAAATATGACTAGTCCCCAACCTTTGGTGTAGACCCAGTCCGGCTCCTCTGCGATACGCCGGGACAGGCTTCGTGCGCCGAAACGAGTTTCGGACGAAGCCTGGTGGAGCATAGGAGAGTCGAACTCCTGACCTCTTGCATGCCATGCAAGCGCTCTACCAACTGAGCTAATGCCCCTTCAACAGGAAAGCTGTGGAATCTGGTGATCTGCTTACTTCCGTCAATAGAAAATGCTGAAAAAATCGGATTCACGATGGACAGCCGTCCGGACAATTCAAGCACAGGCGTGAGCCCGCCCCAGACGCAAGTTCAGCCCTGCCCCAAACCACAGGACAAACATCCCCAAAGGCAGACAGATCCAGACCGGCAGACCGAAACCCAGGGGTAGAAAACCCAGCACCGCAGCAACCAATGCAGCGATGAGGGCAAATGGGAGCTGTGTGCGTACATGGTCGATGGGGGTGACACCGGAGGCAATGGCACTGACAATTGTGGTATCACTAAATGGGCTACAGTGATCCCCAAAAACAGCCCCACTAAAGACGGCGGCGATCACCGTCACCACCAGCTCCTCCACGTCCGCCCCCGGTACGTCGCCGCCCAAGTGAAAAACCACGGGAATCGCCAAGGGCATGAGCACCGCCATCGTGCCCCAGGAGGTCCCGGTCGAAAATGAAATGCAGGCCCCGGTCAGAAAGACCGCCAAAGGAAGCAATGCGGGCGACAGGCGTCCGCCCAACAGCTCCGAAATGTGCCGTGCTGCCCCCAACTCGCTGATGGCAGCCCCCAACATCCAGGCGGCGATCAAAATAGCGACCGGCCCGAGCAGGTCCTTCACGCCAGCGATAAAGATCCGGGATGTAGGTGCCGCACCGCGCGGAAGAACCGGAATGGCCGCCACCCCACAAGCCAGCAGGCTGGCCAAGACCATAATTTGCGGCACATAAGCCTCAGCGGCCCCATAGGCACTCGCGAATTTCGTAAGCGAAAACGGCAGAATGCGTTCCGCCCCGAGACAGTAGGCAATCAACGGAATCGAGAGGCTCAGTACGAGAACCGGCACCAGAGCGAAGAGCCAATGCCCCCGGGGCTGGAGGGCCTCTTCCCCATCACTCGACAAATTGGTCCTCGCATCCGCCTCGACCCGGCACATCGGCCCGGGGTTAAACCCCCGCAAGATCGAGACCAGCGCGATACCAAGGGCAAACCAGCAGTAGAAGTTCTGAGGCACTGAACGGAAGAACAAGGCGTAGGCATTGGCCTCACGCCCGACAGCGGCATAGCCCTCCTGAATCATGGACAGCTGGAAGGCGATCCAGGTCGAGACAAAGGCCAGACAGGCCACCGCGGAGCTGGTCGTATCAGCCAGATACGCGAGTTTTTCACGGGAGACTCCCGCACGATCGGCCGCCGAACGCATAATCCGGCCGATCAGCATGCTATTGGCCAGGCCGTCAAAGAAGACAAACAAGCCGAAGCCCATGACCGTCAACTGCATACGCTTCACCTGCCGCGTGCCGTCTCCGAGCAGATGCCGCAAGATGGCATGCAATCCGCCTCCTGCCTCAAGCAAGGCCACAAATCCGCCCAAGAGGAGCGTGAATGCCATCGCGCTGAGTTTCCAACTCGACTCAAAGATCGGCAGGAATTGCCGCTCGAATACATTGGCAAACACATCCAGAGGACCGGCCGAAAGGAGCACCGCCCCGCAAACCGCCCCGCTAAGCAAGCCAAGCAAGGCGCTACGCGAGACAAAGACCAAGAGCAAGGCAGACAGGCTCGGCCAAAGGGTCGCAAGCAGCGTATCCTGCCCGCTCAGAAAGGGACTCAAAGACAGAACCAGCAGACAGCATCCCAGAGACAGTACAGTCCGGGAATGCAGGCGTCTGGTAGCCATGTCCGGTCGCCGGTCCTTCGCTACTTTTTCTTCCCGAAGCCGAAGAATCCAAACCGCTTCTTCGGCGGGTTCGCCTCCGGAACCGGTGCTGCCTCGGACTCAGGCACAGGCGTCGCTTCCGGCTCAGGACTTGACGCCGTCACCGGAGGATTGACATGCGTCGGAGCACGCATCGCCTTCAGTTTCCGGAAAGACTCGATCAGCTTATTGTAAAGCAGGGGCTTATGATAATACGGAAGGTGTTCCGAGTCCAAGCGAGCCATGTCATCGGAAGTCAGGCAGCCCGAAACGATCACATAGTCGACGCCGGCATGCTGCTTGCGGGCCTCCAGAACGTAATCGATCCCCAATCCGTCCGGCAAGCGGTGGTCCGCAATGACCAGGTTAATCTTAAACTCAGGCGCCTGCATGAAAGCCTCGGCCTCCGCGAGGTCATAAACCGCCTTCACCGTATGGCCCATCAACTCAAGCTGCATGATGCCGGTGGTCGCGAGATCTTGTTCGTCTTCAATCAGAAGAATGTTCACGAGAGGTATGTGTATTGTTAAGGTAGTTCAGTGAGCCTACATACAAATCCGATCACCTCTTTGAGTCAATAGAGATAGACAGCCTTTGGCGCTAAGTCTTCTTGCCCGCCAGAGGGCGAATGGTACGCCCCTCGCACCACTGTCCGGGCACAAGCAAGCGGCGTGAACCTTCCGGATAGCCAAATTCCCCCCGGTCCAGAAGCCCCGAAACCTGCTCTACCGCAGCCATGCCCATGCTCTCATATGCCGGATAGATCCCGGATATGCTCGAATCGGGGGTATAACAGTTGAATAAAAAGACCCCCACATCCCCGGGCACGAAGTGTCCGGCAGCTTCCAGCCAATCACAGACCAAATGATCCATCGTAAAGATGAGATCCGGACGCTCACGCCGATACCAGTCCACGATCCGCTCTGCGGTCAATTTTTCAGCAATCAAGGGCGCCACCCTGAAATCTTGCGACTGGTGCCAGTCATGCACCAACACCCCGGCGAGCGTGTTATAATCCATCCGCTCTTCCTGTGAACGGTCGATAAGGAAGCCGATTCGCCGATACCCCCGCTTCTCGAGTCGTGCAAAAACGAGGCGCAGCATATGGACGACATCCCGGGCAACCCGGTGTAAGTCCGGCTCCGCGAGCGAGTCACCGATCGCCACCGCGGCATGCCGTGACCAATTCAACTGCAGCGTTGAATAAGCCTGTCCAAAAGGAGCCACCACCAAGCCGCGAACACCGCGTGCCCCCAACATACGTCCCAAAGCAGACACCTCCTTCGCCGGGTTTCCCAGGACGAAACGATCGATGTTGTACCCCAGCTCCTCCGCCCGCCGGCAAACTCCCTGATAAATGCGTGATTCGTACCGGATCGGGTCCGCCGTGATATAGCCCAGTGTTTCGCGATAAGCCTGCTTCTTGCGCGAACGAATTTCACTCATGACCCGGGACAGACTGTAGTTCGGGGCATAGCCAAGGTCCGCCGCAACCGCCTGAATCCGTCGCCGCGTTGCTTCAGGCAGTTTCGGAGAATCCTTCAGTGCACGTGAAACTGTGGAGGTGGATACGGCGCAAGCCTTGGCAATCTCAGCCAGTGTCGGCTGTGTGCGTTCCGGGGTAGCCATACGCAGGAGACAAAGCACACTTCGACCGATCTGCAAGCTTTATGCAACGGTTGCCCATCCAAAGGCATTGGCGCCCTCCCGAAGAAGGCAATATTCTGCGAAAAACTCATCACACCTCACCCCAATCATCATGAAATACCTCATCCACGCACTCACTAGCAGCAGTCTACTTGCCTCCAGCCTCTCCGGGGCGATCATCACCGCGACCGATGCAAGCTTTGCGACGACAGCAAGCCCCGATGACATTCGAGTTTCCAATGTGCTGCAGACTTATACCAACAGCCAAGGCAGCTTTACTAACCTCAGTGGGGTAACCGAAGCGGACGTCACAACCGGCAGTCCCTATTTCCGGGCCTACTGGGCAATCGACATTGCCGATGGGGACCGAAAGCTGGATTCCACCGCCCTACTCGGCATGGACATCGGCTATGGCGTGATTGATTTGGTCAGCGCGGATTTCCAATTTGGAGGCCTCGTCGGTGATGGCGACAACACAAACGGCAACGACATTGTGCTCTTTGAGATCGGCTCTCTGGACGCCGGCACCACGATTGTCCCCTTGAACAGTGCGGGTGATGTCATCGGAGACTTCACCCTCTCACTGGGAACAAGCAACTGGGGCACCATCACCCAAGTGATCGACTTTAATTTGATCGCCGATTCTGGAAATCTAGGGTCCGGCTACACTGGCATCATCAATGCCGTCGGCTTTGACCTTGGTGACTTCACCGGAACCGGAGAACTGACAGGCGTGACCGGTATTCGAATCACAAGTTCGGATTCGCTGGATCTGGGAATTGCCGCGGCCACGGTCACGCCCATCCCCGAGCCCCAGACCTATGCCCTGCTTTCCGGAATCTTGGCCCTTGCCTGGATCGCCATCCGCCAACGCCAACGCCAAGAATAGGCCAGTATCAAAAGTGCCGGGCAATCCGTACTGAATTCAGCGGATTCTCAGGACGTTTGTAGCCGTGAAGGCTTGAACCTTCGTGATTCAGGTCGAAGGTCAATCGTATGCAGTTGAGTCGCTCGCTGGACTTGAGATGAATCCAGCCGCCGTGCTACGTACTTCGTGATGCGAAGCCTCGACAAGATTGCCGCGTCGCGGAAACAGGTCGTGTTAATCTGGGCTCGGTCTGTCGAATCGCGGCGATTGGGGACAATCGCCCTCCCATAAGGTTGTGCCATTCATGATTAGCCCATGCGTCGCTCGCAGAGCGAAGCACTCTTCTCTACGTACAAAAAAGCCCGTGCGTCGCCCCTTCGGCGCTATGCAGGGCATGCTCGCTTGCTGCGACCGACACATGGCGAAGCCATGCGTAGCTCGCAGAGCGAAGCATGGTACTCAGGGCGGGACTTGAACCCGCATGCCCGTGAGGGCACTACGACCTGAACGTAGCGTGTCTGCCAATTCCACCACCTGAGCATGTCGAAGGGTGGCATTCCGTGAATAATTTTGTTTCTGTCAATGGATTTCCGGCTGGAATTGCATCTTTTCAGCGAATTCTTTCTCCGGCCTGTCCGGCAACTTAGATTACCTCGCCACGCACGGGCTGATAAATGCCTTAAGCATCGCTTCTCTCTGCGCCGAACTGGCTTCGGTGCCCACACTCTGGTATTGGCTGTGCTCTCTCTTCGCTCTAAGCAAAGACTATGAATATTGAAGAACGACTGGAAAAATTCCTCGACCAGAAACCTCAGATTGACGAGTCCGCCTATGTGGCGGAAGGCGCGATCGTGATTGGCGCCGTCACACTCGGCCTCAATTCAAGCATCTGGCACGGAGCCGTCCTGCGCGGGGACATCAACACGATTGAGATCGGCGAAGGTTCCAATGTCCAGGACGGGACGATGGTGCACCTGGCGGACGACTATGGCGTCAAAGTCGGCAAATATGTGACGATCGGGCACGCCGCCATGATCCACGCTTGTGAGATCGGTGACGAGTGCCTCATCGGCATGCAGGCGACGGTCCTCGACGGAGCGGTCATCGGCAAGCAGTCGATCATCGGTGCCGGTGCGCTGGTGACCAAGGGCACACAGGTCCCCGAAGGCTCGCTCGTACTCGGCTCACCGGCCAAGGTGGTCCGTGCACTCAGCGAGGAAGAGCGGGCCGGCCTGCGTGGCTGGGCGGAAAAATACGTTAAGGTCTCCCGCGGGCATAAAAAGCGCTTCGGCTAAAACTTACATGCTTGCAATTTCACTCAACTGGCACTCTCCTAGCACAACCTGCGACTGAGACTGAATCTCATAAACTACCATGCGACTCAACCAAATCAAGAAAGACGGCTTATTCCGGGTCTTGGACCTGAATAGCAACAACGCCTGTATTTCCCGTCTGATGTCGATGGGGCTGCTCCCCGGACAGGAGATTCGTCTGGTCCACAAGGCCCCGCTGGGGGATCCGATCGCAATCGAGTTCAACGGCTGCCACATGAGCCTGCGCCTGATTGACGCAGCCGAAATCGAAGTTGAGAAAGTGCAATGAAGATCGAAGCCCGCAGCACCCGGGTGGCCTTGATCGGCAATCCCAACACCGGCAAGACCTCCCTCTTCAATACCTTGACGGGGATGCGCCAGCACGTGGGCAACTACGCCGGCGTCACCGTCGAAAAGAAAACGGGCCGCTGGAAACTGCCGCTCGGAACCGAAGTTGAGTTGGTCGACCTGCCCGGGACCTACAGCCTGAGCGCGAATTCGCTGGATGAGCGTGTGGCCGTCGATGTGCTGGCCGGACACGTCGAAGGAGAAGAACCGCCCGACCTGCTGATTGTGGTCGTCGACGTGGAAAACTTGAGGCGTAACCTCTTCCTCGCCTCCCAGGCCTCCGAACTGGATGTCCCGATGGTGATCGCCCTGAATTGCTGGGACATTGCGGAGAAGAAAGGTCTGCAGATCGACAGTAAGCTACTGGAACAGCGACTGGGCGTTCCGGTCGTACCGACCGTAGCCAAGCATAAGCGCGGCACCCTGGAACTGGCCAAGACGGTGGAACACGCGATCGAGAGCCGCCCCATGATGGTTCGTCCCCGCTGGCCGGAAGCCGTCCAAAAAGCCCTGAACAGCCTGCGCCGTGAGTTTGTGGAACAACGCGGCCAGTCGTTGCGCGAAGGCGAGCTGCAGCGCCTCCTCTTTGACCGCGACAGCGCGGTGTGCGAACGCCTCACCTGTCCGGCTGCCGCCTACAAGCCCATTATCCGGGCTGCCCGCGACCAACTCTATCAAGACGGCTTCCAACCCGATGCCGCCGAATCGCTGCTCCGCTTCCGCTTCCTGAATCCCCTCCTCAACGACATTCTGGAGCGTCAGGCCACACTCAAGAAAGTCAGTAAGTCCGAGAGTATCGACCAATTGCTCCTCCACAAGGTCTGGGGCCTCGCGGTCTTCATCGGGATGATGTACGTGGTGTTCCAGTCGGTCTACAGCTGGGCCGGTCCCATCATGGACCTGATCGAAACCGGCGTGGGCTATCTGGGCGATTTCGCGAGCAGCCTCCTCGAAACGACGCCGATGCTGCAGAGTCTGGTGGTCGACGGCATCATTGGAGGGGTCGGTGCGTTTTTGGTCTTCCTGCCCCAGATACTGGTGCTCTTTTTCTTCATCTCGCTGCTTGAAGAATCCGGCTACATGGCACGTGCCGCCTTCCTCATGGACAAGCTGTTCCAATGGTGCGGACTGAACGGAAAAAGCTTTGTCCCCCTGCTTTCGAGCTTCGCCTGCGCCATCCCGGGAATCATGGCCACCCGGACCATTAGTGACAATAAGGCACGCATGATCACGATCCTGGTTGCACCGCTGATGAGTTGTTCGGCCCGGCTACCGGTCTACCTGCTCCTGATCGGCGCCTTCGTGGAACCCCGCTACGGACCGACCATCGCGGGAATCACACTCTTTGCCGCCCATTTCATCGGCGCCTTAATGGCCGCGCCCCTCGCCTTCATCCTGAACAAGACAATCAGCCGGGGGATCGCTCCGGAACCCTTCGTGATGGAACTGCCTCACTATCGGGTGCCGCATATCAAGCATACCTTTTTCCGGATGTATGAAAGCGGCAAAGACTTCGTCATGCGGGCGGGCACTGTGATCTTCGCAATGACGATCGTGATCTGGGCACTCTTGTATTTCCCGCGCCCGGAATCCGTGGCCGAAGAAGTCACCACGACTTACGTCCAAAGCCTTACCGACGACTGGTCCGCCAGCCCGGAGCAGGAAATCGCAGGCGGTGTCCTGCTGGACGAAGCCGAACTCCAACGTAAAATCGACGCCGCCTATCTGGAGCAAAGCTACATGGGCCGCTTCGGTAAGGCCGTACAACCGATCTTTGCCCCCGCCGGCTACGACTGGAAGATCACGGTGGGCGTGCTGGCCAGCTTCCCCGCACGCGAGATCATCATTTCCACCCTGGGCATTACCTACTCCCTCGGCGGTGAAGTCGATGAGGCGTCCGACGACCTCCGGGTCACCCTGAGCAAGGCCAAGTGGGAAAGCGGCCCGAGGGTCGGAGAACCGGTTTTCAATATTCCGGTCGCGATCTCGATTATCGTCTTTTTCGCGCTTTGCATGCAGTGTGGCGCCACCCTCGCGGTGATCGCCCGGGAGCTCAACTGGGCCTGGGCCATCGGTGCTTTTGTCTGCCTGACCACGATCGCATGGACGATGGCCGTGCTGACCTACCAAATCGGCATGCGCTTCCTGTAAGTTGCGTACTCACGCTTTCGCTGATATATTAAACCCATGGAATGGATCGACAGTCTAATCGTCGCCTTATTCATCCTAGGCGCAGGCTTCTACCTTTGGAGGAAATTCAAACCTCGAAAGGGCAAGAACGTCGGCTGTGGCTGCGGCAGTGTTGACTGCAAGGTCCCGAAACCGAAGGTCAGGCGCACGCATCGGCCTTCCAACACTTGAGCATCCGGATCCCCTTGCCGGGGAAAGCAGACCTGGCTCACGCATGCGATGTAAAAGGACAGCTGAAGACTATTTTCGACTACCGCACGCAGGTGACGCCGGAACTTCCGGACTGAACCCCGAGCAATTGGCCTAACGGACATCCACCGGAAGGAAATTTTAGAATCGCTTCTCTAGCAAGTAGCTACGATAAAGCCCACATGCAAAGCATGACAGGATTTGGTTCCGGCTCCGCCCTAGTGAGTGAATACGGACTCCGCATTGAGGTCGATCTCAGCTCGGTGAACCGGAAGACGCTCGACGTCTATGTGAACGCCCCCAGGGAATGGTCGGGACTGGAGCAAAGCGTCAACGAGTGGCTGAAAGGCGGGTTTTCCCGCGGCCGGGTCAACGTGCAGATCAAGGTGAGTGCCGCATCCGGCGAGAACAATGGCCTCTGCGTGAGTGAAAAGGCCATTGATGACAGCATTGCGAAGCTGAAAGCCTTTGCCGAAAGCCGCGGGATCGAGTTTACTGTCAACAGCCAACTCATCCTCGATCTGGCCAAGATGCTGAAGGACAACACCGGCCTGCCGGACTGGAAGGAATTCGAGGCCGGTATTCAAGGAGCCTTCATGGAGGCACTCGCCGACATCAACCGTATGCGCGAATGCGAGGGTGCCGCCCTGGCCAAGGACTTGATCACCCGTATCGACGAGCTAGATACGCTTGCCACAACGATTGAGGAAGCCAGCCAACAAGCCACCACCCACTACCGGGATGCCCTCCTTGATCGGCTGAAACAGCTCAAACTGGAACTCGACCTGTCCGACGAGCGCGTGCTCAAGGAAGTCGCCCTTTTCGCCGACCGCAGCGACATCAGCGAAGAGCTCACCCGTTTAAAGAGCCATTTCGAACAGTTCCGCGGGTTCATTGCCGCCAGCGAGCCAACCGGTCGCAAGATGGACTTCCTCTGCCAGGAAATCCACCGCGAATTCAACACCACAGGCAGCAAGTCCACCCAGCTCGAAGTCACCCGTGCGGTCATTGAGGGTAAGAACGAGCTCGAGCGCATCCGCGAACAGGTCCAGAACGTGGAGTGAGAAATCGCATTCGCGCTTCCTCTACATTTAGTGCGTAGCCTAACGCCGATAGTCGTTTTAACCGAGGCTCACACCTTTTTCACGACCTCTCCATGCGTTTTGGCCCAACGCTGGATATTGGCCCATTCGTCGGCACTGGCGTTCAGAGGGTCGAACTTGCTTGGGTCAATATCAACGTAGAGCTGCTGAAACAGGGATTCGTCGCAGTCGGGATTCGGGCAGTTGTATTGGACCTCGTTATCCTTTCGCCAGGCATCGAGTGCAACTTGCATGGCGGCAATACGGTCCGGCTCGGATTCGGCGAGGTCGTCCCGCTCGCGGATATCTGCAGTTAGATCATACAGCTCGACTTCATCCACGTCATAACGTTCGACCAGCAACCACTTACCATCCCGCATGCAACCGCTGGGCCGTCCACCTTGATTGGTGTAGTGCGGAAAGTGCCAATACATCGGCCGCTCCGCGATCTCCCCGCCGAGCAAGCCTTCGGCAAAGCTCACGCCGTCGAGCCCTTCGGGGGCCGGTGCGTCGATCAGCTCCAGAAAGGTAGGAATCCAATCGATGTTATTGACGGGTGTGGGGATGACACGCCCCTCCGGCACCTTGCCGGGCCAGCGCACGATCAGCGGCACACGTTGGCCGCCTTCATAAACATAGCCCTTCCCGGCCCGGAATGGCGTGTTGTGGGTCACGCGCTCATGTCCACCTTCCGGCACATGCAGTCCTCCATTGTCGGAGGTAAAGACGACAATGGTATTTTCGGCCAATTCCAGCTCTTCGAGTTTTTGAAGCAGCAACCCCACCACATCGTCGAGGGTCTCGATCAGCCCGGCATAGACCGGTTCGAAGGCATCCTTGTTCTTTTCAATCAGCTCCGGCTTGGCGGTGTAGGGAATATGCGGCGTATAGTGTCCCAAATAAGCCACAAATGGTCGATCCTTGTTCGCTTCAATAAAGTCGATGGCCTCACGGGTCAGTTCATACTCGGCTTTGCCGCCTTCGGACTCGGACGGCTCGGTGTTTTTCCCTTCGGATGGATTGTAAACATAATCGAAGCCATGCGCCTTCGGGCCCGGTTCCCGCCCGATATGCCACTTCCCGATCAGGCCAGTGGTATAGCCCTGCTCCTTGAAATAGCGCGGCCAGGTCTTGATTGAGGTCGGCACGCTCATCTCGATTTCCGGATGCAGCACGCGCTGGGATACAGCGTCACGACGTCCCGGCAAAAAGGTCGTCAGGTGCAGACGGGCCGGATTCAGTCCGGTTAGGATGCCCGCCCGTGAGGGGGAGCAGATCGCCTGACAGGCGTAAGACGAGGTAAAGCGTGTGCCCTCGGCAGCCAATCGGTCCAGATTCGGGGTCTTGTGATCCTCACGGCCGTAACAGTGAAGGTCATTAATTCCGAGATCGTCACAGAGAATAAAAAGGATGTTGGGTTGGGACATGGTAACAGAACAATCATTCTGAACTAAGCCCCGGCAGCCTCGTCAATCGCGTTCAGTTCGTCAGCAGTAAAAGGTGCCGCCTCAAGTGCCTTGAGGTTCTCTGTAATTTGCTCTGGGCTACTAGCTCCGATCAGGGCCGAAGTGACGGTCGCTCGCTTCAACGTCCAGCTGATGGCCATCTGGGCCAGCGTCTGGCCACGGGCCTCGGCAATCGCATTCAGCGCACGCACCTGTTCTACCTTCTCGTGGACGGCGTCTTCCTTGAGAAAGCCATGTTCCTTGGCGGCACGGGAATCCGCGGGAATGTCCTTGAGGTATTTATTGGTCAACAGCCCCTGAGCCAGCGGACAGAAAACGATCGAACCGATCCCCTCCTCGTCCAGCACATCCATCAGGCCGTCCTCCATCCAACGGTTGAAAATGTTATAGGACGGCTGGTGGATCAGGCAGGGCGTGCCGAGCGCCTTCAGGATACGCGCGGCTTCCCGGGTCTGTTCCGCGGAATAGGACGAAATGCCGGCGTAGAGGGCACGCCCGGAACGGACCGCATAATCCAGTGCGCCCATGGTTTCCTCCAAGGGGGTCTCCGGATCCGGCCGGTGACTGTAGAAAATATCCACATAATCCACCCCCATGCGGGCCAGGCTCTGGTCGAGGCTGGAAATCAAATACTTGCGCGAGCCCCACTCCCCGTAGGGACCGTCCCACATCTTGTAGCCCGCCTTGGTGGAGAGAATCAACTCATCCCGGTAGGGCTTGAAATCTTCGGCGAAGATCTTCCCGAAATTGCGCTCGGCCGAACCGGGAGGCGGCCCGTAGTTGTTGGCCAGGTCGAAATGGGTGATGCCTGAATCGAAGGCGGTACGCAGCATGGCCCGGGACGTTTCCAGGGAGTCCACGTCTCCGAAATTATGCCACAAGCCCAGCGAAATGGGGGGCAACTTCAGACCGCTGCGACCGCTGCGGCGGTATTCCAATTGCTGGTAACGGGCGGAATCGGGGGAATAAGCCATCGCCAAATGGTCTACGGTTGAACGAGGACTTCAAGCCAAGTCGAAAAAAAAGTTCGTGCAAGCGCGTGGTGGCAGTATAGGATGCCCCTTATGCCTGCCGAAGTTCTTCGCAGTCCGGGCGCGTTCCGTCCGGTCATCCAATTTTCCATCCATGCCGATAATAAAGTCGGGCGACTCAACGAAATCGTGGGGATCCTGGCTGTACATGAAGTACACATCATGGCGCTGTCGATCCTCGATACGACCGACAGCTCGATTGTGCGCCTGATTGTGGACTACCCGGAGGAGGCTCAACATCTTCTGGTCGCGCACCAGTTTTCCTTTGTCCAAAGCGAGCTGATCGCGGTCGAGCTCGACAGCGAAGCTGATATTTCGCGTGTCACCTGCGCCCTGGTGCAGGCCGAAATCAACATTCACTACGTCTATCCCTTTGTATCACGCCCCAAGGGCAAGTACGCACTCGCCATGAGTCTGGAAGACAATGACCTCGCAGCGGAAACCCTGCGCCGCCATCAGCTCAAGGTGATCGGCCAAAGTGACATCGCCCGATAATGAACCGGCAGACAAACAGCTGAATGGCCCGCAAACGCTCACGTCCCAATACTGAATCCGAGTTCCGGAATGCCGTTGTCGACCTAATTGGCCAACGCGGCTTTGACGGCCTGGGCATCAACCTCATCGCGCAGAAAGCAGGCTCCGACAAGGTATTGATCTACCGCTATTTCGGCGACTACGAAGGCCTGCTCCAATCGGTGGCGGAAAGCCGTACGTGGCTTCCTTCCCGAGATTCCATTCTTCAAGCACTGCATGGCATTTCCGAAGGTCCGGAGTTATTGCGCCGTCTGGCACTGTTTATCGTGAGGGAAATCCGCAAGGAAGCCGTCGCCTGCAAACTCTTCTGCTGGCGTCATGCCGTCGACAACCCGATGACGCGCACGCTGAACCGGAGCTGGCACGAACTGATCCAGACGATCACCCATTTATTTGCAGACGGGCAGGACTACGACAGCCGCAAACGCTGGGAACAGGCCTGCCAGGTTGCTGCCCTTTGGGTCGAAGCGGAAGTCTGCGGCCGCAGCATGGACACCGCCTTGCTTGAAGCCGCTGGGGCAGGATTGAACACGGAAATCATCCCCGCCGGTGTGGAACCGTCAGGCAACGACAGCCTGCCGACCAATTTGCTCTAGGACGATCCATTCGGTAGGAGCCGAACAGCAGGGATAAAGCAGGCCATTACCGTTACGGGTAAGATGTTCTGCCTCCGGATTTCACGTTGACAAGCAGGCGGACGCGACAAGCCTAGGCGGTCTTCCTTGGGGGCGACCTGGAATGGGTCTGAGATGCTGCCCTGCTTCGGCACAGTAGCGGTCCCTTTGAACCTGATCCGGTTGACACCGGCGTAGGGAAAGGAAGGGAGTGCCGCCAGCGAGCCTCCCGCCTTCCACCGCCAAAAGGCCGGATCTCAACAACATGAAGATTGAGATCCATATGAAACAACTCACAGCACTCGCACTCGCGGCCCTGCCCTTGTGCACACACGCAAGCGCGGATACGGCCGAGCCCGAGGCCCTCCCCACTGCCATCGTCACAGGCGAACTCTGGGAATCCGACCTGAACCGCACCACTGCCAGCATCAGCCTGCTCGAAGGCGAAAGCTTCGAACAGTCCGGAAGCCAGCACTTCGAAGACATCGTCAACGCGATTCCCAACCTGACCTGGACCGGCGGCACCTCACGCCCCCGCTATCTCCAGATCCGGGGCGTCGGGGAAAATTCACAATTCGAGGGCGAGACCCCGGATTCCTCCGTACGCTTCCTCGTCGACGACCTCGACTTCACCGGTCTCGGTACCATCGGCAACCTCTTTGACGTCGATCAAGTCGAAGTCTTGCGCGGCCCCCAGGCGGGTGCCTTCGGCGCCAACGCCGCCGGTGGGGTCGTCAAGATTACAACCCATGCGCCCACCCCCTTCTGGACCGGACAAGTAGAGGGTACGGTCGGCACCGACAGCCTGTTCGCCGGCGGCCTGGCAGTCGGCGGCCCGGTACTGGAAAATGATCCGGAACAACTGACCTTCCGCTTGGCAGTCCACCAACTGCAACAGGATGGTTTCCGCGACAACCGCTACCTCCACGAGGAAGACAGCAATGAACGCGACGAATTGACCAGCCGTTTGAAGCTCCGCTGGATCGCAAGCCCGGACTGGCAATGGGACGGCACGCTGTTCTATGCCGATGCGGACAATGGCTACGACGAGTTCAGCCTGGATAACACCGAGTTTGACATCTACTCCGACGAACCCGGACGGGACGAGCAGGAATCCTATGCCGGCAGCTTACGGGGCACCTGGACCGGACTGGATAAGGCAGAACTGACCAGCATCACCAGCTATAGCCGGACCGATTCCCTCTACAGCTATGACTCCGACTGGGGCGCCGGCTACATCGGCGTGCCCGACGACGCACTCAGCGGCTACTACGGATTCCTGGAAACCGAACGCGAGCGTGATGTATTCAGTCAGGAACTACGCCTCGACTCCGTTGACCGCTCCGACGCCTGGGGCTGGGTCGACCGCTGGACTCTGGGCACCTATTTCCAGACGCTGGAAGAGGACACCGACACATTCTATATCGACGAGTACGGCACAATGGCGGCGGGCTCCAAATTCGAGACAAGCAACCTGGCCGGCTACGGCCAGATGGCCCATGACTTCTCGGAATCCACGCGTTTGATCATCGGGCTCCGCGCGGAATACTACGAAGTGGAAACCACAAGCAAGGGCACGGACGCAGGCTACTATGCCGGCTCCCTCATGAGCGGCAAGTCGGACGCCGACGAATTCCTATGGGGCGGGAAGGTGACCCTCGAGCATGACCTCAGCCAGGCTCAGATGCTCTTCGCCAGCTTCGCCCGCGGCTACAAGGCCGGCGGTGCCAATGTCGCCAGCTTCACGCTACCGGGCGACCCGTTGACCTACGACAACGAGACACTCTACAATCTGGAATTCGGCCTGCGGAGCGACTGGTTCGACGGGAAGCTGGTCACCCAGGTAACGACCTTCTACCTGCTCCGTAAAGATGCACAGCTGCGTGATTCCCAAGGCGCCGGCGGCTTTTTCCGCTACCTGACGGTCAACGGAGAAGACGCCGAACACTACGGCCTGGAAGCGGAAGCAACCTGGTACCTGAACGACCAGTTCACCGCAAGTGCCGGCCTCGGCCTGCTCGAAACGGACCGCGAGAGCTACAACGACCCCAGCGGCAAGGTTGCCTCACGCGAACTGTCGAACGCACCGGCCTTTACCTTCAACGCGAGGATCGATTACGAAGCCGGCAACGGGTTCTTTGCCAACGCCGAAGTCGTAGGCAGTGACGACTACTACGAATCCAACAGCCACAACGAAAAACGCAGTGCGTTCGCGGTGGTTAACGCGGCGGTCGGGTACCGTTACCAAAACTGGACCCTGACCCTCTGGGCCAAGAACCTGTTTGATGAGGAATACGAAAAGCGTATCTTCTACTTCGACAATTACCATCCGGACGATGCGTTCGTTCCCAACGACCGTCGTTACGAGGATCCGGCCAACCCCCAACAATTCGGGGTGACCATGAACTACAAGTGGTAATAGTGCTAGCCGAAGTTTAATCGATTCAATCTCCCGACATGCCTCGTGCGGTCGGGAGATTTTTTTTGTGGGCATGCATTGACGGCTAGAAGGGATGGGTGAGCTAAACAGAAGGGAGCTCAGCGGACTTGGGAACCCCTCCACCGCGGCGCGGTCCCCCTCCCCTGCAAGCAGAGGAGGAGCTTATTTGGGGTGGCTTGCGTGGTCTGGTTAAGTGTTTGTGTCTTGTCATCAGCAGCTCGAGACCACCCCGGCTTCCGCTCGGCGGAATTCACCCCTCCTGATTCGGGAGGGGAACTAGCTGTGTAGCGTCGTCAAAATTCCCCTCCTTGGCTAAGGAGGAGTGCCCGCTGGGCGGGGTGGTTGGTGCGTCGTACAAGAATTCTGGGCTCGTGTATGTGGCGTGGGCCCCCGACGTCTTCGCTTCTCGGATCCCCCTCCCCTGCAAGCGGAGGAGGAGCTTGTTTCTCCGCGAGTGTCTTCTACGGGGTTACTAAATAAAAGCTCCTCCTCTTGCCCAAGGGGAGGTGTCCCGGCTTGTCCGGGACGGAGGGGTTCCCGCAATCATGACTCACACGCCCAAAACGTTGAAACACCCAGTCTCTACTGCGCGAAGAAGAATCCCGCTTCCTTCCTCGGAAGCGTCTTGAGGGCACGCAGCCAGGTGTCGGCCATCTTCTCAGCACCTTGCGCGTTGGGATGGACTTTATCCGCAACGGTATCCGTCTCCCAATCGAAGCCTTCAGCCTGGTTGACCAAGACAAGATTGTCCGCGTATTCCGAAGTCCTAACATACTCTGCCAGTGCTTCATTCAATTCCGGGATGTAGGCGTACTTCGGCAACTTCCCGGAAACAATGACTTGGGCGACCAAGATGATCGCATCCGGATTGCGAGTCAGGATCGCACGGACGATCCGGTCCGTCTCCTTCAGGATTCCCGGAACCGGCTTGTCCTTGCTGAAGCTATTGTGTCCCGAATGAAGCAAGACCACATCTGCCGGATATTGTTGGTACACCTCCTCGATCATGGAAGCGATGTAAGCGGTGTTCTTGCCACTGTAGCCGGCGTGGGCCGACATGGCATCCTGTTTCGGCCCCACGAAGCTAAAATGCAAGCCGGCCGCTTCCAATTTCGACGGCAGGAACTGACGGTAACAGACAAAGTGCCCGCCTCCTTCCGTAATCGAATCCCCAAGCGGTAAGATGGTGGAATTTCCCTCCGCCATTCCGGAATGCGTGATAAACAAGCCCATCAGTAGGGCAATGTAACGCAGGCATTTCATATTCAAAGTAAAAATCAGTCGGAAAACACTTGGATCGAACAAACCGCCGCCGGGGCACCATGTGTCTCCAACAGTTCCAATTTCAGCGCTGATGTTTCAACCGTCCCTTGCAGGCATATTTCGACCCGTCCCTGATAGTTATTGGAATCTTCCGCTAGGACCGCACCACTGCCGTCAGTCAAGCGGAAGTGCTTCACACAATACGGCATGGCGTCTTCCGGGTGGTGCCACTGCACGGTTTCCATGGCGTGATCGTAATCCACATCGAAGAAGAGAATGACTTTACGGATGCGTTTCGATTCCGGCCATTTCAAGGTCAAAACCGGAGCCTCATCTTTCGGATCCGCCACCCAGGCATTACTTTGAATAAACGGCCGGACGTAGTCGTTTGCCAAGTTGCCGACGCCAAAAGCGGGGATGGCCGGCTCGATAACCAGCGCCGGCAACTTCCCCACCGGGCGACGTTCCGGTAGCCAGAATTCAAAGCTTTCAAATCCACTGCCCTCCGGCGGTGTTTGCACCGCACTTTTGGCCACCTTCTTATTGGCGGTATGTACAAGAGGCATGACTCCGGTGTGATAGCTGTCAGAGACCGCGATCTCCACCCCCGGACAAGCCAACAGACAGACAAAGACATAACCGGAAGTGTCCAGTTGGGTCTTAAAGCCAACCGGCATCAGCACATCCTTCCCCGCACGCAGTGGGACTGACAGTGTTTCCAAAACCTCATCCGGAGTATAGTTCCCCTCCTTGCTCGCGCGACGCAGTTGGACAACAAGGTTCTGCGCTTGCTCGCTGGTAAACGTGAAGCTCAACTTCGGCATCGGCCCGGCCCCGACCGGCAGCAAGATGGCACGCGCGCAATCCATTGTGGCATAAGCCCCCGACTGCGGAAAGCCGCAGAGCCGGCTTTCGCTACTGGCCTGAATACAGGCCGAGCCAGCCAGGTTTGCCGCATCCTCCGGCAGCTCGAGATGCGGAATGAATTGCCCACTCCTCAATAAGCGACGCTGCAGCTCCCGCATATGTAAAGCCTCCGTCAGATCGCTGGGATTTAAATCAGCTTCACGGCACATCGCCGCGGCCATGCCGACCGCCTGCGCATTGTGCGCGCAGGTCATCATGACACGGGTCGAACCAAAGGCAATGTGTGAAGCTGAAATCAGACGCCCTGCCACAAACAGGTTCTCTACATTCCGGCTATACATCGTCCGGTAAGGAATTTGATAGACCCCCTTGCTGTGAAACTGGGTGCAGCCTGATTCGGAACTATAGACCCCGTCGGCCGGATGAAGGTCAATCGCCCATCCACCGAACGAAACCGCATCTTCAAATCGCTTCTGCTCGATGATATCGGACTGGCACATCATGTAGTCACCCTCGAAGCGACGGCTCTCCCGCTTGCCGGGAATCGTGCCGATCCACTCAAGCGTCTGGTTCGCCGCATCCGGGAACTTGCCCGAGTTCTTCACGTAGTCCCAAACACCATATGCGACTTTCCAGAGTTCCCATTTGATCGCTTCGGTATCGTGGATGGTATCCATTCGACCGCCGTATTCCAGCCACCAGAAGTTACAACCGTATTGATTGACTTGAATCTGCTCATGACGGGGAATCTGCGTGATGTCCTTCAGGGCAAAGCTCGGCGCAGTGTATTTAACCGGCGCTCCCGTCTCTTTGGCATAAAAGTAAATGGTGTGTCCGAGCAGTTCACCGTAGCTGATTTCGGGCGCAAAGGGCTCGTCAAATTCTTCCGCGGTTTCGGCACCGACGCGATAGGCGGCCCCCGCCAGATAGCCGACGATCCCATCACCCGATGCATCACAAAACAAGGGGGCGGTCACATCATAGAGCGTGCTGTTCTGACTGCAAAAGGCATGCAGTGTCTTGATCCGTTTCTCCCCGTCCTTGTCCAGGGCGACCATTGCCGTGTTCAACAGGAGCGTAATGTTCGGCTCGGCCTGGACCTTTTCCAGCAGCAGCGCATCGAAATACAAGGGGTTGCCTTCGCGGTTGCGCCACATGTTTTCGACCGCAATCTCGTCGATCACCCCGCCCTCGCGTGCCCAGCGGTTGTTGTTTCCCTGGTGCGAGGTCGCCCCCAAGGCCCACAGGCGCACTTCCGAGGATGCATTGCCGCCCAAAACGGGACGATCTTGAACCAGAACGACACGGATCCCCTGACGCGCTGCGGTGATCGCCGCACAGGTGCCGGCAAGCCCGCCGCCGACAATGGCAAGATCCGCTTCAAGTTCGATCTTTTTGAGCTCTCTTTCGAGCGTTGGTTCAGAAATAGTCATGTCAGATTCCGTTTTTGTTGTATCCGGATAAAAAAGAAAATCAGGCAGGTGATCAGCACGAGCACCGCACCGAAGACCGCTAAAATCAGATGCCCCTCGTCGTTAAAGGGGATGAGGCCGAACATCAGCAGACCGCAGAGCAGGAGGCAGCCGCCCACAATGATCGCAGGCAGGCTGCTGGCCTCAGTCACCTTGCCCGCCGCAATGACCTCGTTGACTTGTTGTTCAACGCGTTTCCAGCCGGCCGCCGTTTCGCCCCGCCAGAAGTGCATCACGGTGAGGATGCTGACGGGGATCACCACGCCGATGATCAGGTCCACCGTCGTACCGTTGGCCTGGAGCCAATCCGCCAGCGCTTGTGTCGATTCGGACACCAGCATGCCGTTCGCACCCAAGCCGATTTTTAAAACCAGCCCCAGCACGAAGCTGATAGCCACAGTCGTCCAGATCGCCCGGATGCCGACACGTTTGCTGAAAAGGCCCCAAATCGTCGGAGCCAACAAAGGCCCCACCATCAGGCTGGTAATCGCCACGACCACCTTCTCGGCTCCGCCCAGATAGGGAATCAGCAACGAGACACCGATCAACACGGCACCCAGCAAAATCGTAAAGACGCGGCCCATTTGAACCAGATGCCGTTCCGATGCCTCCGGCTTCAAGAGGCGTCGATAGATCTCGTCCGTCAGCACACCGGCAAAAACATTCAACTGCGAACTCACCATACTGGCCGTGGCGGAAAACATGGCGGCCACCATCAAGCCCACCATACCAGCCGGAAGGACCGCGCGACAGGCCAGAATGTAAGCCTCCTGCGGGTCCGCATCCGGATTGATCGTGCGGTAGATCATCGGCGGCAGGAGCCAGAGCATCGGGCTCAGCAAATAAAGTCCGCCAAACAGATAAGCGCTCTTCTTCGCCTCCTTCTCACTCGACACACAGATGAAGCGCTGGGCAAAGGCCCATTCCGCCCCGATCATGAAAAAGTGGATCAGCACCCAACCGACGAGGAAGAAGACCGTGTATTTATTGCTCGTCAGGGCAAAGAAGCCTTCCGGTGCTTTCTCAAGGAATGCCCCCACACCACCGGTACTGGCAAAGGCCAAAGGCACAATAAAGATCACGGCCAGATTCAGCACGATGAACTGCAGCACATCCGTCATCAACACGGCCCAGAGCCCACCGGCCATGGTGTAAATCACCACAATGCCACCGAAGATAATAATGGCCCAAACCAAAGACAGGTTCCCCGTCGACGGATCACACAGCGGGTTGCCCGCATCCAGGGGCATCATCGCCACAAGCACAATTGAGAGCGAGTACAGGGAAACCGCCACGCCAACGATACGGAAGACCATCATCGCCCAGGTGTAGAACTGCACAGCCGAAGCTCCAAAGCGCAGCTCGATGAATTGGGCCGGCGTCTTGACGCCCATTCGTTTCCAGTGCCCGGCGACGAAAAAACCTACCAGCAGCGCCGCCACACCATAACAAAGGTTGATGATGACTGCGACTAAGCCATGCTGGTAGGCGATCCCACCCCATACTACAAAAGTCCCGGCCGAAAACATCGTCATGAACGCACTCAAGCCGGAAGTCCACCAGGGCGACTCCCCTCCGGCGGCAAACATGTCTTCCGAGCTCTTGTTCTTGAACGAAAGAAAGAGCCCGACCAGGAAAATACCGATCAGGTAAACTGAAAGCACGAAGTAATCGATGGAGTGCATAAGTGGAAAACAGTGTCAGTTGGGGTGGGTGATCCCGCGTTGTCCGCTGAAGAGTCACGACCACAGCCTACCGCAAAGATCAAATATTAGACGACAGCAAAGATAGTCGCACAACCGCCACAAATTTGTTACAGTCACAAACTGCCGCAAACTGTGACTGTAACACCGAAGCCCGGGTTTAAGAAGACTTTGCAAGCACCGTATACTTCCGGTTCTTGCGTGGGATCAACACTCGCGCCAACAACTGCAATGTCTCCGAAATTCAAACATCAGATGCTCCGCTCCCCCCTGAAAATCGCCGGCCTCCTGCTCCTTTGCCTCAGTTCGCTTCTCTCGCTGCATGCAGCGCAGGAGTTGGACCTTTCGGGGCAATGGAAGTTTTCCATCTACCCAAAACATGCGGACGATCCCAGCTGGAGACAACCGGGATACGATCGCTCCCGCTGGGCGGACATGACTGTTCCCGGGAGCTGGGATACCGAAAATAAATATGCCCACTTCACCGGCACCGCATTCTACGTGAAGGAGTTCGACCTGCCGGAAACATGGGAGGAGCCATCCTTTCGCCTGCGCTTCGGCGCGGTCTATCAAACCACAGAAGTCTGGCTGAACGATGAATACCTGGGCAAGCATGTGGGTGGCTACACGCCCTTTGAATTCGACGTAACCAAGGTCATCCGCAAGGGCGAAACCAATACACTGGCAGTCACTGTAAACAACAAATACAACCGCGGCGCCTGGTGGAAATGGGGTGGCATCCATCAGAAAGTTTACTTGGTCAACGAGGGTCCCGTTCGGATTGTCCGTCAGAAAATCATAGCCGAGCCCAATCTTGACGACGGCAGCTCGACAATTGACCTTGAGGTCACGGTTCGAAATTCCGGTGAAGACGTCTTTACCGGTGAGCTGCAATCACGCATCGTCAGTTGGAAAAGCCAGACGCCACACGGCAGTTTATCGAAGGAGTCCCTTTCAGTTGATCCCGGCGAAACCGTCAAGGTCTCCCTTCACTTCGAACTCGCGGCATCGGAAGCCCGTCTTTGGGATCTGGAGGATCCGTACCTCTACCAGCTACTGAGCCGATTGATTGATGACCATGGCTCGGTTTCCGAAAAGAAGGACCGATTCGGTATCCGAAAAATTGAGACAGCCAATGCCAAGCTCCTCCTGAACGGAAAAGAGCTGCATCTCAACGGTTTCAACCGCATCGCCACCCACCGGGCCTACGGGCAAACCGACCCGGAGCCACTCATAAGGTTTGATATCGACACAATGATGGCGATGGGGGCGCGCATGAGCCGTATCGCGCACCATGCCCAAAACCCTGCCCTGCTCGATTACTGCGACGAAGTCGGCATGCTCATCATCGAGGAAATTCCGGTCTGGGGCAAAACGGAGCAGCAAACCCAGCCCAACAATCCACTCACGAAGCAATGGCTGACCGAGATGATCGAACGCGACTACAATCACCCCTGCGTGATCGGTTGGTCCGTCGGCAACGAGTTGGCGGAAAAGAACCTGGATGGGCAAAAGATGAGTTGGCGGATTTACGAATACGTCCGCACCATGATCGAACATGTCGCGAGCCTGGATTCGACCCGGCTGAAAACCTACGTCAGCAACACGGCCACAGCGGCCAATGGCCCGGGAATCGACCCGAACGACCTCGTCGACATAATGATGCATAACAGCTATGGCGGGGCGCCCGGGCAGGTGCAAAAGCTGCACCAGGTTTGGCCCGAAAAACCGGTCTTCGTGTCCGAGCTCGGGAAGAGCCAGATCGGCGAGAGCCTCGACAATGGCTTGCACGAGCAGCTAAAGGAAGAGATCCTGGCCTTGAAGGAATTCGATTACGTCGTGGGCTGCTCGATCTGGAGCTACAACGACTACCGCAGCCACTTTGGCGGCACGCCGCTCACCGAAAACCGCGCCTGGGGCATGTATAACGTGTGGCGCCAACCGAAAGCCGCGGCCTACGAAATGCGGGAACTCTTTACCGCTGAGGCCAGCGATGCACCACTGCCCACGATGACCGCCATCCCGGCAGAGCGCCCCGAAGACGCAGTCTACATTCAAGCCGTCGTGCCCATGCAAAACAGCTGCATGGTCGGCTTCACCGTGGTCGACGAGAACGACGACTATGAAATCGCCTACGAGAAGGACGGGGGCGAAGCACAAACGCTCGTAATCAAAAAGCTGCGAGGCGCCGCCAAGATCTCCGGCTTGGAACCGGGCGATTACACATTCCGCATCCGCCCGGTTCGTGCCGGCGAACCGGGTCCGTGGTCGGCAAGCTATTCGACGCATATTCGGCACTGAGAAAAATCGACACAATAGACCCAAGTAGAACCCCTCCCTCGGACTGAGCGCCTTGGCGCTCGGTCATGCTTAAGCGGCGCAAGGCATAAAAGTAGTTCAACGAGAATGGCACGGACTAAAGGCAATGATCCGTAGTGGCGACTTCAGTCGCCAGCAAGTCGACGCACCTGCAGGACGTAATATGGCAGCTAAAGCAGCCACTACCGCCCAAAGCCTCTATAGGCCCAAATATTCAATTCCCCTTATTAAGTCCGTGCTATTCTAGTTCAACGACTTTCAAGGTAACGGCCGGAAGGGATACTTCCGGCCGTTTTGGTGTGGAGCGAGTCGTGGCAGCTCTCCCGGCCTGAGCTCGCCGCTACGGTATTTGTGACTGTATCAGTCGACAAATGCTTAACCCAGACAATGGGGGTCTACATTAAATTGTATATTCATGCTCTATCCAAAACGCACACAAACGAGAGACCTGTTCGAACTGAACGGTATCTGGAATTTTGCCCGCGAGCTCGACGAAAGCAACTACGCCGAAGGTTTCACCGCGGAAAAGCAAGTCGCGGTGCCCGGCAGTTACAACGACCTCTTCACGGACAACGAATTCCGCACCTGGGAGAAAGGGACTTGGTATGCACGCAGCTTCCAATTGCCGCGGATGCTCCGGTCCGAGCGGATCGTGCTTCGCTTCGGATCGGTCAGCTACCGGGCGGAAGTGTATCTGAACGGGCAACATCTCGGCGGTCACGAGACCGGGTACACCCCCTTCGAGTTTGACATCACGGAACTCGCCAAGTTCGACGACGAGAACCTGCTCTGTGTGCGGGTCGAGAATACACTCTCGAACGAAACGGTCCCGATGGGGAATCTGCAGAACAAGCCGGAGGCCGGGCAGTTCGCCGGACAGTACCCGGACACGCCTTTCGACTTTTTCCCCTATGCGGGGATCCAGCGACCGGTCGCGATTTACACGACTCCCAAAACCGCATGGCTGGACCAGGTCGCCGTCGAAACCACTTACGAGGGGAACACCGGCCATGTCAGCATCGGTGGCCGGTGCTGCGGTCAGGCAGCGAAGGCGTTCATCTCGGTTCAAGGCACGGAAGCCAGCACGACGGTGGAGCTCCACGACCAGACATTTGCCTCGATGCTGAAAATCGAGTCGGTGCAACTCTGGGGCGTCAACCGGCCAAATCTCTACCAAGCCCGCATTCAGTTGATCGATACGGATGGCAATGTACTCGACGACTACACCCAGCAGTTCGGGGTGCGCACCGTCAAGGTGGATGGCAACCGCATCCTGCTCAACGAGAAGCCGGTTTACCTGCAGGGCTTCGGACGTCACGAGGACTTTCACATCATCGGCAAAGGCCTCAACCACTCAGTCAACATCCGCGACCACGAGCTTCTGAAATGGATCCACGCGAATTCCTACCGCACCACGCACTACCCCTACTCCGAAGAGCTTATACAGCTGGCTGACGAACAGGGCATCCTGCTCATCGCCGAGGCTCCGGCCGTTTCCATCAATTTCGACTACGTCAACGAGCAGACCCTGAAAGCCCATAAAAAGGTGCTGGCCGAGCTCATCGAACGCGACCGCAACAACCCCTCGGTAATCATGTGGTCGGTCGCCAACGAAGCCACCACCGACCGTCCTGAATCGATTCCCTACTTCAAGGAGCTTTCCGAACTCGTTCGCTCCATGGACTCGACCCGACCGGTGACCATGATCAGCTGCAAAGGTGCCGACGACCTGGTCATGGATTTCTTCGATGTGGTCGGCGTCAACACCTATCCGGGCTGGTATCACCTCCCCGGCCAGGTCGATGCCGCCAAGGAGCACCTCCGCGCATCCCTCAAACAGATGCACGAACAGTTCCGGAAACCGATCCTGATTACGGAATTCGGCGCCGATACGATCGCGGGCATGCACAGCCTGCCGGTCGAGCAGTGGAGCGAGGAGTATCAAACCGAGCTCATCCTCGGACTGATCGAAGTCATGCGCGAAATGGACTTCGTCGTCGGCGAACACATCTGGAATTTTGCCGATTTCCGGACCGCACAGGGCTTTGCCCGGGTGGGCGGCAACAAGAAGGGCGTTTTTACCCGAGAACGGCAGCCCAAGATGGTCGCGCATTTCCTAAAGAAATTCTGGTCGAAACCACGTTACGAAGATTGAACGGTCACCAGATTTCTTTCATTCTCTAATGACGTGTCTCTCCCCAAGAAAACCCACATCTCTACGATTTTACTCATTATGTCATTGATCCTGAATGCTTCAGCCGAGCAATCCGACCTATGGGGCAAGCATGGGGAAAAATGGAATAACCATGGCCGCCTGCCAGACTTCTCCTTTGCGGGCTATCACATGGGCGAAAGCCCCTTACCCGATGAAGCGGCCGGCACCAATGTCCTTGACTTCGGTGCGGTCGGCGACGGCAAGACTGATAGCACCGAGGCCTTCAGGCAGGCCATTGCACAGGCCGAAGGTGTCATCAAAATTCCGGAAGGCCGCTACCTGATCAGTGATATTCTCTGGATTAAAAAGTCCGGGATCGTGCTGCGGGGTGCCGGGCCGGACAAAACTTTCATCGTCCCGACTACGAAGCTCGAGCAGGTCCGGCCAAACATGGGTGCGACAACCGAAGGCCAGCAGACCTCGAACTACTCCTGGTCCGGCGGATTTATCTGGATCAAGGGACAGCGAAACGACAAGCGACTCACAGGGATCATCACTACAGCCGTCCGCGGCGATACGACTTTCGAAGTCGCCGACACCAGTTCCCTTTCAGTTGGACAAACGGTTCGCGTCAATATTCAGGATGCACATGATGCCTCGATCACCCGACACCTCTATGCCGGGGATCCGGGCGAAGGCATCGCGGATCTCTACAATTTAAATAAAGCCACATTTATCTCACGCATCACTGACATCCAGGGAAACCTGCTCCGGATCGAACGCCCCCTGCGCTTTGACTTGCGCCCGGCATGGAAGCCGACCCTGACCACCTTTGAACCCACCGTATCCGAATGCGGGATCGAGCAATTGAGCATCGAATTCCCCGTCGAACCCTATGGCGGACACTTCAAGGAACTGGGCATGAATGCGATTGCCATCGAACAAGCAGCCAACTGCTGGGTGCGTAATGTGGACATCCTTCATGCGGACAGCGGCATCTTTCTAAGGAGCCAGTTTTGCACGCTGGAGAACATCACCTTCGTATCGAAGCGCCCCGATGTCACCGGCGACCAAGGGCATCATGGTATCAGTTTCACCATGGACGCGCAGGACAATCTCCTACAGCACTTCGAGTTCCGCACACAGTTTATCCACGACATCACCGTCGAAAACATGGCCAGCGGCAATGTCATCAAATATGGCAAAGGTCCCAATCTCTCCCTCGACCACCACCGCTGGTGCCCGCACGACAACCTGTTCTGCCAGATAGACTGCGGCGAGGGCAAGCTGATCTGGCGATTTGGCGGGGGCAAGCAGCGAGGCAAGCATACGGCACGGGGCGCGACCTTCTGGGCGATTTATAGCCAGCAGAACATCCCACATCCCGGCTCGGAATTCGGTCCGGCCGAGGTCAATTTCATCGGTCTGCATACGGCCGAGCCGGAGGTCAAAGATCCGAACGGCCTCTGGTGGGAGACCATAGATCCGACAGAGCTGGACCCTGCCGACCTGCATGCCGCTCAACTACAGCGGCGCTTGGAAAAGAGGTAAGGCAGGGCTTTCGCCCGCTGAAGCACTTTAGTGCGGTGAATTCGCCTTTCACTGTGTATCATTGGACATCGATACGTATTTGATAAGCAAAGTGACAGTAACATTAACATCATGATTCCAAGGTCCAGACGATTCACTATGTAAACGTAGCAGCACAAGAAAACACGCAGAGCCTTAGCCCCACAAAATATAGCTCATGAACACGTGTGAAGCCCCACTTTATGCTACGAAAAATAATAATACCCCTACTCGCGAGCCTGGTCATCACTTCTTACAGCTCGGCGAACGACCCCTTGCGTCCCGACGCCAATGGCGTGGTGGAGGCAATATTCAACCCCGACCTGAACTATGCCGCCTATGGTCGCTGGCTCTCCAGCAAGATGGGCGGTGGCGGCTACATGCTAAATGTGGTCATGAACGATTATGATCCGGACATCCTGTATGCGCACAGTGATGTCGGCGGGATTTTCCGCTCGGACGACAATGGCCGAAACTGGTATATGGTTCATAATACGGTCAGCCCCCAGAGCCTCGACTGTGTTCGCGACCTACTCGTCGACCCGAACGACCCCGATAAGCTGATTGCTGCCGTCGGCACACGCTGGGCGCCCAAGCAAGGCATCTACGTCAGCGATGACGGCGGACAAAGCTGGACCAAGACACTCGACTGTCAGGTATTCGGCAATGGCTCAAATCGTAGCGCGGGACGCATACTCCAACGCTCGCCGATCGACGATGACACCATCTATGTCGCGCCGGGGATTGAAGGCATTTTCATGAGCACCGATGGCGGGAGCACCTGGCAACGCCGCGATGTCAATCTCGACATGGGGATGCATTACGTCACCGACCTGAAGATTGATCGCACCAATGCCAACCGCATCTTCCTCTGCGCGGAAACACGCACGATGTCGAGTATCAGTTCATGGACCTCGAGCCGTACCTATTACAGCCTGACCGGCGGACTCTTCCGCTCCGATGATGGAGGTCAAACCTGGACGACACTCGACAGCTCCGCCCCCCTCGAGATGCTGCAAAGCCCGGTCGATGCCGCGCGCTGGTATGCGATTCGAGACTGCCGCCGAATCGAATATAGCGATGATTATGGTGCGACTTGGACCGACGACTCCACCGGTCTGTCATTGACCAGCGATCCCTCACCGCCCCCACAATGGGACACTAGTTACAAGAGTCTCGCCGCCGGACCGGATTTCCTCGTCGTCGGCAGCGGCTCGGGGACCTTCTACATCAAACAGCCCCTCAGCAGTGACTGGGCACCCATTACCAATGTCGGCCGTTATCAGGGTGACTGGTATGCGAAAACCGTCGAGGGCGAATGGGACCACTTTGGCCGGGCCACCGCCTCGGTGGTCGTGGACCCCAATGACCCCGATCACTGGTTCTTCACGGATTGGTATTCCGTTCACCAGACATGGGATGCCGGAGCAAACTGGACACTGACCATCGACGGCATCGAGAACACCGTCATACATGATGTTGCCGGCGTGCCGAGTGATCCGGCAACCGTGCACATGGGGATGGCCGATAACGGTTATTACCAGTCAATCAATGGCGCAGATTCATTCCCCACCCGCGCGGGATCCACCAGCAATTGCAAAGCGGTTGCCGTCGCTCCGTCCGACCCGAATACCGTCTACATTCTGGGTAACCACAATTGGTATGTCGGCTGGTATTCGAATACAGTTTATGCCAGCACGAACGGCGGGCTCAGCTTATACCGTCAGGATATGACGAATGTCCCGAAAGATCCGGATACAGTCGGAAGTGCGATCAATCAATGGCTCGTCAATTCGATCGCAGTGGATTCGAGCGATTCAGAAAAAATCTACATCACCGTAAGCGGTGCCGTCGCGCAGGATGAAGGTGGCGTCTGGGCCAGCACGGACGCCGGTGACACCTGGACCTGGGACAGCGCCGGACTCCCCTCGGCATCGAGCTTCTTCCAATCCTCGATCTGGGATACGGGACATCAACTCGCCCGTAATTTCAACGGCTCCATGGTCGCCGCCACCAGCGGTTCGATCTACTATCGGGACAGTGATAATGACAACTGGGCGAAGGCCTCCATCACCAGAAATGGCGGGAGTTTCAACCAGGTTTATGCCTCCGCGACCGAAAGCGGCGTCTACTATCTGGGCGAATCCTACTACGGCGTGCATCGAAGCGACGACAACGGCGCGACCTGGACCCGCGTTCTGGATCAGGGCGTGCAGTCGCTGGCCGTCGACCCGAATCAGGACCGGATCGCGGCCGCGCTCGACGAAGCCGGGGGCATCCTGCTCAGCGACGACGGAGGCAGCACCTGGACAGCCGTCGATAACAACATCCCGCAGCGTTATCGCCTGAAGATGGCATTTGCCGGAGACCGCCTGGTCGTCGGCACGCCTGGAAACGGCACCTTCTATCTCCCGCTGACGATCGAAAGTCTCGAAATCAGACATCCGGCCAATGATGATGGCGTCTATACCACCGGTCAAATTGCCATCCTCGAAGCCGACTACTATGAACTCTTCGACGTGCCGGCGAGTCTCCAATGGTCGGTTCTCGATAATCCCAGCGGCATCCAAATCGACGATCCCACCGCACAAAGAACATCGGTTCGCTTCACAGAGGAAGGTCGCTACAGCATCCTGTTGACGGCGACCTCGACGGACGGGCTAATCACCACGCGCGTGGTCAACTTGACTGTGCTGGATACACAACCGACCGGCAACTACGCTGAGTTTGGCGGCGAGATCAGCATCGAAGCTGAAAACTTCAGCGACTCGGCAGATGGCTCCGGCGATTTCAGCGGCCACTATTGGACCTTCAGTGACCAGCAGGCCGGTTACACCGGAACCGGGGCCATGACCAGCGATGTCAACATCGGTAACAATTCCGGCGATACGACAGACGGCCCACGGCTCGATTACGATGTCTATTTCAGCACGCCGGGCACTTACTACGTCTGGGCCCGGCTCTATGGTGACTCCAACGTGGATGACTCCGTGCACTTCGGTCTAGATGGCAGTCCGGTCACATATGGCCGGTATGGCGTCGGCAGCGTCGTTGACGGCGCCTGGTCCTGGAGCAGCAAAGTGTGGACAAGCTTGTCCGCCATCACCATCCCGAGCGCAGGCACCTATACGATCAACGTATGGATGCGCGAAGACGGCGTCTGGTTCGACAAGCTCTACCTCACACAAAGCACGACGACTCCCACAGGGGAAGGCACGGCTGCCTACGATGCGCTGGCCAACACACCACCGGAACCAAGCATCGATATTCCCGGGTATGCCGAGTTCGGTGGCAGCGTAGCCATCGAAGCGGAGAACTACACCGTCTCGGCAGCCGGTTCCGGCGATTTTTCCGGCAGCTACTGGACCTTCAGTGACCAGCAGGCCGGTTACACCGGAACCGGAGCCATGACCAGCGATGCGAATACCGGACGAAATACCGGGGATACGATCGTCGGCCCACGGCTCGATTACGATGTCTACTTCAGCACGCCGGGCACTTACTACGTCTGGGCCCGCCTCTATGGTGACTCCAACGTGGATGATTCCGTGCACTTCGGTCTAGACGGCAGTCCGGTCACATATGGCCGGTATGGCGTCGGTAGCGTCGTTGACGGCGCCTGGTCCTGGAGTAGCAAAGTGTGGACAAGCTTGTCCGCCATCACCATTCCAAGCGCAGGCACCTATACGATCAACGTATGGATGCGCGAAGACGGCGTCTGGTTCGACAAGCTCTACCTCACACAAAGCACGACGACTCCCACAGGGGAAGGCGCGCCTGACCTGGGAATCGAATACGACTCCGGCACCGCAACCGCCGATGTGCAGGTGAGCGCCGCAGTCGCCTTGAATGGTTCTGCGACCGATGACGGGATTCCCGGAACTCAAAGCCTCACTTACACATGGGAAGTGGTCAGCGGTCCCGGCTCCGTGGTGTTCACCAATGCGGAAACGGCCAACGCATCGGTCGAACTCGACACCGCAGGAAGCTATGTCATCCGTCTGTGTGTCAGTGATGGCGAGTTGGAAAGCGCTAAGGAAGTCACGCTAGAGGCAAGCAACTGATAGACTCGCATGATCAATGGAACCGGTGCACCATCCGAAGGCATATTTATCTGATCCTTCGGAATGGTGCACCACCCCATGAGTGACAGTAACACCGGAACTGTCATTTCATCATCAAGTTGAGGTCGACTATACTGGGCAAACCGCAATTGTTAGCAGGGTTTCAAAGACGCCGGATCTCCTGCAAGTCCCCCATTCGAGACGATCACATGCGACGCATTCTGCTCATTCCATTCCTATCATTTTCGACCATCTGGATATTGTCCGCTTGCCATCAGCGTAAGCCGTCCACGAACGCACCCGAATCCAGCGAAGCACCCGCAAAGGAAGCAGTCACGGGCGAACCGGTTCAGGCAAAACCGCCTACAGGCGAACCCATACAGCCCATGCCCGACGCCGTGGTGGAGTCGGTCTTCAATCCAAAGGAGAACCTGGCACACTACGGCCACTGGCGCTCCAGCAAGATCGGCGGAGGCGGCTATTTGCTCAATATCCTGACCAACGAGGTCAACCCGGACATCCTTTATACCCATAGCGATGTCGGTGGCATTTTCCGCTCTGACGACGAGGGCCGCAATTGGCGTATGGTGCACATCAACTACCATCCGCAAAGCCTGGACTGTGTTCGCGACCTTCTGGTCAATCCGCAAAATCCGGATGAACTGATTGCTGCAGTCGGCGATCAATGGACCCCGCAGCAGGGCCTATTTAAAAGCACTGATGGCGGTGAAAGCTGGAAGAAGGTTCTCGACACACAAGTCTTCGGCAATGGCTCCAATCGTAGCACGGGCCGCATTCTGCAGCGCTCGCCGAAGGCCCCGGAAACGCTCTATGCGGCACCTGGTTGGGACGGTGCATTCGTGAGCCACGACAATGGCGAAAGCTGGGAATCACTGGGATTGGAGCAATGCTACGTCAATGATCTGGATATTGACCGGCACAATCCAAACCGGCTTTTTGTCTGTGCGGAATCCCGCAAGATGTCGAATAAGACGACATGGAATGGATCGAGGAATTATCGTGACCTGGCAGGTGGGTTCTATCGATCTGAAGACGGAGGCCGCACATGGGCCCGGTTGAGCGAAATAGCCCCCATTGAAATCGTGCAAGATCCGGTCAATGCAGAACGTTGGTATGGTCTTTTCGATAGCCGAACCGTCGCTTACACCGAGGACCACGGGGACAGCTGGCAGGAAGCCAACGAAGGCCTCGAAATATCGGAGAGCAAGCCATCTCCCACTTCAGACAAAAGTTATAAAGCCATCGGCGCAGGCCCTGACTTCCTCTTGCTGGCCAATGGTAAAGGGTCCTTCTTCATCAAACAGCCAACCGATAGCCCTTGGAGAAAGATTGAATCCGGCGAACGCTTCCAGGGCGAATGGTATGGCCGCTCAAAGCCGAATACCTGGGATAAGTTCGGACGCGCCACTGCCTGTATCGTGGTCGACCCGCTTAATCCCAAGCACTGGTTTTTCGGCGATTATTACACGATTTACCAAACTTGGAATTCCGGCAAGAACTGGACACTGACCATCGATGGGATTGAAAACACTGTCATCCACGCGGTTCATCAAATGCCGAACAATCCAAATATTGTTCACATGGGCATGGCCGACAATGGCTACTTCCGATCCACCGACGGAGCGGCATCGTTCCAAAAAGGCGGCGGTTCTGCCGACAACTATAAAGCGATCGCGGTCGCTCCATCGAACCCGGATGTCGTTTATATCCTCGGACCGAAATATCATGGATGGTATGCCGACACGCTTTTCGTCAGCCAAGACGGGGGTGTCCATTTTGAGCGCTCACCCATGAAAAACATCCCGCAGGCAAAAGACCAGTGGCGCGTCAATTCATTGGCGGTCGACGTGAAAAATCCCGATAAAGTCTACATCGGCGTCAGTGGCCCGATCGCCCCGGGCCAGGGCGGGGTCTGGATGAGCTCGGATGGCGGTCAATCCTGGACATGGGACAGCGAAGGCCTGCCCGAAGGAAATAGCTTTTTCCAAAGTTCCATCTGGGACAACGGTTATCAACTGGCACGCAACCCGAATGGTTCCATGGTCGCAATGAAGCATCATATGCTCTACTATCGCAGCAGCGACCGACAACCATGGCAGAAATCCTCCATCCAGCTGAGGAACTCCCAAAGCAAGTTCACACAACTCCTGACCTCGCCCGATGAATCCGGAGTTTACTATCTCTCCGAACAATACGGCGGCCTGCACCGCAGCGAGGATAACGGCCGGAGCTGGAGCAAAATCCTGGACCAAGGCGTGCATGCGTTCACCATCGACCAAAGCAATAGCCGTTTCATCGCAGTCGCCCTCGACGACGCGGGCGGCATCCTGATAACCGGCAATGCCGGTTACAACTGGCATCCAGTCGACGATCACCTGCCCCAGCGGCATCGCCTAAAAATGGCCTTTGCGGGCAGGCGCCTCGTCGTCGGCACCCCAGGCAACGGAGTATTTTACCTGCCGCTAGAGAGCATTCAAGCAAAGGAATGACCCCTGTTTCCGGCTTTTAAGGCGCAAGGATCCAGAGACACGCGTCTCCATTCCGAGAGCATATTCCGTAGCGCTGGCATGTGACTGTAACATCTCCACCGGTATTTCAAGCGCAGGCGAAGTTTCAATACAATAGGTAGATACCATCTACAGGACACCCCCGACGATCCATTCGCGGTACCGGACGAGCATCCGGCTTAAATAGAATTCAACTCCGCCCTTTCATTTAGCCATGACACCCAAAAGTATCCATCCTTCGACTCCCCGGAGAAATGCCGGCTTTGCGCTCGTTGTTGCCCTCAGCCTGATGGCGTTCATCCTACTGCTGTTGTTAAGCCTCACAACCTTCGTATCCGTGGAAAGCAGTAGCGCCGCAAACTTCCGCGCTTCGCTGGAAGCGAAACAGAACGCCGAGCTCAGCCTCATGGTGGCGGTCGGCGAGTTACAAAAACATGCGGGTCTCGATCAAAGAGTGACCGCTCGTTCCGACCTCTCATTTCCTGCTGCACAGAATGGATACTGGACCGGAATCTGGGACTCGACAGACACCACCCTTGCTCCAGCTTGGATCGTCAGCGGGAACGAAGGTCTTGAGACGAACGACCCGAATTACCTGAATCCAGCCAGCAATGTCCCGGACCCCAGCGACCAGAACGACAGCATCTGGTTGGTGAAAAACAGTGTCGCGACACCAACCGATCAGGTCAAAGTCAACAGCAACGAGATCACCGGCAACACCGGCAACACCACCGGTCGCTATGCGTTCTGGGCCGGCGACGAAGGGATCAAGGCAAAGTTCAACATCGTCTCCGAAGACAACACCGAGAGCAACAGTCGCACCGCATCTCCGACGACGCTGGCCTACCAATTCGGGATCAACCAGATCGACAACCTTTTCCAGAGCGAGGATTTGGAAGACAACGTAAAGACCGGCGCTGCGGCCTCAATGAGTGAACTCGCGCTTCTCACCAGTGACAACGCAATCTCCAAAAACTATTTCCATGACCTGACGGCAGTCAGCCAGGGCCTGCTCACCGATACGAAAAACGGCGGCTTCAAGAAGGATCTTACCTACGCCTTTGAAAACAGTTCGGTCTATAATCTCGAGTTCGGAGCCTCGACCGACAACGAGGATCGCTTTTTCATGCCGGACCTGATCGAGCCAACAACGGGCCACACAGGCCCGAACTGGGATATCCTCAGGGCCTATTACAATTTATACAACGACATCGATGCGAACGGCAGCATCGAGCTGCAAGCAGCGAACCCGGGCTTGAGCACCGCCTTACGGACCGACTACGTGCCGTATAAGCACGGATTGATTAATGACTTCTGGTATTACGATTATACCGACACTTACCAGCGGAACAGTCCGGTCACGCCGGTTGTTTCACGCCTGCAATTGGATTTTGGGATCAAAACCTCTCTGTATGGCGGCGCCGGACAGTATAAAATCGAACTGGAAGTGCGCCCGATTTTCGGGATCTACAATCCATACAACGTGGCCATCCAAAATGCCGCCTATCAGGTTAATCTCGAACTCAACCCTTCCTTCGAGTTGGTGGTCGACGGGGTGAGCTATACTTTCAATTTCGACGACCAGAATGTCCTGACCTATGGGAGTAACTACATGGTCTTTTATGTTGAAACACCGAGCAGCCAATTGATCGATTTCCAACCCGGCGAGACGCGCTTGTTCTCTCCGCTGAACCGAAAGCTCCTCAAGAACACCAGCAACGGCGTCAACGAGTTCTACATCCTCCGCAACACCTATACTGTGGGCGGCTCGCTGTATTTCACTGTCCGGGACAGTGGCGGCAATATCATTTACGCAAATCCGGACAGTGTCATCCAAGTGAAGCAAATCGACGTGGGTGAAGACACATTTGTATGGTTGCGCGGCGGCCCTAGCCGGTCCGATCTAAAGAGCCTCCAGCGGATCAAGAAGCTCTGGCAAGACTCGAACATCGGGCCCAAATTAATTGACTCCAGCAACCCGCCCGCACCCGCGACCGCCGCTTCTCTCGAAACCGGCGACGAACTGGCGAGCTGGGCGTTTCAAATGCAAACCTCACAGAGCAGTTACGGCCTGCGCAATGGCATCGATAACAACCTCCGAACGCTTCAAGGCTCACCCGACTGGGACGGTTTCATCAACGGGAACGGCAACACCATGTTGAGCGGTTTTTCCTTTGAAGGCGACCGGGGCTTGCTGGCCTCCCCGCTGGAGCCCGAAACATATGACAACGTCCGCTATTCCGGTCTTTGGGGCAACAGCATCACTGCAGAAGGTCAAGGCCACGTCGTCCTATTCGATGTGCCGCGGGAACCTTTGCTTTCCATCGGCGCCTTGCAGCACGCCAACCTTTCACGCTATAATAACGACCCCAGCTTGATCATCGGAAACTCCTACGCCAACCCGCGCATCCCTGCCGACGCCACCGAGAATATTGGCTACGGCGGCATCCCCGAACTCGACGTCTACGACTGGCCTTATCTGGTCAACGAACAAGTCTGGGACAGCTATTTCTTTTCCTCGATCGACCCGAACCTCAATGATACTGAGATCGAAAACCTGATCGACGATCAGGAGTATCGGAACAAGCGCTACCAGTTTACCCGCAGCACCCGGGAATTGATCGACGACGCGGTTTTCAGTAACGCGAAAGATAATATCGACGACTACCACGCACTGGCTTCCTACATGGCCGTGAATGGACCGTTTAACGTGAACTCCACTTCGGTCAACGCATGGATCTCCGTGCTCAGCTCGATGAATAATTTGAGCCTGCCCGTTTACGACCCGTCAACGAATGTTGCCACCAGCACAACCGGCAACCTCTTCTTCACACGACTCAGCAAGCCATACGGAAGCGCCTACAAGACGGATGACAACTCCGGTGCCGTCAACTTCTGGCGCGGTTTCCAGGAATTATCCGCGAACCAGATTGCCGACTTGGCGCAGGAAATAGTCGATCTCATCAAGGCCCGTGGACAACCTTTCGGCACCATGGCGGAATTTGTAAACCGCAGCTTGAATGACATTCCGGAAACCAATGATGACGAGCGCCTCAGCGGTATTCTCCAAGAGGCCATCGACAATACGTCGACCCAGATCAACAGTAAGATCGATTCATTGCTGACATTGAACAGCAGTGATACCGAGGGGCCAACCCCCTTCCCGACCCATGTCTCCGGCTCTCAAGCCGCCAGCGCGCCCGGGCACTTGCTGCAGGGTGACATCCTGCAAGCACTAGCTCCGATCTTAACAACTCGCTCCGATACATTTATCGTTCGCGCCTATGGTGACGCACGCAACCCCCTGACCGATGCAATTGAATCGAAAGCCTATTGTGAAGCGGTCGTGCAACGACTACCGGAACCCGTTGAAGGCGACGTCAACTCCAGTGTGGATCGCAATAATCCAAGCGGTAATTTCGGCCGCCAATTTAGAATCATCAAACTTCGCTGGCTGAGCCCGGAGGAGGTCTAATCACCAATTACTGAAAATGAGACTGATCGATCAAACCGCCCGCACACTTTGCATGCTCGCTTTGCTTGCGAGTCCGCTACTCACCGCTCAGACCACTCCCGAAGAAAATGTCAGCGTCGATTTCACGACACTGAACTGGGACACAAAGGTCATTCAGGACATTCAGTTCGAAACCGACAACAAGGTCGAATCCATCAGTATCTATAACCGAGGCCTATCGATTCCCAAGCATTACCACGGCCCGGCTACCCTTACCTTCTTCCGGGAGCAGACCAAGCCGGATACCGGCGAAACGGTCCGCGTGCCGGTCGCCCAAACCAAGCTGACTTCCGATACCAGAGAAGTGCTGCTCGTCTTTCAACCGGCCAATGACCAGTCGAGGGAGTATTACCACATCTATCCGGTCAAAAGAGATCGTGAAATTTTCCCGCGCGGCAGTTATCAAGTCTTTAATTTCAGTGACTACACGATCTCCGGTAAAATCGAAGACAACATGTTCAAGCTGGAGAAACAGAGCAGTACGATCATCAAACTGCCGCTGCAGAAGACGACCACGATCGAGGTAAAGTTTGCCCGCACCTCCGGCGAAGCGTGGAAAATGGCCTATAGTTCACTCTGGGGACATAAGGCTGGAGACCGGGTGAACATCTTCATCTTCAATAGCGGGAATCCGGTCAGTCCGATCGAAATCCGCCGCTATAAGGAATTCCTGCCGGCACCGGATACGAATAAGACTTCTTCGATTTAATTCCGGCAGGATGGCGGTGACGGTGGCCGCAACAATTCAAACCGGCACGACGCACATGGCGGCTCAAGCCGCCACTACGGCTGACGCGAATGGCACTACTTTAAGCTTCTTATCGTAGTGGCGACTTCAGTCGCCATCGAGCCGAGGTGGCTTAGGATGCTGAATATGGCAGCTAAAGCAGCCACTACGAGCGACGCTTTGTTGCAATAGGAACCCTTCTATTTGTCCTTAAAGTAGTGCCATTCACGGCTGACGCAGCTGTTACTAGAGCTGATATGACTACTTCAGCAAACCGGGGAGTTGCATGCTCAACGGCGCCCAATAGGTGATGAGCAGCAACATCGCAAGCATGACCAGATAAAACGGCAGCATTGCCTTTGAAACCCGGACGATATCACTACCACCGACTCCCGCCCCAACAAACAAGCAGGTGCCTACCGGCGGAGTAAGCAAGCCGATACAAAGGTTGGCAATCATGATAATGCCGAAGTGGACCGGATCAATCCCCAGAGATGTGGCAATCGGAAGGAAAATAGGAGTAAAGATCAGCACGGCCGGGGTCATGTCCATAAAGACTCCAACCGCCAGCAGTGTCATGTTAATGATCAACAGAATAACAAATGGATTTTCGGATAAATTGAGCAAAGCCGCACTCACCTGTTGCGGCACTTGCTCCTGGGTCAGCAAGCGGCTCATGGCATAACTGCTGGCAACGAGGAAAAGCACCACCGCCGTCGTCCGTGCCGCCCTGAGCGTGATGCCAATCAGCTCGTTCGGGTTGATTTCACGGTAGAAAACGACGCCCAGCAGGAAGGCCCAAAGCACTGCGATGGCAGAAGCTTCAGTCGCGGTAAAGATGCCCCCCAGAATGCCCCCCAGCACGATAAAGATGAGCAATAGGCTGGGAAAGGCCCCCAAGAGTGCCCGGCCGAAAGGAGGCAAGTCCGGCGCGTCCGCTCCAGCTTGCTTTCCGTAGCCACGGACAAAACAGATCAGAACAGCGGCTATCATGATGCCCAGGCCGATCACCACTCCTGGCAGGATTCCCCCGAGGAAGAGCGCGGCCACTGAGACATTTCCCGCGACCAGGGCATAAACGATCATGATATTGCTGGGAGGAATCAGCATGCCTGTCGTCGCAGCGGAGGCAGTGACCGCAATATTAAAATCCCGCTCGTAGCCTTTTCGGTTCATCTCCGGGATCAGCGTGCCGCCGATACTGGAAACAGCGGCCACGGCGGATCCGCTGATGGCACCAAAAAGCATACAGGTCAGCGTGTTGACGAGTGCGAGCCCACCGGGCAATCGCCCCACAATCACCGTCGCCAAATCAATCAAGCGTCGTGCCAATCCCCCACGCCCCATCAGCTCGCCCGCGAGGATAAAGAATGGAATGGCCAACAAGGCAAAACTGTCGATCCCGTTGGCGAGGTCGCTGGCAATCGAGAGTGAAACCTTATCATAATCGAGTGCGAGCGCAGTGACAACAGTCGCCAAGCCAAGAACAAAGGCAATCGGCACTCGCAGGCACAACAGCGCCACAAAGCACACGAGCATAATCGCCAGCTCCTGACTCATGATCCGCCCTCCTCTCCATATTCAATCACATCATTCACGAGGATCGCCCAGATGGATTCGATGGAGAACATACTGATCAACATTCCGCTCACCGGGAGCGCCAGGTAGAACCAGGCCTTGGCAATGTCGAGTGCCGGTAGCATTTGGCCCGACGCGAAGCGCTGGCTGACGAGTTGCCAACCGCCTCCAAGCATGATCACCGAAGCGAAGAGCAACACGGCCACTGAGACCAATAAGCGGTTGATGCGTTGCACCTCCTCCGGCCAGTTGCGAACGATGACATCCAAGCCAAGGTGGCGTCCTTCACGGCAGGCCAAGGCCGCCCCCAGCAAAGCCAACCAGACCATCAGCAAGCGGGCCAGCTCCTCCGACCAGGACGCCTGGCTGCCGAGAAGATAGCGACTCGCCACCCCCCAAATCACATCCACCACCAGTATTGAGAATACCACGACAAGGAGGACCTGCAAAAAAGCCACCAGGCCATTATTCAATTTTCGGACAGCGCCTAACATGACAGCCTACTCCGATACTTGTTGGATACGGTGAACCAGATCCTTCAATTCGCCAACCGCATACTTCTCTCGAACCGCCTCGGTTGCTTGCATGAATGGCTCCATCGATGCTTCATGGATGGTAACGCCCTGCTCCCGCATCACCGACAGTGCATCCACCACTGCGGCATCCCAGACTTTCCGCTCAAACTCAGTCGATTCGATTGCGGCCTGCTGAATCCATCCCCGCTCTTCGGGCGTCAGTGAATTCCAGGTCTTTTCAGAAATGAACAAGATATCGGGTATCCGGGAATGGTGATCGAAGCTAAACTCCTTGCAGACTTCAAAGTGACGCGAGGAAACAAAGCTTGGCGGGTTGTTTTCCGCCCCATCGACCACCCCCTGCTGCAGCGAGGTGTAGAGTTCCCCCCATGAAATCGGCGTCGGAGACGCACCGAGTGCCTTCATCGTATCAATCGCGACCGAATCATTCATCACGCGAATCTTCATCCCTTTCAAATCCGACGGCGCTTGAATGGCTTTCTTGGCATAAAAATTCCGACTTCCGGCATCGTAATAGGTCAGTCCTCGAAACCCGCTTGGATTGCCCGATGCATTGATCGCCAGGGCATCCAGCAGTTCCTGCCCGATTTCACCATTGAGCACCGCCCAGTAGTGATCGCTGCTCCGGAAAAGATAAGGAAGACTGAATACTTTTGCTTCCGGGATAAAGCTTCCGAGCGATGCCGCACCCACCTGGGCGGCATCCAGCGTGCCCGCCTGCATTTGTTCCAAGGTTTGCGTTCCACTGCCCAACTGAGCGTTGGGAAAGACATCGAATTGAAGACGCCCCGAGGAATAATAAGCGACCCGCTCGGCAAAAGACTCGATGCCGGCATGGATCGGATGGTTGGTTGGCAGGCCGTGCGACACTTTCAGCCGCCTGACGTCGGAGCTAGCTCCTGAATTGCCGGGTTTAAGGAAGGCAAACAGCGATGAAGTGACGATAAGACCCAGAAGAAATCCAAGAGTGAAGTATGCTTTTCTCATTAACCGGAAATTTGTGGGTACCCTATAATTGTTCGAGCAAGGAGCTGGCAAAATGCGAGCAGCGGTTACTGTCACACACATTCCAGGTCCACTAGTCTCTAGCGGGGAATCGTAGGAGGTTGCTTTGCCGATCATGAATCCCTGTTAACGGCGGCGAAGCAGCTCACTACCGTTGTGACAGTAACTCCGCCATCTTGATTCCCAGTCGCCTTCGCGAAGGACTATGATTCCCGTCCAACCGCCTGACAGCGCTCCGCGAAATCTGCCCTCAATATTCCAGCCCTTCTCATTCTCTCCACTGATGGGCCGAACAGAAACCGGATCAAACCGGGCCAAGGTATTTATATCCTGACTGTTCCAAATGGCAAACGCCAGACTCCTACAGAGTGAGAACAGCAACGGAGACAGAATCCATCTCATACAGGCTAAAATCAAAGTGACTTCAGACAATATTAACCCAGGTGCAGTTGCACTTTAGAATTATGCCGCGAAAGCACATGATCACACAACCGACATCAAAGTTACGGACCTTCATCACCTTCGTTCTAATTGTCCGAGCCCTGCATGGTGAAACACTGAATTTCAATCCGGACTGGCGCTTTGAAAAATCCGACCCGCCCGGAGCTCAAGCCATTGCATTTGATGACCGGGACTGGAAAAGCGTCTCCACTCCACATACGTTCAACGACACGGATACCTTTGATGACTGGTCGCCAGCCGGCCACAAAGGCGAGATGAACCAGTGGATGGGGCGCACCTGGTACCGTAAACATTTCGTCGCCCCGGAGGACTGGCAGAATAAAACAGTCATCATCGAGTTTGAGGCGGTGCGCCAGTTGGCGGAAGTCTATGTGAACGGAGTGAAAATCGGTTCCTCGATCAATGGCTTTCTCCCTTTTGCCTTTGACCTCAGTCCGCACCTGAAGTTCGGCCGCGAAAATGTATTGGCGGTCATGGTCGACAACTCCTTCATTAAAGATGACGACTACGAGGGATGGCACAGCTGGGATAAGTATGAAGGTGGTGCCAAGCTGCCATGGAACAACCCCCACTGGCATCCCGCACACGGCGGCATCTACCGGAACGTCCGGCTCCATGTCAAAGAACCGCTCCACCTGACACTCCCCCTTTACAGCAATCTGGGAACAGTTGGCACCTATGTCTATGCCAGGGAGATCTCGCGCGCAGAGGCCATGATCGGGATCGAGCCGCAAATCCAAAACTCCGGCACATCGACACGGACATTCAAAGTGCGGAGTCGCGTACTGAACCGGGACGGAGCGACCGTGTTGACTCTGGAAAAGGAAGTCCGCCTGGAACCCTCCGAGACCCGGATCATTCAGCTCAGCGGCAGGGTCAGGCATCCACAATTATGGGAGCCTCAATACCCATACCTCTACTCCGTCGATACCGAGCTGATCGAGCAGAACAGAGTGGTCGATTCGGATCAACAGCCACTGGGCATACGCTGGTTCCACTTCGACAAGGACTACGGCTTTTTCATCAACGACCGTTATGTCAAATTACAAGGCTGGGGCCAGAAGTCGACCAACGAATGGCCGGGGCTGGGAGCGGCCCAACCCGATTGGCTGCATGACTTCACCCTGAAAATGATCCGCGATGCCGGCGGCAATTTCATCCGCTGGGGACATACGGCGGGATCGCCGGCACAACTCAAAGCGTCTGATAAATATGGGATCCTCACCCTCCAACCAGGCGTTGATGGGGAAAAGGATGTCACAGGCTCCCCGTGGGAGGTCCGGCTCGCATCCTTCCGTGACGTCATCATCTATTACCGCAACCACCCCTCCATCGCGATTTGGGAAGGCGGCAACCAGAGCGTGACCGATGAGCACGCCACGGCCCTCAGAGCGGTGATGGACCAATACGACCCGCACGGAGGCCGGGCCTATGCGCACAGGCGGGCCAATGCCGTGGTGGAACCCTATTGCGACATTACCATCAGCACCGAAGGCTCGGGCTTTCGCCCGGCTCTGCCGACCGTGGAAGGTGAGTATAACCGGGAAGAATCGCCCCGCCGGGTCTGGGACCGCCAAACTCCGCCCTACTTGAACTGGCATGCCAGTGGCAGCTATGACCTTAGCAGCGAGGAATTTGCCATCAATCAGCTCTTCCAATACGAAAAGATCGCTTCCCCAAAGCACTGTGGCGGCGCCAATTGGATCTTTTCCGACTCAACCAGTGGGGGGCGCGTGGATTCGGAAGTCGCACGCACCAGCGGTGAAGTGGACGCCGTTCGATTGCCCAAAGAGGCCTACTGGGTCTGCAAAGTCATCTTTACCGACGAACCGGACCTGCATCTGATCGGCCATTGGAACTACCCGACAGGCACGGTAAAAGACGTGCACGTCGTCGCCGATTGCGACGAGGTCGAGCTCTTCCTCAACGGCCGTTCGCTCGGCAGACTTCCGGCCCAGACTCAGGTTTCCGAGCAGTCGGTTTTGCACCCGCTCCTGTTTACCTTTCCCAAGGTCCAGTATGAACCGGGTGAATTACTCGCAATCGGCTATGTGAAAGGCAAGGAAGTCGCCCGTATGCTCAAACGCACCCATGGGCCGGCGACCGCGTTACGCATCACCCCGATCACCGGACCGGGCGGCTTTCTGGCAACAGGAAGCGACGTGGCGCTCTTTGATGTCGAAGCCGTCGATGCAGCAGGAAACCGGTGCCTGACATGGGAAGGACGCGTCGACTTCGAATTATCCGGACCGGGTATCTGGCGTGGCGGCTATAACAGCGGTCGAATCGACTCGATCAACCATACCTGGCTCAATCTTGAATGCGGGATCAACCGCGTCGCAGTGCGCTCCACACTCGAACCGGGGACCATCGAGCTGATCGCCCGAAGCAAGGGACTTCAAGACGCGGCCCAAAAGCTCGAAGTGAATGCATTCGGGATCCAAAACGGCATGAGCCGGCAGCTGCCGGTGCTGCCGCCCCAGGAAGCACTCACTCCTCTCCCTGAACCGCCGAGCTTGGAACAACAACGCGCTGAAGCCGATACGGCTAATCGACAGCCATCCTCCGCAATGTTCGATCAAATTTCCTATTCCGGACCGACCAACAATGTCGCCGTCGTCAAAGTGCGTCCGAACGGACAGATGTATAGCGATCACCACCAAGTCTTCGCAACCATACCGGACGAATGGAAAGGCGGCGAATGCCTACTGCTGCCCAATGCAGACTGGAACTACTCGGCAGTCGACTTGCTCCAATTTGAAAGTAAGCAAAACGCGACCCTCTACATCCTGCACGACACACGCCTGCCCAAAGAAAGCTGGCTGGAAGCTGGTTTTGAGCGAACAGGCAAACAGTATGCAATCGGGCAGCACCACTGGGATGTCTATCAACGTAAAGTCTCTAAGGGAGAATCCGTTTTGATCGGCAGCAATACGGAAGACAGCGGACCGAAACGGTGGATGATGGTGCTCATCTCCGTTGCCGACTGAGACCGCTTTCCAAAATATAGACAGATCGGCAGCTTCGATTTTCTTTGGCCACTGTCCATAAGCTGGCGAGTTGCCTAGGTTGATGGTAGCCAGCACACGTTTGACCGTAGCGGTGGCTTCAGCCACCGTTTACGCCAGCCGCAACGCCACAGCTTGACCCACAGAAGATGGCGGCTGAAGCCGCCACTACGACTGGCACACTACTTTGACCGTAGCGGTGGCTTCAGCCACCGTTTACGCCAGCCGCAACTCCATAGCTTGACCCTCAGAAGATGGCGGCTGAAGCCGCCACTACGACTGGCACAGCGCTTTGACCGTAGCGGTGGCTTCAGCCACCGTTTACGCCAGCCGCAACGCCATAGCTTGACCCTCAGAAGATGGCGGCTGAAGCCGCCACTACGACTGGCACAGCGCTTTGACCGTAGCGGTGGCTTCAGCCACCGTTTACGCCAGCCGCAACGCCACAGCTTGCCCCACAGAAGATGGCGGCTGAAGCCGCCACTACGACTTGCACAACGCTTTGACCGTAGCGGTGGCTTCAGCCACCGTTTACGCCAACCGCAACGCCACAGCTTGCCCCACAGAAGATGGCGGCTGAAGCCGCCACTACGACTTGCACAACGCTTGACCGTAGCGGTGGCTTCAGCCACCGTTCTCCGCGGCATGCACGCCCCCATGCCCCTTTGCTCAATCCAACTCAGAGTGAAGCCAACGGTATTCGTCCGGACTTGAGGTCAATTTGGCTTTTACCGGATTATTCGCAATATAACGCTGCACCTTGATTCGCTCGGCATCAATTCGGATCCAACGATCGAACCAGTCTCGTTGCCAGAAAGGACCACTCCGCCCCAGTGTCTGGTTGCAATTGCGTGCACTACGGCCTTTGAATTGACGGATGGCTTTAGATAGCGAGATGCGAGAGTCCTGATCGCTCACAAATAAATGCATATGGTTTGGCATGATGACCCAGTCGCGAACCTGCCACCCCACCGCAAATGTATCGAGTTCCTCCGCCAGCGACTGGCAGCAGTGATCGTCCAGAAACGGAGCAAAGCCTTCACAACGATCCAAATATTTTTCGGCGGTGAGGAAAATTCGCCGCTGTAGCCGGTCAAATTCATCGGAGTTCGAAACAACCTGCTCCAGCGACTCTTTTATCTCACGAATCTGGCGTTGCGCCGTTAAGGGAAGTGAGCCTTGGCAACGAATCGTAATAAAGTAGCTCCCGTTTTCGATTTCCCAGTGCGGTAACCGGTTTCTCCAGCGACTAATCGTGCGTGGCTCCATAGTGTCGAAAGACTTGAAACGGCCGACATGTAGTCAATCTTATTATGGTTTGTTCTGACTACGATTTGACTATTATGCGTATCGGTGACTTTACACAAGAAGATGGCGGCTGAAGCCGCCACTACGACTTGCACACTGCTTGACCGTAGCGGTGGCTTCAGCCACCGCACTAGATCGAAAATCTAGTTAAACCAAACTCGTAGCGGTGGCTTCAGCCACCGCCTCTACTGTCCAGATCCATCAAGGCTTCGATGACGGCAATCGCTCGCGCACTTCAAAGTAGCCGTAACCGTAGGCCACTGAATGCGGCGTAGCGTCCAATGCGATACGACCGTAGAGGTAAGCACTATCCGGAGACTCTTCTTTGAGAACCATTTGGCGCTCCGAACCATCCATCATCCAAAGACGAACCGTCGCTTGCTCGACCAACTCGTAATCGAAATTGATGGGGGCCTTCAGACGTACCGATAGCACACCGCTTTGATAGTCCGCCTCAAGCTCAGTCTGCGCCCGCGCCAGGTAGCTCATACTCAAATTGTAAGCCGTATTGAAACTCACCCAGCCTTCCGACCAACCGACATTCCCCACTTCCGGATGATAGGGATAATGCTGATTCTTGGGCGCACCATCAAAAACGAAACGTGCATTCGCCAACTGCCCGATCCCCCCTTCATGATAGGAATACCAGCCGTATTCAACCCCCTCGATTTCCCGCGGCGCATCATAGGAAAAATGACGCCCCGTCGGATTGCGCCCGAAGCAATTGTCGAAGTGCGACCAGACCAGTTCGTTCAAGCGCGTCCGGGTGGCATCGGAATCGACATAGGGCATGGCCGCGAGCAAACAGGCGGGAAAGCCCATCACATTACCGGGCTCGTTCCAATGCTGCGCACGCTCACCGGTCGGCACCCATTGATCTTCTGAAAGCTTGCGGAAATCCCACATATTATCAGACCGCGCGACCACCACCTGTGCCCAGTCGTTAATCTTTGCACGCAAGCCCACCGGTGCGCGATCCGGACACAGCTGCAGCATCGCGGCTAAGCTCGTCATCGTCACATGCTCGCTCATCCGCTGGCCTTTGGTCACCAGGGGATCCTCCCAATCCAGGTGGCGAATCAACCAATCCGTCTGCTTGTAGGCCGCATCGAAATAAGCTTCCGCCTTGGCATCTCCATCCCGCATTGCAACGGCATACATAAGCAGGTTCGGCAAGATACTATGCCCCGGCGGGTTCCCTCCCTTCGTCGTCCCCATCGTCTTTTTGACCTCAAGCAAATTGTGGTTTTCGCTCGTTTCGTCGTAACGGTAATCCCGGTCGATGCCCGTCATCTCCCAGGTCTCGCGCGCATAAGCCTTCACGAGCTCGTAGTTCTGATCCGGTAACCACTTTTTCAATACAGGCCAGGCATACAGGAAGAATGCCAGCTGCTCTTTAAGCATCATATGCCTGGCCTGCTGGCTCACGATCACATCCGCCCCCCAGTGGATCAGTTTCACCAGGTCCGGCGCATCTGCCGGATAAGGTTCCAAGGCCCCCCAGTTTCCCGGATGCCCGGTCGGTGGCTCGTAATCAATCTGAGACGGCATCCTTTCGTAGGCGTCCGGGTTCGACAGCAACATGGGAACAAGCGTGTTGAGCTCGTAGGCAAAATGGTGGTCGTCGCGCCACCCGAATGAGCCGATACAGCTCCCTTTGTAATTACCCAGGTAGTGGCGGCTATCCACCATGAAGTCGATCATGCCCGGATAGCTCACCCGTTCCAGCCACCAGTTCCCGATCCGGAAAGGAACCGATTGCTCCCGTTCCGCATGCACCACATACTCCACAGCATCGTTCGGCTCAAAATCCGAAAAGTCGCCAATGTGCCCCTGTATCCGCCCTTGATACAGGATCGTATCGCGGCCGTTCACCGTGATATGAAATCCGGTTCCGTCTTTCATCAGGGGCGCGGTGAAACGCTTCGGTTCGCCCCGATTGAAACCGCTTTGATTCAGATAGATCAGAGGCATCTGCTCGGTCCCCATGGCTTCCGCCAAAAGCGGGATACCATGTGCATCCGCAGGCCAGACCTTGAGCTCTTTCACCCGGAGCGGTTGCCCTTCCGGGTCGGCCACATACAGACGTATGCCTCGCGTCAGCACATCGACCGCGGCATCAAAGGGAATGCGTAGTGCGGTGGACTCGTTCCCCTCGACCACGGCCGATGGGATCGTTTGCCACACACCGTCCGATAAATACTGCAGCTCGAAATCCCGAATCGGATCCCGGTCCTGATAACCGGAATACAGATGCACCCCACCGAGATGAACGGTCTCCGGAAAGATCAGTTCCAGCCACTCCGGACCGAGGGAACCCTGACGGCTAATCCAGCGCGCCCCGTCATCAATATTGCCGTCAATCGCATTCGAGGCCTGGTAGCGGGGCGATTCAAGAACGGAACTGGCTCTTGCCTGAGCCGACCGGGCCAGATTCTCCACTGCCTGAACTCGGCAAGCGGACAAGATCAACACGCCGAAGTAAAGGGCTCCCAAACAGCCGCCGGATAAAGTCATCCGCATGGTCAGCGATAAGATCGGTTTGAGCACTTACCTTCTGGACAGATCCCAGAGGTCGACATTGGCAACGATATCTTCCTTAGCCAGGGTGGAGACACTCCCATCGAAATGCACAACGTTCGCTTTCCCATTGTGCCGGTAGGCAATGGCGTGTTGGTAATACTGCTCCTGAACATATGCCTTGGAGGCATACATCAGGATGAACATGTCCGCGCCATCGGCAAAAGCCATCTTCTCCGCAGGTCGCTCCAGTTTAACCGGGTTGACACCACTTTCGCCGACTGTGCTCCAGCCGCCGGGAATGTTTTGGATATTCATTCCATAGCTGTAACCGCCCACGTAATCGGAGCTGGTCGATTGAATGTCGCCACGCGTCGGGCAAATCATGGTTTTACGAACTAAGCTACCACTGTCTTTATCCCCGCCCAGGTATGCCAGAAAGTCCGGATTTTGATACCAGAAGGTGCGCCCCGTCACTTTACCGCCACTACTCCCGGCATTGATCGTGTAAGGGAGATAAATCCCCTGGTCATTCGCATACAGCATACTCGCAGCCTGCAACTGGCGAAGGTTACTCGCGCATTGGACCTGCTTGCCTTTTTCACGGACACCGCTTAAAGCCGGAATAAGTATCGCCGTCAGAACCCCGATCACGGCAATGACTGATAGTAATTCGATCAGGGTAAAAGCAGATCGCTTGGTTTTTCCGGTCGATGCGAAAGGGGGCATATCGTTCATTGTAGTACGGTTTTCAAAATTATAAACACGACTGAGGGCGGGAAACGTAATGTAGTTCAAACATGTATCGCCTCGCCCCCAAACTCAAGCCAAGCTTGAATGTTACAGTCACAGCCAAAACAAGGACCGGGCGTCAAGAATTCGTACGTCGAGGAACGATGACCATTCCCCTCCGGTAGGTTCGGTAGGAGACAAAACAAAATGAATGTTCATGACCGTAAATGAACGGTTCACGAAAAAGCCCGGCTCCACGCGGAACCGGGCCGAAGAAATTGAATGCAAACCCCGACTAGCGGCGACGGCGGAATGCCATGAAAACCAAGCCCGAGAGCCCCGCAAGCAAGGCATAGGTGCCCGGCTCCGGGATAATTGCAATCTGAATGGCGTTTAAGTAACCATAGTCTCCAGTAGAACCCCGACCAACGTTGATAACGATTTGGTTGCTACCATCTGCTGCAATCTCGGCAGTTGAAACAACCGTTTGGTCATTGTAATCCCCGACTCCATCGCTGGCGATATCAGTGCCCGAAGTAATCAGATAAACAGATTCCGTGCTGTCTCCGATCACTTGGTATTGAGTCTCGCGCGTCTGAGTAGTGGAACGTGAACCAAAAAAGGTGAAGACATAAGTCGCATTTGGATCCAAGCCCGACAGTGTAATGCTAGCTGAACTCGAAAAGCCGACAAATCCTTGCACATACCCATAGTCAGAAGTGGCTTCGGCAACAGCAAAATCACCGAGCAAAGCGGTCGATGGTGACGACGCACCGCCAGAGTTTGCACCATTAAATCCGGCTGTGAGCGTGTAAGTGATGCCACTGGCACCATTACTCGACGTAACCAAAGCACTGCTGGAACTGGCACTTGTTCCAACCGTATTCCAGTAGTTACCGTTTCCAGTATCTGTCTCTTGGAAAGTGCCCGCAGAGCCTCCAAAATCGAGAAAGACGGTCTCAGCGGAAAGGCTGGCGGCACTGACCAGAAGGAGTCCCGCGAGGTAATGAACAGTTTTAATTTTCATAGATATGAACGTGGGGATTTCTTAATTTTTCATATTCTTCACAGACGCAAAATGCATATGCGTGAGGAAAATTATGAGTGGTGTGTTAGTTTATGAAGTTAAACTGAGATACAAAATACAGCTTCATCGTTCATAAAGAAGGCCTATCAATAAGTTACTGTCACAAGAATCCTTTGATATAAGGGCGCTTCTGAAAACCTCGCATGCACCACGATTGGCTCAGATTGGGATTCGCCATCATGACGAAGTTCGACTCCTAGTATTCAAGCCGGTAGAAACATGTTCCACTCGGATCACCATCGTCGACATAGGGAGGGTTTGGTGTCGGTGTGACCTCTGTCCAGCTACCAGCCAGATCGGTGCTCATCCATAAGGCCCCGTCTCCGAGCCAGTCGACCACCCAGTCACCGTTGTTGAAGGAAACCGGAGGGAAAAGAATCGGAGTGTCACGATCACGCACCTCGATTTCCAAAGCATTGAGGTAGTAAAAATAGTACGATGAATTATTACTGGCCCCGACACTGACCGTCAGCGTGATTTCGCCTGAAACATCCGGAACGATTCCGGAAAGAGTGAGTGTCTCTGTGATATTGTTGGCTGCGTCCAAGTCGCCTGAAGCCGAGTTCGCACCACTGAGCGCATAATTTGTTTCCCGGTTGTCGCTAACGTCCGCCCGGGAGGCAAAAAAGGTAAAGTCGTAGAGCTTGCCGGCATCCAAGCCAGTGAATACGAACACAGCTTGACCGTTGTCGACGAAGTTATCAAAAGACAGGCCATCGCCATGCCCATAGTAAGCATCCACTACAGCAGCTTCAGGATAAGGAGCGCTGCTGTCACTCGTGCCGGAGCTGTTCGTATTTGTCATGGCGTCAACCATGACGAGTCCAATATGCGTCGAGATACCAGTCGAGGCCAACAAGTCATCAGTGAACTCGTACGGTGTACCCGTCCCGTTGCCGACTGCCGCCCGAATGGATGCGCTCGGGGAAATTGTATTCCAAGTTTCGGATACACCGGATACGAAATACGATCCTGAAAAATCGATGTAGATCGTCGAATCCCCAATGCTGCCGGCATTTGTGATCACTGTGCCGTCAGCCAGTGCGTTTCCATTCGCATCAAGAAGGTTGGAGGATGCACTGAGCACAACATGGCCTTCGACACTCGATGCCAAAGTCAGGGTAGCCGTCAGTCCGTCGACCGAGAGGCTAACAGCTGTGACTGGAATCAGGGAACCTCGGTTGGCAATCTGAAAATTCGATACATCCGTGACCGTGGCAGCATCCATGGTTTCACTAAAGGTAAGTTCTACCGCGAACTCACCGGCAATCCCCAAGGAGAGCAATGTTGGCGCGGTCAGGTCATCCAAGACCGAGAGGATGGCCGCAGTGCTGGAGATTGAATCGACTCCGTTGGTAACGGTCACCGTATATTCAGAACCATTCAAATCCGTAGTTGCCGCGGCGATGGTGTAGCTCTGCTCAGTGGCACCTGGAATTGCGACTCCGTCCTGATACCATTGAACTTGTGTGCTGCGAGTGCTTTGCACGGATGATGTAAAAACCGCAGTATCGTTTGCCTCCACACTCAGGGAGGAAGGCTGCCCCGTGAACAACAACTCGCTGTGAGGCTGCACATCGACTTCGAGCGCTCCGAGACTGGTGAAATCGTAAGCACTGTCATTGTCGGGCCCCGGGGCGAGCTCAATCGAAATTTCCCCGGAGGCGTCAGGAAAGAGAATACCTGTCCGGGTAGTCGTATCCTCATTGTCGTGAACATCCAGATCGACCGTATAAACACGGTCTCCCGTAACGGTGTATCGGGTTTGCAGATTCTCGCCCAAGGCCGCCCTGGAGGCATAAAAAGTAAAGCTGTAAGCTGAATCGGCCTCCAAGCCGGAAAGCTTGATCGTCGGGGTGAGATTGCTTTCCCCGTTGTATGTGGCCGCATTGCCATAGAGCGAATCGGCACTGACCGTATCCGGGTATAACGCGGACACCCCCGTGCCACTGGAATCACTGCTGTTAAAACGCGATACGATGGTGAGATCGATCTCCGTAGCGATCCCGGTCGAGGTCGACAAACCCGAAAGAACTGTTCCGTCAACGGAGCCCTCGGTTGAAGTAATATTATTCCAGGAATCCCCCAAAGTGCTCGTTGTCGTGTTCGCCTCGGCACCAAAATCGATCTGTATGTTCTGACTGAGGAGACCGCTCTCGACAACGGTTCTCCAGGCAACTTCCTCCAGGAAAGCCGCCCGGTCTGAATAGATATTTAAGCCCATCGATTTGAGACCTGAGATCGGATACAATCCTTCCGGACTCTCTCCGTAAATACTACTGTAATGCACACAGGCTGACAGATAATATCCATACCAATTGCCGTGATGGTTATCACTGCCGAAGAGATCGAAGAAGTCCGGATCGGTGGTTGGCAAATTGCCGCCGGCATTGTTCCAGGCATCACCCACCGGATTGACCCGAACCGGAAGCTTCCCCGGGTTGGCCTCGGTCAACTCGTCTGCTAAAGCATGATAGTTCGTCCTCAATTCGGTCAGCATTTCGTCGGTTGACTCGAAAGTCGTCGAAGTCGAGGTTCCGGTAATGATCGAATTGGCTTCGGCTTCGGCCCAAGTCATGTAGAGCATCACTTGCGTGTCGCCGTGGTTGGCCATGATCGAATCGTAGAGCAATGACCCGTAGGTCATATGTTCGGTCACATTTCCGATGTGCGTCGGCTGGGTTGAGAAATTCTGCAGAATAACATGCGTCCACGGCTCTTGGGAAATATAGGACTGGTTGGACTCGTAATGATATTGAAAGTCCTTGCCGCCCTCAGCACACATCACCGTGGTCGGGTCCTCATGCCCTCCGGCATTGGCCAAGGCATCAAAAATGGCTGGTATCGTAATGTCACCTCCCGGACCAATCGTAAAACTATTGCCGATAAAGAGAACCACGTTCCCGGCGTGAGAAACTGAGGGCGAGGCGGCAGCTGCAATGAAACTGCATGCAGCTACGAATGAATGTAAGCGATGGGATATTGGATTCATGTCGTTTAGAAAGAATGAGCATTTCTCGAACATTCTGCCCAAGCAGTTACATAACGAATTTTCATAACAAGGCAGCGCAGAATAAGTTCTCGACAAACAGTAGCCCCCCTCACGCCCTGCCGAAAGATCGGCATGTATGTTACAGTCACTGAATGAAGCGCAAGAGACGCCCCAGTCAGCAAAAGGGGCTTCATTTGCAACGGAGATCACTTTCTTTCAGCGCCTGACGCCAGGTCACAGCAACCCAAAAGAAGTATTGAAGCGCCACGCACGATGTGTCATTCTTGACTTCATCGAATGGAGTCGTCCAAGTGACGGCTCAACCGGTCTTACCCCCACCCTAAAAATCATGACCATAAAGACCTGCACTCTATCGCGCGCACTCCTGATCGCAGCGGGGATGCTCACCGCGTATTCCGCGTCCGCCCAGACCACTATTTTCGAAGACAACTTCTCCGATGGCTACGGAAGCATTAATGGAACCACCCCGACAACTGATCTAACTGGAACAGCCACCTGGACAACGCCAAGCTACGTAGGGCAGAACGGCGGCCTATTATATGGCAGGTTGGCTGGGACCGGTGCGGCCGCATCGACCGGATACCTCGCCTACACATTGAGCGCTGGGAATATCTACGAACTGTCGGTTGACATCGCCGGAGCCCCCCCGACTTCAGATACCTCGCAGTATGCCGGAATTGGCTTTTTCAGCACCGTAACTTCCACAACCGTACCCTACCACCAGCAAGATAGTGGTAACCCGACCGGCGCTTGGATGTTCCTGCGGACCCAGAATACTGACGCCAATGAGGGCGACCTGTCATTTCGCCCGCTAGGCACGGGCGGGTCGGCCATCGACTCCACTTTCGATGTCACCGTCTCGCGGAACTACAAGCTGGTGCTGAACACCAGCGACACCGACGCCGCCGCCGGAACGCAGTTCTCCCTGGCCCTGTTCGTCGATAACGTCCAATACGGGACGAGCTACACTTACACCGATGCAGAATCTTCAGCCCTACTCGCGAACGTGGTCGGCGTAGGGCTAACCGCTTTAATCGCCAGTGGCGGCCCCGATATAACCTTCGATAATTTCCTCTTAACCAGCACGGCGGTCGTTCCGGAACCCGGAACCTTTGCTCTGCTGGCCGGCTTGACCGCATTCGCTGCCATCGCGATGCGACGGCGCAAGTAGGATGATTGGACCGTAGCGGTGGCTGAAGCCACCGTTCACGCCGTACCGCAATACCGCAAGCTTTACACCCGTGCAATGGCGGCTCAAGCCGCCACTACGACCAGCACATTTGGTCCGTAGCGGTGGCTTCAGCCACCGTTCACGCCGTGCCGCAATACCGCAAACTTTACACCCGTTCAATGGCGGCTCAAGCCGCCACTACGACCGGCACATTTGGTCCGTAGCGGTGGCTTCAGCCACCGTTCACGCCGTGCCGCAATACCGCAAACTTTACACACGTGCAATGGCGGCTCAAGCCGCCACTACCGCCAGCACATTTGGTCCGTAGCGGTGGCTTCAGCCACCGTTCACGCCGTGCCGCAATACCGCAAGCTTTACACCCGTGCAATGGCGGCTCAAGCCGCCACGACCACCGGCACGAAATAGATCCTCAACGCATCAATTTGTGACTGTAACAAGCCCAAAACCCTTCAGACCTCCACGAAATTCATCAACCATCGTGCCGCTTTAACCTAAATTCGATCCCCCCTGAAACAAATCATATGAAGAAATACTCCAAAACGCGCACACTCGTGCTCGCTGCGGGCATCCTCACTGCGCTGTCCGCTTCCGCCCAGACCACGACGATCTTTTCGGAAGACTTCTCCGGAACAGCCGGAATTCTGGATGGACAATCCCCGACCGAAGGCACCGGCGTTTGGGATGCGGCAAGCTATGTCCAGAAGAACGGTAGCGGCACCACGAACGCGACCGTCGGCTCCTCGGTCAACAGCCTCGCCTTCACACTGGAAACCGGCTATGTCTACGAACTATCAATCGACATAAAAGGCTACACGCCCACCGGCACGACCTCCTCATACGCCGGGCTTGGCTTTTTCAGCGCACTTGATAATAATTACACCTCCTACACCAGCCCCACCCCGACAGGACCTTGGGCGTTCATGCGAACTCAGAACAGCACCGCTTCCAATGTGGGCGACTTATCGTTCCGAGGCCAGAACAGCGTCGCGGAGCAGGTCATCGATTCCAACCTCACAATCACGAATTGGCAGAACTTCAAGATGGTGCTGAACACTAGCGATAGCAACGCCTTCACTCTGGCCCTGTACGTCGACGACATTCAGTACGGATCGACCATTACCTACTCAGCCGTAGATTCCGCCACCCTGCTCACGGACGTGACGAGCGTCGGGTTTCTGGCCTACACAGCCAGTAGCCCCGGCGTAAGCTTCGACAATTTCCTCTTCACCGGCACGACGGTCATCCCGGAACCCTCCACCTTTGCTCTGTTGGCTGGCTTGACCGCGCTGACCGCAATGGCAGTCCGCCGGCGTAAGTAGTCAGATTTAAAAGCCATTGCCCCTGCTTTATTCTAAAGGCCTGTCGCTTTCTTGCGGCAGGCCTTTTTACGTCTCCCCGCTGATTGCACCAAGCACAGCATCACTGGTCGCGATTGCCCCGCGTCGAATGGCGGCTGAAGCCGGCCACTACGGCTTGCACGGAACAAGCCCCATCGATAAGCTGTGACTGTAACACGTTCAAAACCCTTTAGATAGCCGCGAAGTCCATCAATCCTAGTGCCACTGACACCCAGGCTCACCCACCCTTGCTTCATTCAAATTTCAAACCATGCAGACACCATTGAAATCACTTTGTACGCTCTTGTGCGGCCTCACACTCGCCGCCGGCGCAATCGCCAATCCGCTGACTAAAAACGGCAACATGACCGCGGGCAGCAGCACCCCGGATGCCTGGGCCCTGGCCAAGGGGGTCGATGCCAACACCGTCGAATTCCGGCGTGACACCGCGGTCTTCCAATCGGCCCCCGCCTCACTCTACTTTGAGGCGAAGAGTGGTGATAAAGATGTTTCAGTTTATCAGCTTCTCCAACCAAGCACAAATCAGCTGGAGATCCGCGGCAGCCTGCGGACCGAAGGTGCATTCACCTCGGTGATCGTCGCGGCCCAGATCTTCGATGCCAACTGGAAACAACTGGCCTGGAAGAACCTGACCGTGATCGAGACGCCCGGCGACTGGCAGTCGTTTTCCCGCACGATCTCCCTGCCGGCGGGCACGGCGCGGATCAACCTGCAGCTGAGGGTCAAAGGTCCCGGCAAAGTCTGGATGGACGACGTAGAAGCGGAGGAGAAAGGTGACGCAGCGCCCAAACCGAAGGCAAGCGCCTGGAGTGGGCGCCAGCCCATCAAGCGTGTGGAGACCTCCGAACCGGTGGTGGCATTGACCTTTGACGACGGGCCGAAAGACGGGATCAATTTGAAGATGCTGGACCTGTTCAAACAGGAAGGCATCCATGTCACCTTCTTTGATGTCGGGCGCATGGTCCGCAAATACCCGGAGATTGCACGACGGACGATCGCGGAGGGCCACGAGATCGGCAGTCACTCGGTCAGCCACCCCAAGATTCCGCTGCTGGACAGCATGGAAGAGGTCCGGGCTCAAATCGTCGACAACCAGGCCATCATCAAAGAGGCAATCGGCACGGAACCGAAAGTCTTTCGCGCTCCCTATGTCATGCATGACAAGCGGATGTGGGAAGTGCTGGATGAGCTCGGCCTGCCCTCCATCGGTGCCAGTATCGGAACCTCCGACTGGGACCATGCAAGCACGGTGGAAAGCATCACCGACAAAGCCACTTTGAAAACGCAGGCCGGTGATATCGTGCTGATGCACTGCTGGTCGCCCCAAACCCTGGAAGCGCTCCCCGAAATCATCCGGAGACTGCGTGCCAAAGGCCTGCGCTTCGTCACCGTCTCCGAGCTGCTGGCGTTGGAGGAGAAAAAGTAGCGGTGGCTTCAGCCACCGTTTACGTCGTGCAAGTAACCCATGCGGCTTTACATACGAAATGGCGGCTAAAGCACGCCACTACGACGCGATGCTTGAGGTCGCCTACCCAGTCTGGAATCGATAGGCTCTTGGCGTGAGTTTCGTCGCGGCGCGAAAGGCCAAATAGAATGCCTTGGTCGTGGGAAAGCCGCATTCCTCGCCGATCGACTCATTACTCAGATCCGAATGCCGAAGCAGATACTTGGCTCGTTCCACCCGGACGCGCTGAATCTCCTCATAGGGACTGCGTCCGGTGGCCTCGCGGAAACGACGATTCAGCGAACTCTGGGAAATCGGAAATTGCTCCAGAAGATCCGTCACACTGAGTCCGCGTTGAGCATCACTGCGGATCACGCCAAGGACTTGAGCAATCAATGGATCCTGCAGGCGGATGTCACTGGATTCACGCTCAACCACGCCCAGCGGTGAAATCAGTTCAAATTGTTTCGTGTCCTTACCCCGCATCAAAAGATCGAGTCGTCGAGCCCCCTCAAATCCGATTTGATAGGCTCCCGGATCGACCGAGCTCAGCGTCGGGCTCGACAAGCTGCAAATGGCTTCATCGTTTCCTGCACCCACTACGCACATTTCACCAGGAATACGGATACCCGATTCATGGGCACAGTTGATGACTTCCCTGGCGAGCAAATCATTCGTCGCAAAGATACCGAAAGGCGGCTTCCGGCTCTTCAACCACGCCATCAATTCCTTGCGGTCGAGCGGCGCGGAGACATTAAACACATCCGCCTCCAGATTGGCTTCTCCGGCCGCTTTCAAAAAGATTCGCTCTCGAATTTCGGAATAACGGAAACCCTCGAACCCGATATAGCCCATACGTTTCAGCCCCAATCCTCGTAAGTGGTCAAATGCCTGAAGTGTCATTTCCGAGCCGTTGCTGGTCAGGCACGGGATTCCCTGATCGACCAAGCCGGCCGCGACCAGCCCGAACATGGGCCCTTTGAATTTCAAGCATGCTTCCAGATCCGTCGGCTTCAGGGGCCGGACTAAAAGTCCGTCGCACCAATGCGGGACATTGACCGACCCGGCAGCGGACTCGAAACAAGGCAGCACGATTTCCCAATTCGCACGCTGACGCGCATAATCCGAGGCTCCCCGGAGCATCTCACGCCCCTCACCACTCGAAGTGTCAATGGTTATCCCGACATGCAGCACTGAAGCGACCATACCGAACTGTCTAGCACGATGACAGCGGCATCAAACCATATTTGAGCGAAATCGACACATTTAGGATTCTTATCACTATTGTTTCAGAGCGTTGAACCGCTTATAATCTTATATTCGTCAGTGAAGGAGAAGCGAATTTTGGAAACCGTTAATGAACGTCAATTAACGTGAATCGAAAGGACCGCCCTTCGGCGGAGCTTCTTCATACGCTTTCCTTGTCAACATTTCTTTGCATCCCTCCGAACTGAAGGACAGTCCACGATAAAATTAACGTTCATTCACATCCATTCACGGTTCAACTCAACTTTCCAGAATAATCACGATCCCCGGCACAATCGCGCATGCGGCAAAGGCCGCCATTCCCTGATTCCCAGCAATGCCTTCCAAACTTACTTTTTTACAATTCAGCCACAGTCTCATGATTCTCACGATCGGTATATCCTCTCACGGCTTTGGGGGTCGGATCTTGTTGGCAGATGACCGAAGTCTACCCGGAATTGAGGGAGAGTCGGCCATCAACCATCCCGATCTTTCCGGCAAGTCCGAACAATCCGTAAAGAAGCTGGAACTCACGTCGCCACATCTAAAGCTGATACAAGTTGTCCTCAACGACGCGACCGACCACAATAACGAACTGGTGCAGGAAAATGAGTGGTTGCTCCACCCGAACGAAGGCAAAATCGCCCTGACCGGTAATCTGTTTCTGATCGAGGACTCCCTGAACCAGACCGGGCACATTTTCATCAAGCGTGCCCCGCTCCCTGGATCCAGAACAATCCCCTCGGGCTGCGACTTTAAAGTGACGCCACAACGCGGCGGCGAAACGACCGTATTGATGTATGAAAACGGATCCGAGGACACGTGGACTGTTTTAAAATACAAGGGCGGTGTTCTGGGCAGGGCCAAAGCACTGCAGGACTGGCAAGCGTCGCAGCGTCCGGCCACAGAAGGACATCGACTCCCCCGTTTCCTCAGTAACACATGGGGTGATCGTTCACGCGACGGTCGCATGCGCGAGGACTTCATCCTCGCCGAAATCGATGCCGCCGACCAGTTGGGCGTCGACGTGCTTCAACTGGATGACGGCTGGCAACAAGGCACCAGTGCCAACTCGAAGCTTGCACATCAGAATGGAGGCGTCTGGGAGGGCTTCTGGCATACGGATCCGGATTTCTGGGAGGTCAACCGCGAACGTTTCCCGAACGGACTGGAAAACGTTGTCGAACACGCCCGTGAAAAGGGCATCCAGCTGGGCCTCTGGTATGCCCCGGATTCATGGAACGATTTGGCCAACTGGCGCAAAGACGCCGATCAGATTCTGGAGCTCTACCGGACCTACGGAATCACACATTTCAAGGTAGACAGCATCAATGCGACGACGGATTTGGCGCGGCAGAACCTACATGCATTCTTTGACCGGGTACTCACAGAAAGCGGGGGCGAAGTCGTCTTCGATCTGGATATCACCGCAGGCAAGCGCCCGGGCTATTTCGGCGAAATGACCGTCGGGCCCCTGTTTGTCGAAAACCGCTACACGGACTGGGGCAGCTACTGGCCTCATCAAACGCTCCGAAACCTTTGGCAGCTTTCGCGGTGGGTCGACCCGACGCGTTTGCGCATGGAATTCCTGAATAACGAGCGTAACACCTGGAAATATAAAAAGGACCCACTGGCACCGGCACAGTACAAAGCGGATACTCTCTTCGCGACTGTCATGTTCGCCAACCCGCTGGGATGGTTTGAATGCTCGAACTTGTCAGACCAATATGTAGCGGAAGCGGCCCCTCTGATCCGGACATGGAAACGCCATCGTGAGGAACTATTCGATGGCACGATCCTACCGATCGGCAAGGAACCCGACGGCATCGCCTACACGGGATTCATGTCAATCGCCCCCGAAGGGAACCGGGGATACATCCTGGTCTTCCGCGAGCTGAACCCCGAAGACCAAGCAAGCATTGAGATTCCGGAAGGGCTGGACCTCGGCCAAGCGAACTGGGAGCTGCTGAGCTCCAATGGGGAGGTGAAATCAAACAATGACCGCCTCCGGGTTCAGATCCCGGAGCGTCTCGGCTACGTCTTCGCACGCTTTACCATCAATTAGCCTAAATGGATGAGTTGAACCGTGAATTTACGTCAATTTACATGAATTTTCATGCTGCATCTTTCAGATCATGAATGGCTTAACGGATCACAACCACTGACATAAGTCACATTCTCCCTATCGCCCAAAAGACGAACATCCAATTAACGTAAATAAACGTAAATTAACGGCTTAAGGATTCTCTAAAAAAAACCACCTCATGAACATACTGGAAGTTTCATTATTCGTCATCGCCGTCGTCGGTGTCATCACGCTTGGCATCTGGAAGAGCAGCGGGCACGAAAGCCACGAAAAGAAAGGCGCTTCGGACTACTTTCTCGCCGGCCGTGGACTGACATGGTGGCTGGTCGGGTTTTCCCTGATCGCGGCCAATATTTCCACGGAGCAATTTGTCGGGATGTCCGGTTCCGCTGCCAACTGGCTGGGCATGGCCATCGCCTCCTACGAATGGATCGCGGCAGTCACGTTGGTGGTGGTCGCCTTCTGGTTTCTACCGAAGTTCCTCAAAGCCGGTCTCTATACAATTCCCGAATTCCTCGAGTACCGCTTCGATGGGGTTGCCCGATTGGCGATGGCGATTCCCGCGATCGTCACCTTGGTCTTCGTGACGACTTCCTCGGTCATCTTCTCGGGCGGCAAGTTCGTCTCGGAGTATTACAACACGGTGCCTATCTTGAACAATCTGACAGCCGTTTGCTGGCTGATTGCACTCTTCGCCGCGCTGTATGTTTTTGTGGGGGGCTTGAAGGCCTGCGCATGGACCGACCTGATCTGGGGGGCCGCCTTGATTCTCGGCGGGCTCATCGTCATGGTCCTCGCATTCTCCGTCTTGGCCGACAAACCAGCCGAGGAACTTATCCAGACCAAAGTCGCCAATTCGACGGCTACGGTCGAAGACCTGGAGCAAGCGAACGCCTGGCAACGCTTCATGCTCTTGAACGATGGAGTCGAAGGCGAAGCCGTTGTCGTCAACGGCGTGAACGGCAGCGGGGGCAAAGTGCACATGGTCCGCCCCAAAACCGACTCGGACCTTCCGTGGACCGCGCTGCTGATCGGCCTCTGGATCCCGAACTTTTTCTACTGGGGATTGAATCAATACATCGTCCAACGAACCCTGGGATCGAAGTCATTGGCCGAGGGGCAAAAAGGCATCGTCCTTGCCGCCTTCCTCAAACTACTGGTGCCCTTCCTGGTCGTGATCCCCGGCATCCTGGCCTATAATTTATTCAGCGGCGACCTGCTCAATGCGACGACCGGCGAATACGACTACGACCGGGCCTTCCCGGTGCTGGTCCGGAATTTGATCAAACCCATGCCGCTGATTTCGTGGTTCGTGCTGGCCGCATTGACTGGGGCCGTCATCAGCTCGCTGGCATCCATGTTGAACTCGGCGTCCACCATCGCGACGATCGATTTGTATTCCAAGTTCAGCGGAGAGAAGGATCCGATCAAACTCGTGCGGGTCGGCCGTGGCTTTGTCCTGCTCTTCGTGCTGTTGGCCGCCCTGGTCGCCCCACAGCTGGATAAGTTTACCAGCATCTTTGCCTACATCCAGGAATTTCAGGGCTTCATCTCTCCAGGTATACTCGCCGTCTTTATCTTCGGTTTTTTCTCGCCGAAAACGCCCCGCTACTTCGGTGCCATCGGGATCGGCCTGAATGTATTCGCCTACGGTTTCTTCAAGTGGATCGGCGGCCCCTTCCTTATCTCACACGGCTGGTGGTATTCCGACCGGATGGCCTTCCTCGACCGCATGGCGCTCTGCTTTTTCATCGTCGTATTGGCGGGACTGATACTGACCAAATTGAAGCCCATGCCAGTGCCGGTCGTGCTCCCCGAGAATAAGGCAATCGAACTGAAGAGCTCCACTCCGGCAAAAATCTGCGGCTACGCCGTCGTCCTCGCCACCATCGCGCTCTACCTCAAGTTTTGGTAGTTTGTGCACTCGACACATTTCTCCGTAGCGGTGTGCTTCAGCCACCGTTCACGCCGTGCATGCACTCCGCACTTTACCAAACAAACATGGCGGCTGAAGCCGGCCACTACGACTAGACACGACAACCACCTGCATCGAGGACACCAGGCTCTTGAAAACCGAATAGCATGAGCGAAATCGACATAATTCAAGCAACTATCGCCATTGTTATAGGGAGGGCAAAATGATATCCTTTAGGCCACTCCATGGTCCTCGCACCCAGATTCAAAGATTGAATCACAAAGTGTAAGAACCTCTAAAACAACCCCAGATTAACATGAAGCAATCTCTAGAAAAGACTTCCGCTTGGCTGATACTTGGCTCACTCAGCCTCCTGCCCCTTAGCTCGAATGCATCCATCATCGCGACGGAATCCTTCGACTATGCCGACGGCAACAACAACCTCGCTTCAGTCGGCACCGGTGGGACCGGCTGGAGTGCCGGTTGGACGACGGACGGCACCAGCTTTGATGTCGTCGATGGTGCCGCGTTCACGGGAGAGTATGACACGTTTAGAAATTCCCGCACACTGACATCCGCTCAGTCCACCGGAACCCTCTATATTGCATGGACTGGAGTCAAGCAGCGAACAGTAGACGAAGTGGGGACACAAGTCCTTGCGCTTTCCGGGATGAGCGGCACGACCGAAGAATTCAGTCTCCAGTTTCGAACCGATTATGCGGATGTGGACAGTGAATACTTCTTACTCTATGGAGGCAGTGATAGAAGCGACTCCGCTTCCGCCACTGACGGTCCCTATACGGAAGGCACCGAGGTCACCTTCGTGCTCGAAATCGTCTTTGATGATAGCGGTAACGAAGCCATCAATGCCTGGGCTTTCTCCGGTGGCCTGCCGACGATACTTGGCTCTGCTTCGCTAACCCAAAGCGCTCCGATAACTTCGATAGATTCTATCCTAATCCAATCGAATGGCAAAAGTATGACGGGATACTTCGATAACATCGTCATCGCGACCGAATACAGTGATATACTCAGCGTCATCCCAGAGCCATCCACCTACGCTGTCCTATTCGGCATCGCAACTCTGACCTTGGCGTTCATTCGCCGTCGTCGTGCTTAGCACAGTGCCTATGCCTAGGGGCCCCTCCGGGTAGGCCACACACTCTCCTTCAAAGAGGGTCAAGAGACGAATCCCTGAAACAAATGACGGCTGAAGCCGGCCACTACGACTGGCAAACTAGCCATCATTCATCTCTGCAATACGTATCAAAATTGAACGACGACTGCCTCAAGAACACAAGGCGCTTGGGAAACCGAGCCGACTGAGCGCAATCAACATAATTCAAGTAAATATCACCATTGTTCTGGGACGGGCAAAATGATATTCTCCACCATATCCAAAGGTTATGGTGCATTCAATCTTAGATCCCCTCTCCCGTGTGACAGTAACATCACAATCTGTCTTAACTCACCACTTTCACAATACAAAATAGCCATTTCTTTAATTCACTAATCCAATCCGCATGATGAAAACAACCCACAAAATCCTGCTCTCGGCACTAGTCCTCGCACCCGCCCTTCTCGGCGCGGAAACAATCCTGATCGATTTCGGAGATAACTCCTACACAACCACCGGCAACTGGAACAACCTGGCCGTTACACCCACCACAGATGAGGCAGACCTCTCCGCTACCGGAGTGAGCCTAATCAATACCGCAGGCACGTCTTCCGGGATCACACTCGACATCACGAATGCCTTTGATGGAAGGAACATCAATGGCACCACCAGCACAACATTGTATGGTGACTCAAACCCCGGAAGAGATAGCTTCTACACGTCTGCGTCAACTGGTGACAACATGGCCGTCCTGACTTTCACAGGACTCGACCCAGACAAAACATACGACTTCACGATGTTCGCTTCACGCTGGTCAGCAAGTTACCGCGATACGGATTACATACTTGACGGTTTAAACAGTTCAACGGTTACCCTCGACGCATCCGATTGGGACGGCGTCACCACCGCTTACGACTCCACCAACGTGAGCAACACGGTCACGGCCAGTGCCATTAGCCCGACGGCTGGTGGAGTCATCACCCTCACAGTTACACCGGGAACACGTAACACAAGCGGTTATTCCTACCTCGGCGTAGTTGAAATCGCCGTGATTCCCGAACCGGGTTCCGTCGCGTTGTTGTTGGGTGCCATGGCCACCGGCTTTGTCATGCTGCGCCGCCGCCGTTAAAGCCCCACCGCAGAGCTGACCTTTTCCCATGGCGGGTCTAGCACTAGACCCGCCATTTTTGTTTACGGACAGGTCAAAGCCATTCACCGGCTTCCTGCGGTAACACTTACTTTGGATGTGCATCCCATAGTAGCGCAGGCGCGTCTCGAAGGGCACGCACTGACAGCCATTATTCGTAGTGGCGACTTCAGTCGCCATCCGCCCAGCTAGACCCGATATGGCAGCTGAAGCAGCCACTACGCCCCCCAATTCAATTCACCTCCTTCCGTTTCTCCCCCCTTTTTATCATATGACTGCATCCCATAAGTGCCTCATCGCAACGGTTCTGCTGATCGCCAGCCTGACGAATCTTGCCAGTGCCGAAAACAAAGTGTTGTTCCTGGGCAACAGCTTCACACTCGGCAGCGGAGGCGCACGCAGCGTCCCCGACATCTTCGACGCCCTCGCAAACGCGGCGGGCCAGGAAGATCCGACTACGGTGATGGCAGCCGTCGGCGGGAAGGATTATCAATATCACTACGAGAACCACCAGGCCGTTATCGCTTCACAGCAGTGGACTCACGTGGTGATGCAAAATTATTCAACGGAGCCCACCCACATCGGTAGCGTAACCGACCACATGACTTACGGCACGCTGCTCTATGGCTCGGTGATGGCCAACAACCCTGACACGAACGTCCACCTCTACCAGACATGGGCGCGCTCTGCGATCCATTCACTAATCACCGGAACATCCACCGCCACGACCTTCGAGTCCACCGATGAGATGCTCGGCGAACTGGTCACGAACTACCAGGCACTCGCGGACGCACTCAACACCGATCATCCGACGAGCCCACCGGTCAAGGTCGACCCGGTCGGCCAGGCGTGGGACAATGCGGGCGGCAATCTGCACCCGAGCGATCCGAACTACATCGACCTCTTTACGGACGATGAGTACCACGGTAACTCGCTGGGCTACTATCTTTCCGCCTGTGTGCACTACGCAGTGATTTATCAAGACAGTCCGATGGGACTCTACAATACCGCAGAGATCGCCGCGCTGAGCCTCAACCTCGATACCTCCGAAGCCGCATTTGTCGAAAACATCGCTTGGCAGACGGTTGTCACCGCAGGCTTGGCCGAGGACTTGCCGGATACCACGCCCCCCACATGGACCCGCTTGACCCAAGCGGATGCCAACACCTTGGTGCTCCAATTTGACGACCTGCTGGACGAAACTTCGGCCCTCGATCCGGCCAATTACACCATCATCAACCGCGGCCATCGTGTGACGATCGAAAGCGTGGTTTTTACAGGCCTGAGCAACAGTGTCACCCTCACAACCGCCACAGAAATCATCGGCAATGTTCTGGTCGAGGTTTCCACCGGGCTTCTGGATGACGCAGGCAATGCACTGGCCGACGCGACACGCATGAGCCTTCAAGTCGCCCAGTCGTCCAACCTCATCTACCTGGATTTCGGTGGAGCCAGCACGGTCTCCGGATCCACAGACACCTGGAACCAAGTGGTACTGGATACCACCATCCGTGACGCCGTCGGCAATGGAACGGGCACCCCCGCAGTGTTGCTCAGCGACCTGCTCGACGCGGGCGGCACTTCGACCGGCATCTCTCTGACGATGACGGACACCCTCAGCGGCACAAACCAGAGCGGCACCTCATCCGGCCCCTACCCCAGCGGTGCAACTTCGGACAGCCTCTATGGGCAAACCGGCACCTTCAGCAGCTTCACGGACAATGCTCAAGGCGTCTTCGTCTTTTCGAATCTGGATCCGGGAACTGCCTACGACTTCACCTTCTATGCCTCCCGAACCTCGGCTACGGACAACCGTGAAACGGAATATACGTTGACGGGTGCCAGCAGCAGCTCGGTGACCCTCGACGCAGCCAATAACGTATCCTCAACGGTGCAGATCACCAATCTGCAGCCGAACGCTTCCGGCAACATCACCCTGACCGTGAACAAAGGCGCCAATAACACGAACAGCGATGGGTTCTACTACATCGGTGTGGTCGTTATTGACAAGCAGGCGTCAAGCCCGCCCCTGCTTTACCCACCGGTCAGCCTAGGCAACGACTTCATCATCGACTGGACCGGTTCCGGGGAACTATGGATCAGCGACAACCTCAGCAGTTGGACAGCCGTAACACCACAACCGACGCCCCCTTATGAAGACCCGCTTTCAGCCGAAGGTCGCCGCTTCTACCGGATCGAATACTAAGCAAAATCGAACACGAATGGCGATGGCGGCTGAAGCCGCCACTACGGCTCACACAACTGTTTCTACGTAGCGGTGTGCTTCAGCCACCGTTCACGCCGTGCATGCACCCCGCAGCTTTACCCACGAAAATGGCGGCTGAAGCCGCCACTACGGCTCACACAACTGTTTCTACGTAGCGGGGGCTTCAGCCACCGTTCACGCCGTGCATGCACTCCGCAGCTTTACCCACGAAAATGGCGGCTGAAGTCGCCACTACGACTCGCACAACTGTTTCTACGTAGCGGGGGCTTCAGCCACCGAACCGCACGAAGGATCAGGCTGCGATCTTTTCCGGCAGGAATACAGTGCCTTTTCCGGAGAAAAGGAATTGCCCCCGCATGTTACAGTCACAGCATCGAAGGTATGCCCCGGATATCTTCAAAAACCAGCAATTCTTCCTCGAAGGTCATATCCTTACGACACGTCGCGGAATCCATCGGCGTCTCCCGTATGACTGTCTCACGCGCCTTCAAGAAAAACGCTAGGATCAGTCCGGAACTACGCAAAAAAATCCTCCAGGTGGCTCGTCAGATGGGCTATGAGCCCGACAAGATGGTCAGTGAGCTCATGACCCGCTTCGCCAGCCAACGCCCCATCAACTACAAGGAAACCTTTGCTGCGATTTGGTGGCCCGAACGCTGGGCGGAGGTCGCTTGGGAAAAAGGATATCATGCCGATATGCACCGTGGCTTGGTTGAAGGAGCCAAGCTACACGGCCGTACAATCGACCACATTGTGATGACGGAGGAGATGACACCTTGTGTGGTTAATCGCATACTGCATGCCCGAAATATTCAGGGTGTCATCCTCACTCCCCCGATTGTGGCCGATGATACGACACCGGAACTGGATTGGGACAACCTGAGTGCAGTGGTTATCGGCAGTTCGCTCCCCACGCCTAATTTCCATCGTGCTCAGCCGAGTCATTACAACGTGATGGTCAAGACGCTGGAAACTTTGCGCAGTCGCCAATACAAGCGTCCTTGCCTACTGATTCATAGCGACATCGACAGACGCACCGTCCGAGCCTACACGGCAGCTTTCCTGGCTTGGGGGCACCCCCAAAAGCATATCTGGCAGACGGACAGCCATCAGTCCGACGGACTGTCGGGGTGGTTGAAGAAAGTCAAACCCGACGTCATTATCGCCGACTGGGAACTCTGGTATGACGTGATCCCCGACAAAGACAAAGCCTGTGGCTTCGTTTCTCTCTCGGTTCGCTCGAAGAATAGCCCAATCACAGGAATTTACCAAAATATCGAAAGCATTGCCAAATGTTCGGTTGACCTCTTGGCGCGCTCACGCCTGCAGCATGAACTCGGGGAGCCGAGTGACCCGATGCTGATGCTCACGACGGGCACATGGGTCGAGGGCGCCACCTTAAGGGGTTCCCCGAAAGAGAAAACAGGTTAATCTCGGCAACCTCCACTTAGACTTCCTCGCAGGCACTCCGCAGCTTTACACACGGAAATGGCGGCTAAAGCCGGCCACTACGGCTGGCACAACTGTTTCCTGGCATCTTAACGGGCCACGAGTTGAATGGCGTCCAGTTCCAGACGTGATGTGTCGCCTGCAGACAAGCCGTTCACGCTCAGGCGCACGGTCCGTGTGCCGGATTCGTCAAAAATCAATTCGCCGCAATCAATCGACTTGAACCCGGCACCGGCAGAAGACAAGTCCATCCCCTCTTGAACCATGTGACCGTTGATACTGAGGTCGACCCGCATGCCGGCAGACGGGGCCCGTGCCAGGAAGGTCATGGAATAAGCCCCGGCGTCAGGAACCGTTATCTCATGCTCGATGTAGGCACCTGCTTCCCTCGCCTCAAAGACGCGGAGACGGCCAAGGCTTGCCGACGGCACATCCGCAATATACTGGACCCCGCCACCGACCCGAGAGTCACAGTCTTCGAATTCGATGAAACCGGGTGTCGGCGTGCGGTCTATGGGCTGAAAGGGTTCGTTGAAGTGCACATTCGTCACATACTGGTTTGTCTTCACGTCTTCGGGTGAATCGATCAGCCGCCCAGCCTTCGTGCAATTGTTGAACCATACGGAATGGATCCGGTGGGCGGCATCCGCACCTTTCAAATAAATACCGCCACCGTTCATCTTTACGTTCTCAAACAATAATCCATGCATGTGGCCACGCTCCTGCAGGTAACCGGTCGAGTTGCTGTAGCTTGTCTTTTCGATTTTGAAGTTAATCGGCACCGAGGGCTTTTCGATCGTCACATTCTCGAACTTCAAGTTATCTATCCACGCCCAGTCGGAATAGTCACTCATAATTCCCGACCGAGCATGCATCAGGATATCCACATTTCGAATGGTGATATTCCGCCATAACTGCGCCTCCATGGAAGCACCGATGCGGATACCATTACCCGCTTTCGTATTCCAAATAACCAAATTATCGGCCAGAGCGTTCTCAGTTATCATCTCACCATTCGCTGCCGCATCCACGGCATGCCATCCGAGGCCGTCGTCTTCGCAGCGGATAAAGCTGTCGCGCACGAGAAAATCCTTCACCGCATCGATATCGACGCCGTCCGTATTCACTCCGATACCAAACAAGTTCACCTGAGCGACTTCCGCATTGATCGTGTTGAGAAACAGCGTCTGCCACCAGGTATCGTAGCTGCGCACTCCGATGCCCTCGACTTTGACATTTTTGCAATGATCGAAAAGGATACCATGGAGCTTTTCATCCCGGATCGAATAGCCTTCCGTTTCCAAAAGGCCACGCCCAAGCACGGTTACATTGTCCACGCCCCGGGCTTCAATCCGCCCTTTCACCAGTGATCCCGGCGCCAAGTAAACCGTCTGCCCGTCTTTTGGCCGGATCACACCGGCATCGGTAACCCCAGGCTTGAAATAGATCACCGACGGATCGAGGGGATCGGGTACATCGGTTTCAAACGGCGTCGCAATCAGGGCCAAGGGGGGTTGACCTGGAATTTGCAGCACAAGCTTATGCGGCTCCGCCAGGGTAAAGCGTATTGTATTTTGGATACGCTCCACCTCGACCCCGTAGCGGTCCGGCTTCAGGCTGAACGTATCGAAGGCCTCCTCAACGGTGACATCAACCAGCACCGGAGCCTCTCCCATCGTGAACATGGCCACATCGAAGTCATAACGCTCGTGCTTTACCTCCACCGCATGGCCTCCGGCATTGACCGAATAAAGCGCACTCGGAGGAGCGAGCGGATGCCCCGGAACCGGAACCACATTCGCAACCGGCTCTTGAGCCCGTTTCGTTGACATGGCATGCAGCGAGACAGATCCACAAAGTGCCAGAAAAGCCAAGCGCAGACATTTACGTTTCAATAGAGGTATGTTCATTTCGATACAGAATTGCTTGTGTCGTCACAGATTAATAGTCCAGAGCAACATGCACTCAAGGAAGAGAAAACAGCACACAATTTGTTACTGTCACTAATACGACTCCGACTGTTCGCCCAAAGCGCGAACTTGAAGTGCATCAAGGTGTTGCCACGCAAACCCGAAAGAATCATGGAGATACCGCAGAATCGCTGAAATGGACTACCAATCAATCGCCCGATTGGGTGACCGGGATGCCATACCGGTCCGGCTTGAGGCTGTATCAACACATGACTGGCAGGTGCAGCACGGGAAAAACTCCTTTGGATCAATTAGCTCTTCTCCATTGCCGCAACATTAAGCTCCGTCGAAGCCACAGCGGCTTCCTCCTCCGGCATCTCGGCGTACATTTTGTGATAGGTCTCGCGATTGATCGGATACCAAGCGTAGGCAATAATCGAACAGATGTGCCCAAGAACCGGCACACCGATCATCACGAAAAGGAAGGCCCAGTACGCTTGGGGAGTCCATTCCATACCACTTTCATAGCCGATAAAAGCCAGAGTTCCACCGATCAGCAGGCCGGATGCCGAGGAAATCAACTTATCGACCAGACTGAAGGTGGTGCCCACCACACCGGGTGCGAATCGCCCATTTTTCCAACGTTCGTAGTCGGCCACATCTCCAATCATCGGGATGACATTCATCTGCGCCAGAGCGGTGGCCGCGTTGATCATCAACATCAAGCCCAGAAAGAGTAGCGTCTGCCCGGGGGCGAAGGGACGAATCACCATGATGACAACCCCGAAAATCATAGCCATCCATGTTCCCGCGAGAAAGGAGATCTTACGATCAAATCGACGCGCAATGAAGACCGCGAGGAAATTCCCGATGAACATACCGGGCAAGCCCAGCCAAGCGATTTTGGCCTGAATCTCCAGGTTCTGCACCGTGTAAATATAGAAATAAACAGCCGCCGCACCTTGAAGCACACTCGCCAATTTATTCGTCGCCGCCGCCGCAATCAAGGTCTGCATCGCTCGATTCCGGCGAATAATATTGATGACCGCCGAAATTTTCACCTTCTCCGACTTTTCAAACTTCGCATAGCGCTCGGGACGGTCGTGCTCACCGAGGGCCAAAATAGCAAAGAAGGTGAACACGACATTTACGCCGACAGTGATCAAGGCGACGTGAAAATAACCGGTTGGATTGGAGAAGCCACCCTCAAAGCCTTTAACGTAGTTCAACGAAAAACCAAGAAACGCCGCCCAGAAAAGGGACGAAATCACCGAGGTAAAAAAGCCCATGGTTGATCGTTGATCGGGATCGTTCGTCAATTGCACTTGTGCCGACTTCGTACAAGCCGTCTGGGCCGTATACCCGACTATGTACAAGAGGTAGCAAGCGATCAGCCAGGCATACTGCAAGACATCGTTCTCGAAATGAACGAGACCGCCAAAGATAAGCAACATCCCCAGATTGATAATGATCGCCCCTACGAAGATGAAAGGACGGAACTTTCCCCAACGCGTGACCGTATTGTCGATCCAGGTCCCAATCAGTGGGTCGGTGACTCCATCAAAGAGACGGGCCAGCGTCAAAATCAAGCCTGCCACCAATCCGGACAAGGCCAGGTTGTCCGTCATCATGACGACAAAAAATGTACCCACCATCGCCAAGCTGGCATTGGTCGCTGTGTCATTCCCGGCAAACGCAACTATCTGCCAGAATTTAGCACGGTGATAATGTGCTTTGGGGAGTTCGCTCATCTGTTCAAATTCTAAATTACGGGGTGAATCTCCAGAAGGGCTAGAGACTCCGAGGTGGCCATTCATTGTGGTTCCACCCCGATCCTGGGAAATTAGACCGAATTTTAGGGGAAAAAGAAATTGCGGCCAAAGTGTTACTGTCACAGTTTAAAGCGATGCCCTCCTCCCCGTCAGGCTCTGATTCACCGAAACCCAAGTCAGTCTCCTTGCGCCATGTCGCCGAAACCGTCGGGGTGTCCCGGATGACCGTCTCCCGGGCGTTCAAGGAGGACGCATCGATCAAGCCGGAGCTCAGGGAAAAGATCCTGAAGACGGCCCGGGAACTCGGCTATTCGCCGGACACGATGGTCAGTGAATTGATGACCAGCTTCGCCAGTCGCCGGCCGGTCAACTACCAGGAAACCTTCGCGGCGATCTGGTGGCCGGAACGCTGGAAGAACGTCAATGCCGGTCACGGGTTTGATTCGGACATTTACCGGGGCCTCAACGAGGGAGCGAACTTGCATGGCCGGGGCATGGACCACTTCGTCCTATCAAAGGACATGCCACCGAGGGTCATTATGCGGATGTTGAAAGCCCGTAATATCCAAGGCGTCATTCTAACACCACCCGCCTCTGCATCCATCGGAGCGCCGGACTTGGAATGGGATTCGCTGAGCACGGTAATCATTGGTAGTTCACTCAGGGAGCCCAAATTCCACCGCGCACAGGCCAGCCACTACACCGCCATGGTGCAGGCACTCGGGATCATTGGAAAGCGGGGCTACAAGCGGCCCTGCCTTCTGGTTCGTAGCGATGTCGAAACCCGGATGCTTCGTGCCTATACGGCGGCCTTCCTTGCCTGGGGCCATCCCAAGAAACACATCTGGCATGCGTCAACCCCCGAGACAAAAGAACTGCCGGCATGGCTCAAACGTATGAATCCGGATGTGATCATCGCGGACTGGGATCCATGGATCTACTACTTACCCGAAGATCTGGGCTGCGGTTACGTATCGCTTGCCGTGCGCGACCGAGATGGGCCGATCTGCGGTGTCCACCAGAACACGGCAAGCATGGCGAAATGCGCGGTCGACCTGCTCGTACGTTCGCGCCTGAATCATGAGGTCGGCGAACCCGCCGAGCCCATCTTCATGCTGACAACCGGCACGTGGATTGAAGGCCAAAGCCTGGATCCGGCGATTTGCCGGCAACTCTCCCAAGAGGCGCCCAGCCCCGTGGAATAGCTGGAAGGGCCGGCTACTTGTTCAACTGGTAGTAGAGCAGCCCCATCATGGCCAGGGCATGTCCGATCCGGTTGTTTCGGGCCCAGTCCATCACCTCCGCCTCGGGAATGATACGGACTTCGATTTCCTCATGCTCGTCCCAATCGGTTCCCGTTTCTCCCAGTTCCACCTGGTCCGCAAAAATGACATGGCACTTGTTGTTCAGGATGGCCGGATTCGGGGAACAACTGCCGATCAACCGTCCACTTTGAGCGACATAGCCGGTTTCCTCCTGCAGCTCCCGCAAGCCAGCCACAACGGGATCTTCCCCCTCGTCAATCACGCCCCCCGGAAACTCCCAGGTAAAATCATCCACTCCCCAGCGAAACTGGCGAATCATCACCAGCTCCCCTGCTTTGGTCCGTGCCACCACAATCGCCCAGTCGCTTGAATTGAGATAATAGAAATCCCCTTCCTGCCCGGTCAGGGGCTGGCGGTAACGGCGGGTGCGCAGGTCCCAGACTCGGGCCTGAAAGCTGAGTTCGTCGCTGAGCAACTCCCAGCGTGGCAATTCATCCTCGGGACCGGACATGCCTAGTTCGATGGAATCTGGATTTCCTGGCCGATGCGAAGGCGACGGGGATCCGCATCCGGGTTGGCATCCAACAGGGCCTGAAGACTGACACCTTGCTGGGATGCGATCTTGGCAAAGGTATCCCCGGATTGAATACGATAGGTCGAAGCCGAACCGGAAGCGGCGACAGGCGCGGCTTCCACCGTGCTTGTCGAACTACCGGTCGCAACCGGAGCCGGACCGGAAGCCACACGAATCCCCTTCTGGGCCAATTCTTCGAGCTTGCCGGCCAGGTCATTCACCTGCTGGCGATTCGCCGCCACTTCACTGCCCAGTTTCTTGACTGCCGCCTCACTTTGTGTGGAATAAATTTTTTGTCTCCGGAACGAACCGTCCAGACCATCCAGCTTGGCCGCGGTTTCCACAATCTGGGTGCTCAGGGCGCTTATATCCTTCTCCAGTTGAGCCGCCGTGCTACTCCCGGCGGTGACCGACTCGGAAATCGGCGCAATACGCTGGTTGGCCGTCATACCAAAATAGAGACCGGCACCACCCAGTACGATTCCGAGCACTGCCAGCGCGATGGCCAGCATGCCCCCTCCCGAGGATTGATTGACTTCATCTTCCATGGGGTGTGCAGCCTAAGTGGTTTATCTTCAGGTGCAAGCTATTGCATCCGCCAAGATTTGTCCCCACATTCCGAAAAAAATGAACCCACCCTCGAACACATCCTCCCGAAGAAAGCTCCTGCTCCTGCTGTTGCCGGGAATGCTGGCCGCCGGACTGGTACTCTGGTTCTGGCTGCAGCACCCGGATCCGGCGTACTGGAAAGACTCTCTCTTACAGCTGCGTGACTGGCTCGAGGAAAACCCCTGGGCACTGGTTCTGGCACTGGCCACCCTACCCGGCGTGGGTTTTCCGATTAGTATCCTCTTGGTCCTGTTCGGACTGGTCCTCGGTCCTCGCTACGGCCTCTTCGTCACCTGCATCATCGCGATCACCGCCCAAAGCCTCTGCTCCCTCTGGACCTATCTCCTGGCAGCAGGCCCCTTGCACAAGCTGCTGCGGCAATTTGTCATGCGCAACCGGGAACTGCCCGACTTCAAGGGCGCCAATGCGCTCCGGATTACCGCGATCCTGCGCATCACCCCCGGTATTCCCTATGCCCTGCAAAACATAGCGCTGGGCATCCTTCACATCCAATTGAAACCCTACCTCCTGGTTTCGATCCCGATTCAAAGCCTCTACACCGTCGGCTTTGTGGTCACGGGAGGCGCACTTTTCACAGGACAGACCGGCCTGGCGATCACCGCATTTCTCTGCATCGTCATGGTTGTGCTTGCCACCCGCATGATACGCTCCCGGAATTCGAAACATGCTGCATGACTTATTCCAGCCGGAACCGGACGATGTCCGGAGCGTAACCCAATTGACCCGGGCAATCAAGGGGCAGTTGGAGTCCGGATTCTCCCGGATCTGGGTCCAGGGGGAAGTGTCGAACCTCAGGCGCCAAAGCTCCGGGCACGTCTATTTCTCGCTCAAGGACAAAGGCAGCCAGTTACCCGCAGTGCTGTTTGCACGCGATGCAGCCGCCCAGGGCTTCGTGCTCGAAGACGGGATGGAAGTGGTCCTGTTCGGCAGTATCTCGGTCTATGAACCCCACGGGCGCTACCAGTTGATTGCCAAGATGGCAATCCGCAGTGGGCACGGCCGTCTCCATTTGGAGTATGAACGCTTAAAGAAACAACTGGCCGGCGAGGGACTATTTGATCCTGAACTCAAAAAGGAACTGCCCGCCCTGCCGCTTCGGATTGCAGTCGTCAGTTCCCCCACCGGAGCCGCCATCCGTGATTTCCTGCGCATCCTCCGCCGCCGCAGCTATGGCGGCTCCGTGACTTTGCTCCCAGCGCGCGTACAGGGCAAGGAAGCCGCCGGTGAAATCGCACGCATGCTGGAGCTCGCGGCGAACAGCCGGCCGGCCTTCGACCTCGTCGTCATCACACGGGGAGGCGGCAGCATCGAAGACTTATGGGCCTTCAACGAGGAGGCCCTGGTACGGGCGGTCGTGAATTGCCCCCTGCCCCTGGTTTCCGCAGTCGGCCATGAAATCGACACCGTACTGACCGATTATGCCGCCGATGTCCGTGCGGAAACCCCTTCGGGAGCCGCCGAGCTGATCTCGTCCCTCTATCTGGACGCCTGCCAACGTCTCGACAGCCTCAGGGAAACGCTAGCCTACCAAATGGAGACCTACACCGGGAACCTAAGGCAGCAGGCCCGGGACCTGCAGACACGGCTCCGCTTGCTCGCACCGGAACGCCGCTTGGAACAATTACAAATGCGACTGGATGATTACGAGAACCGGCTCAGCCTTGGATTGGGCAACCGGCTTCGCTCCGGGGAAAAGCAAATCGCCCAGCTGGGGAACCGGCTGAGCCGACAACACCCCGGGAGCACTCTGAAACTGGCGATGTCGCGGCTTCAATCGCGGCAGCGGCAGCTTGCGCAAGCCACCAAGGTGAGAAGCCAGCAAATCAAAAGACAAGTGGACTACCTCGGGAACCGCTTGGGAAACAGTAGCTTACAGGCCAGCCTGAAGCGCGGCTTTGCACTCCTTCAAAGCGACGACGGCACGATTCTCGAAAGCGTGGCCGCAGCCGCTCGCCATGAGCGGATCACAGCAAAATTACGGGACGGCGAGCTACACCTGAAAAAGGCAAACGATGGCGCGGGGAACTGCGATTAGGTAAACATTATTGCGGATCTACGGGATTCACCCGATGGGTGCTAGACCCTATATATGGTAGTGTATATACCCAATGAATCCCACATCTAGACTGCCACGCCTTGAATTCGATACGCCGGAAGGACGCTTTGTCATCGACCCGATTCCGGCGCATTTTGATCTCTACGCGCTTTGTATTGAAAGCGAAAACGACCATCTCGAACTAGGCCGGTACTGCGGGATCAATGACGCAGTGATCGCGGTCTCCAGGCAGGAAACCGGTTATGATCGCTGGGACCGGATCCCCCCCCGGGAACTCCCTTTCCGAGTGCATGATATCGCATGCTGGAAATTAATCGAAAATATTGGAACAAACCACATACCCAATGAGTCTTTAGCTACTGGATAAGTTAATTATTCAGTGAGTTAGTTAGGGTTAAGTAGATTAGAGGAAAGCCTGTCTCGTTAGAGGCAGGCTTTTTTATCTCCGGCACCAATCCCCAATGTGAAAGGTTTACAATAAGTTAGCAGCGTACCAGGGGCTATTAGAGTTGCCAGTGCGCGGGTATCGACTAAGCAAGAGGCTTATGAGTGATGACACCGGCGAAAACAAGCCCCTGAAGCTAAAGCTTTCCCGCGACTTGGCGCTTCCCAAAGAAGAAAAAGAAGTCCCTTCTCCTGCCCCTGCAAAGCCAGCGGCACAAGCGGCGCCCAAGCTAAAAATCACCCCCTTGAAGTCAGCGCCGCAAGACGAGACCAATCCGGAAGTAAAAGCTCCGGTGGAAGATTTTCCTGCGGCAAAGAAAGCGGTCTCACCACCGCCCCCCGCTCCCAGTGCGCCGCCTCCACCGGCGGCAGCTGCGGTTCAGCCGACGCTGCCCCCAAAGCTGCCTCCCGTGCAGAACGATATGCCGCCTCCCTCGCCCGCTCCCCGCAAGGCTCCCGCTGCGTCCGGAACTTCCGGCGGTGAAAAAGGGTCCCAGTCCAGCCCGCTGGCCAGCCTGCTTCTGATCCTCGCGATACTGCTGGTTATTGGCGGCGCCTGTGGGGGCATCTGGTATGTCCTGATGGGGAGCCAGCCGGAAAGCGGAGACGCCACCACCACGAATACGCCACCGGTTGTAGCCAGCACGACCCCGTCCGGACCGATCGCCAAGGCAAAGGCTGTCGTCGAACAAGTCGCTCAAGCCGAAGCCGACGCAGGGGCCCTGCTCAATCCGGCCGAACCCGTAGCGGTGAAGCCGGTCCAAGCCGAAACGAGTGCTCCAAAGGCCGACTCAAAGGTCGACACGAATGAATACCGGGACCAGGTGTCCGCCTATTTGTCCGATGCACAGGTCGGGGCCGTACGTACTGGCAATCAGGCACGTGTCATGCTCGACGATATCAGTTATGTCATTGGAGATACTGTCGAACCGAGCACCGGCCTTGTTTTTGTCGGCACAAAGGACGGCCGGCTGGTCTTTAAGGATCGTAACGGTGTGTATTACTTGAAAAGCTTCTGATTGCACTCTCGGAAAAATTACTTTTTGTTAACAATCCAATATGAAATCGAACGCCGCACTGACACTCTCCCTCGCCGTTCTGGCAGCGCTTTTTGCATCTGCCTGCACCACACCCGTAGCCATTGACCCGAAAACAGGCCAGGAGCAAACGGCCCGCTTCACGGCAGGTTATTTCTACGGCCCGATCGACGCGGAAGCCGGAACCATCTTCCGCACCGCCATCCGCCAGCTCGACAACATGGGCTACTTCCGTACCGGAGAACTCCACAAGGACGCATCCATTACGATTTATGCCCGCAAGGTCGGTGACGAGAAAGTCACGGTCCGTATCGCTCAACTGGCTCCCGGTCAGTGCGAGATGCGTATCCGCGTGGGTAGCCTCGGCAACCTGCCGGAATCGCAAAAGATCTACGCAACGATCCGCGACGCGCTATAAAGCCTTCAACTTTCCTAGCCGCCGGTATCGTCCGCATACCGGCGGCTTTTTTGTGCTTTTGTCCCAACAGCAAATCTATAGCAATCCCCCCACATGAGTCAGGTTTACAAGATCATCGGTGTCGGCAGCCCGATCGTGGATGCCATTGCGATCGTCCCGGATGAATTCCTAGGCCGTATCGAAGGCGGCAAGGGAGGCATGGTCTATGTCTCCCCCGAAACGATGGACAGCATCATCGAGGAACTGCCCCAGCCGCCGGTCCGGACCCCCGGCGGCTCTTCCGGCAATACTCTCTTCACACTCGCTCGACTGGGAGCGGCGGCCGGATTTATCGGCAAGACAGGCAATTGCGGCTACGGCAGCTTTTACCGCGACAGCTTCGTGCAGCTCGGCGGCGACCACAGCGGCTTCAAGATCGGCGATGTCCCGAACGGACGCTGCCTTTCGCTGGTCACTCCGGACGGGGAACGCACCATGCGCACCGACCTCGGTGCGGCCATGACCCTGAATCCCGAAGAGGTCACTCCCGAAGATTTTGCCGGTTACACCCATGCCCATATCGAAGGCTACCTGCTCTTCAACGAAGCCCTGATGCGCCGCGTACTGGAATGCGCGAAAACTGCCGGATGCACCATCAGCCTGGACTTGGCGTCCTATGAAGTCGTGGGTGCCGCCGGTGAGGTCTTGTCAGAGATTCTGGAAAGCCATGTGGATCTGGTCTTTGCCAATGAGGAAGAGGCGGAGGCCTTTACCGGGATCAAGGGCGACTATGCCGCCATGGCCACCAGCCTGGCCAAGCTTTGCCGGATTGCCGCAGTCAAGGTCGGCCCCGAGGGCTCTTACGTCGCCGAAGGCGACCGTATCGTGAAAATCGCCCCCGTGCCGGCCAAGCAAGTGATCGACACGACCGCCGCCGGTGACCTTTGGGCTGCAGGCTTCCTTTATGGCTGGTCTCGCGGACTCGACCTGCTCGAATGCGGCGCCCTCGCCTCACTCCTGGGCTCGGCGGCGGTCGAGGTTCACGGCAGCGTACTCGCCGACAGCATCTACTCCGAAATTCTTCAAGCAAACAGCGTATCGCCTTAGCATGGACACAGATCAAATTACCTCGCTCGTGGAGCAAATGGCCCGTCAGGCCCGGACGGCTTCCCTGGAGCTGGCCACCCTGTCGACCCAGACAAAGAACAAGTTTCTCGAAACCCTGGCGACGCGTCTGGTCGAGCAAACCGATTCCATTCTCGAAGCCAATGCCCTCGATCTAGAGGCAGCCAAGGCACTTGACCTCTCGGGCCCGATGGTCGAGCGCCTGACTTTCACTCCCGAACGCATCGCATCCATGGCAGACGGGGTCCGTCAGGTCGCCGCCCTGCCCGATCCGGTCGGTGAAGAAATCGAGCGTCTCAGCCCGCCCCGCGGCTTTGACCTGCGCAAGATCCGTGTCCCCATGGGCGTGATAGGCATCATCTATGAGTCCCGGCCCAATGTGACTGTAGACTGCGCCATCCTCTGCCTGAAATCCGGCAATGCCTCCATCCTGCGCGGCGGCAAGGAGGCCTTCCATAGCAACGGCAAGTTAATCGAGATCATTCGCGATTGCCTGGTCGAATGCGGCATCCATGAGCATGCGGTCCAGTTGATCCCGACAACCGACCGCTGGGCGCTCAATGTCCTCCTGAAGCAGGACGACACCATCCACTGCATCATTCCCCGCGGCGGAGAGAGCCTGATCCGGTTTACCGTCGAGAATAGCCGGATCCCGGTCATCAAGCATTACACGGGTGTCTGCTCGGTCTATATCGATGCCAGTGCCCAGCCGGAGATGGCTGAAGCCATCACCATCAATTCGAAATGCCAGCGTCCCAGCGTTTGCAATGCTGCGGAAAACCTCATCGTGCACCAGGATGCGGCCGCCCAACTTCCGCGCATCGCCAAAGCCCTGCATGACCACGGCGTCGAACTGCGCGTCGATGCGAAGGCCAAGGCCCTGCTGACGGCCAGCGGCCTGCCCCTCGTCGATGCAACTGCTGAAGATTTTGCCACGGAGTATAATGACCTGATCATCTCCATCACGATCGTCCCTGACACCAAAGCCGCCATCGACCTGATCAATGCAAATAGTTCCGGTCATACGGACGCGATTGTCACCGAAGATGATGCGAGTGCACGGCAATTCCTCGCCGGCGTAGATTCTTCCACAGTCATGCACAACGCCACCACCCGGTTCACCGACGGTTTCGAATTCGGCTTGGGCGCAGAAATCGGCATTTCAACCGACCGCCTGCACGCCCGCGGGCCAATGGGCTTGAACGAACTCTGCACCTATAAATACGTGGTGCACGGCAAGGGCGAAATCAAGTAGTCCGCAACTGCGGCACAGTTCCACGCCTACACTTATGATTCGGACTTAAGAAAGGGGTTTCCCGGCCGGGACTCGGCCTCCGCCATGGCTTTCTCGGTCTTCAGGCGCAGTTGACCGCAAGCCGCATTGATGTCGTGTCCCTTTTCCCGACGGATGGTGACCGAGATACCGGCCTTCTTCAGTACATCGACAAATGCATCCTGGCGTCGCAGGCTGGGCCGTTTCCAAGGCAAGCCCTCGACCTTGTTGTACGGAATACAGTTCACGTGCGCATGCAGCTCTTTGGCGATCTTAACCAGTTCCCGGGCCTGCTCCAAACTGTCGTTCACCTCTTCGATCAAAATGAATTCAAGCGTCAACATACGCCCGTGCTTCTGCTGGAAGGCCTTCGCCGCAGGCAGCAGTTGCTCCAAGGGGTAGCGCTTATTCACCGGCATGATCTGGTCACGCACCTCGTTGGTCGCCCCGTGCAAGGAAATAGCCAGCCGCACGGCCACACCCTCTTCCGCCAACTTTTCAATCTGCGGCGCCAGTCCCGAGGTCGAAACCGTGATCCGGCGCGCCCCGAAGTTCAGCCCCCAGTCCGCATTTAGAATCTGGATCGTCCTCACCAGCGTGTCGTAGTTCGCAAGCGGTTCGCCCATGCCCATGAAGACAATGTTGTCGAAAGACGCGATCTCGTCCTTGGCCCGTTCCGTATGGGCGTCTTCCATACGGCAAATATGCATGAGCTGTGACACCACTTCAGCCGCCATCAAATTACGCCGGAATCCGGCCAATCCCGAAGCACAAAACTTGCAGCCATAGGCACAACCGACCTGGATCGACACACAGACCGTCTTGCGCGACTTTTCCTGCCCCACACCCGTCTGCGGCGCACGAATCAGCACTGTCTCAATCAGCGACTTGTCCTCCAGCTCCATGAGGAATTTCTGGGTCACATCATCCGAACGCTTATCAATCAACGGCCGGGTCGGGTAGAATATGTAATTCGCGTCCAGCCAGGCCCTGAAATCCTTGGGCAGGTTCGTCATGGCATCCCAGCGGTCCACCCGCTTCTTGTAGAGCCACTCCATCACCTGCTTCGAACGGAAGGCTTTGTAGCCGGCCGCCAAGGCAGCCTCGGTCAGGCTTTCCAGCGTTTCGCCATAGATACTGGGCTTGTTTGGAGAAAATTTCACGACGGTTAGTTATAGATTGAAACAAGGAACTCGTTGCTAGATCCTGAGTCTAGTCTCCGTGAAACATCTCCAACAATCAACCACCAAGCTGCCGCAACCGTATCTCACACGACGGATCCGGGATATGGCCGCCAGCGAACGTCCACAGGAACGTCTGGAGAAGCATGGCCCCGCCGCCCTCAGCGACAGGGAGCTGCTGGCCATGCTCCTGCGCAGCGGCCCGAAAGGCACCGATGTCCTGAGCATGTCCGGCGCATTGATCGATACCGCCGGGAGCCTGGGGCAGCTGCTGCGCTGGACAGCCAGCGACTTTGAGACCGTTCACGGCATCGGAAAGGTCAAGGCCCTGCAACTCGTGGCCGTGATGGAATTCGCCCGCCGCATCCTCCGGGAGGACGAGTCCGTACCGATGGTCTTTGATGCGCCGGAAGTCGTGCAACGCCACTTCCAAACCGAAATCGCCAGCTTGGAGGTTGAGAAATTCTGGGTTCTCTGCCTCGACCGTAAAAACCGCCTGATTCACCGGGTCGAAGCCACCACCGGCACAGCCACCAGCGCACTCGCACATCCGCGGGAAGTCTTTCGTGAAGCCATCAAACGCAACGCCACCGCGGTGATCGCGGTCCACAACCATCCCAGCGGCGACCCCGCGCCCAGCCGTGCCGACATCCAGATCACCCGCCAGTTGAGGGATGCCGCCGGCATTATCGGAATCGACTTCCTTGATCACATCATCCTCGGCCAGCGCAATAAGGACCCGCAAGGCCTCGGCTATTATAGCTTCAACGATGCGGGCCTGGTCTAGCTAAGAGAGCGAACCCCTCCACCGCTTCGCGGTCCCCCTCCCCTTGAAAAGAGGAGGAGCTATTGGGGAGGGCAGGAGGCGTGATTGGATACAGCCTCGGGTCGAAGCAACTGTCTTCGCTTCGCTACAGAGATTACTCAAATGAATGCGGGGTTGTCAGAATCATTTTGCCTTTCCTCCATTTCAGCACGGCCGGCGGTTCAATCAGCCCCGACGGACGGATAAGGATATCCGTCCCTACCACTGAAAATAGAATGCGGAGCTGTCAGCATTCGTGCACATCCGTGTGCATTCGTGGTTTCAAAACACAGCGCTGCTCGAATCATTCTGTTTCCCCTGCCAACACGACGGGAGAGGCAGAATCATTCCAGCAGCGGCGTGCTTACAGCGGAGTAGAACAGAATAATTAGTGACAGAATGATTATTCCAGCGGCGTGCTCACGACGGTGACAGTGCCAATTCCAGCGCTCCGGTTGAAAGCATCATGCTGTTTACACATCCACCGTTCTCAGCGAATTGATGGGATCGGCGACCCGCCCCCGGCCTCGGCGGACAAGGGATATCCGTCCCTACCACTGAAAATAGAATGCGAAGCTGTCAGCATTCGTGCACATCCGTGTGCATTCGTGGTTTCAAAACACAGCGCTGCTCGAATCATTCTGTTCCCCAAGATCAACGCATCACTACGATTGACTCGCCCCGCGGGCCAAATTCTCACGAATTCGGCTACCAAGGGGTGTTGCGACTAAGCCAAAGCCTTTTTGACCAGGGCCAGTGCGCGATCCGAGAGCGGCAACTGCAGGGCAGCCTCGTGCCCCCGATCACTCATTTTGGCCCAGGTCTTCTGCAGGATGCCGATCACCTTCGCCTCTTCCCACTTGTCAAGATAGCCTTCGAACTGAGATTCAAGGAACACCAGACAGAGCGCATCTTCGATCTGCTGCACGTCCTCATTCGTCTTGAGCCCCTGCTTCAAGTTAATCGCCTGCACCGCTTCGATCATTTCGTCGCCATAGCCGACCGAGCGCAGCACTTGCGAACTTTGCTCCGCATGGATTTTCTTCAAATCCGTCCGCCATTTCAGATAGCCGGTGCGCCCTTCCGGATAACTGTTTCGCGGCACTTCCCACCGGCACAGGTGTTGGCAGCGCGCCGCCAAGTGAACCGCTTCGTCCGCATCCGGATATAACTTCTCAATCCAGCGCGTCATCGCCAGCGAATCGTGCAGCTCCTTCGGCAAGGTCTGCCCACCGGCTTCGACTGTATTCGGATCCTTTGAGTTGAGTGAGTCGAAGGCGGCAATCGCCTCCTGAAAACGCTGATCTTCCTTAAAGTTCATAGCAGTATACTGGCAGTTTGTGAGGTTCCGGCAAGCGATAGATGAAGGACGCAACTAATTGCGTTCCAAGCCAATTTACCTGCCCTCGGTTCAAGCTACAGTTCTGGATCTTAGCCACGATGCTCCTGTTCGGCTTGGCCCGAAGCCATTTGCCCCCAACCGGTCCACCCATTTACCCGTTTTCAATTATGTCTTTCAAGTTCACTTCCAAAGTAGGTTTTGCCCACATCCCGGAAAAAGACCGCATCCCCTTGGGACAAAAGATCGCATTCTCCTTTGGCGGCAAAGCCGAATGGTTTGCCAGCGGCATGGTGACCAGCACTTTCTGGATGCCATTTTTCCACCTAGGCCTGGATATGAGCCCCGTGGTTCTGGGTCTGATCCTGATGATCATGCGCGCCTGGGATGCCGTTTCCGATCCTTTGGTCGGCAATCTTTCGGACAACACGCGTACCCGTTGGGGCCGCCGACGCCCATGGATGTTCTTTGCGGCCATCACCACCGCAGTCATCTTCCCCTTTATCTGGAATTTCCCTGAAAGCGTCCTGAACGGAACTTCATGGCTGGTCCGAATCGCGAATCACATCCCTTTCCTCAGCGACGACTTAAGTAATCAAGACAAGGCGAGATTCGTCTACCTCACCGTCATCGGACTGATTTATTTCACCAGCTTCACCAGCTGGTCCATGCCGTATTATGGCTTACAACTGGAGCTGACACCCAATTACGACGAGCGTACCCGCCTGAATATGGTCGCAGCGTTCGTCGGGAAAATCACATCCTTCTTCACGGGCTGGGCCTTCCTCGTCATCGTATTTGTCGGCACTGTGGCAAAGGGCGATCCCGCCGCCTTGGAGGACAAGCCAGAATGGGTCCAATCGATCGGAAGCTTTCTCCACCCCATGCTCACTGGCTTTGCCGGAAACCATCAGGACGACAGACCGATCGTGCTGGGGATGAAAATCATGTGCTGGGTGCTGGCACTGTTGATTCTGTTTGCGGCCATCATTCCGGCCATCTTTGTCAAAGAGCGCTACTACAACAAGGAAGCCAAGACCCAGAAAAAGGACCCCTTCTTCAAAAGTATCAAGGAATCGGTCACCTGTACGCCCCTGTGGTCGCTCATCAGCGCTTCTTTCTTTCTGGTCATGGGCTACACCGCAATCAGCAGTCTGGGCACTTATGTGGCGATTTACTATGTCTGTGACGGGGACATGATCCAGTCCGGCACCATTGCCGGACTGAAAGGCTCGCTCCTGGCCGTATCCGGAATCGCCCTACTCCCGTTTTTCACTTGGCTGGGGGATAAATACGACAAGCGCGTCGCAGTCATGACGATGCTGTGCACCTGTATTTTCGGACACTTGTTCAACTTCTTCCTGATGAATCCCGAACATCCCTATCTGATGATCATTTCGGGCTTCTTTGAATCCTCTGCAATCAGCGCCGTCTGGCTCTTTGTCCCTTCAATGAAAGCCGATGTGGCCGACTGGGACGAAGTACACACTCACCGTCGACGCGAAGGCTCCATCAACGCCTTTTATTCCTGGTTTATTAAGACCTCACTCGTCCTGTCCATGGGGATCAGCGGCTTCGTATTGAAGATTTCAGGATTTGATTCCAAATTGGAACATCAGCCACAAGCGGTCATTGATCAAATGTTCCACATCTACCTCTTCCTTCCGGCCATCATCTGGGCAATCGCCCTCTTGTCCGTATGGTTCTATCCGTTGACCCGTCAACGCTGTGCCGACATCCGGAAGGATCTGGAAGACCGCCGCGGTTATATTTGATCGACCGGTTCAGACCGAAGCACGTCATTCGCATACTTTGAGACCAACGCCGGGAACCCTTCCCGGCGTTTTTTTGGATCGTCGTGATTCAGAATCAGCGAACTGAACTCGTACGGTTTTAATGGTCCATACAAAACCGATACCGAGTGGATTGGAATTCACGGTCTTAGAATGCTGCGGATACCCCTCCCACCTGGCAAGCAGGTGACCTCCCCTAAACAGGGGAGGAACTGTGATACCGCTTCGAATAAATTCTGGCGTTCCAGGAATCCGTCACCGACGTGACCGTCGATGCTTCGCGCGGATGTCGCATACGGCGTAAGCCGGATGATGACCGATGCCGCCGGAATGATATCCAAGATGGCGAGGCGTCGGGGCTCGTAAGTCGATACGCGGTGTTGCCAGCTCTGCGCGCAGTGCCAACTGCATAGACGCGTCTTTCAGACGATCTCAGAGCTGGTACACCAGCATCTGGCATCAAGCCCGGTTTTTCGCTTTGCGGTAGAGCGCGAATCCCAGACAGGCGATCCCGAAAAACAAGGCCATGACCGCCGGCTCGGGAATGTCCACCTGCAGCTGGTCGCCGAACGACAGGTTATCGACGTAGGCCTGTCCCTTGTCGCCCGAGAAGGCACGAAAGACAAAAGTACTTGGCGCAGCCAGACTGCCGGTATGTCTGTATCGGCCACCGTCATACAGCTCGCCGGTCAGTTTGTCCTGGATATAGAGAGCACACTGCCCCGGTGCCAAGGACGGCACTTCGAGCCCTTCAATCGCCTGAGCGGCACCACTCCCGTTATAGAAGACATAGATCTTATACGGACGGTCCTCCTCAAGACGGGGCGGCGGACCACTCACCTGTTCCGTATTCAAACCCGTCTTGATCACTCCGTTCCCGAGTCCCCAGGAAACATAGCCCCGCTGCTCATTCAGGTCCAGATCCCCCAATCCGAATCGCACCACCCCATCCTGTCCGGATGGCTCATAGAGATCGAAGCTATAAGTCGAGAGGAGAGAAATCTCTTTAAACCAGCCGAGAAATGACTCGCCCTTCCCCACATCGTTCCCGTTTCGGGCGGTTTTACTTCCGTTCAAAATGACAAATTGATTGTCCGCACCGAAAGGCTGAATCCGGTCGCTGGTGGCAATCGTAAACCCCAGCCTGCCGCCGTAGTTATTCCCCTGAAGCGGGCGACTCGACATCGTCAACGGACCTGCGGGATGCTCCGGCGCTTCAAAGTCAGTTGCGGTGACGACTTCAGCATTCGCTTCCACGCCAAGATGGTAAGCGAGCGAGCACAGGAATAGACGGGTCAGTAATACTTTCTTCATAACGACTCGGGGCAAGTGGCTGCAGATACAAACAACAGCTCCAGCGATCAGCTAACCATCCCGCACGCAATTAGTTGCGAAACCGGCACTATACTAGTTTTTGACATTCTGCCACCCCGTCCCAATCACTGGACGGCCACACATCGTAGACTTGAGGACTTGCCGTAGCGAAGCGATGACAGTCGCTTCGACCGATCAACGCGAGCCATGGAGGGCGGACCTCTGTGGCCGCCGCTGCGTTGTAAGCTACAATGTCATTCGTGAGTGATCGCAAGATTCGCGGCTGCGACAGAGCGCAGCCCTCCAGAACAGAAGCTTCCACTGTTGATGACGATGAACAAAAAAAGCCCGGGGGCTCCCCGGGCTTTGGAAATGGAACAAATATGTTTTCGTTAGCGGCGACGACGCAACATCACGAAAGTCAGCCCGAGGCAACCTGCCAGGAGTGCAAAGGTCGAAGGCTCGGGAACCACGGTCAAATATCCAGTCGCTTCAGAAAAGACCAACTGACTGTTGAAATCGTAGGTCCAAACACCGCTTGACTCAGTAAAGTCGGCAATGCTGAAGGTGGCACCGAATGTCTCAGTCAAAGTATCCACATCAACAACCAACCAACTGTTGCCCTCGGTTAAATCCGCACCGCTTAGATCGAATGTGAAAAGACCATTGAGGTTAATCGTGCCGGAACCGGAAATCGAATTCGAAACAGTGTCGGCTCCGATTGTGAATTCCATTGAAGAACCGTCGGCCAAGGTGTGTGCGCCGCTATTAGCAATAAGGGAAATATCCGTAATTGTGCCCGAAAAGGTACCGTTCTGGACAGTTAAGCTAGCACCAGCCCCACCACTAATGGAACCAGCACCATTCAGGTAATTAACCCCTTGGCTCAAGCCGGCAGCCATGATGAAGCTGCCATTCAATGTAAGATTGCGGTTCACGCCATCGAATGCTGAACCAGTAAGCTCAAGTGTGCCGTCGGCATTAACTGTTGTATTCTTGAGTTTGGCTCCCACAGAACCGGTGTAGATCACTTTACCTGCGTCCACGATCAAGTAACCATCGAGACGATTCACCGTCAGTGTTCCATCCCCACTCTTAGTCATGTAACTTCCGCCACGAATGGCATTGATTGATAGATTACCGCTCCCTAGCACATTAAAGTCCCCGTTAACTGCGCCAAGGTCCTGCGAAAATGTGGCACTGGCACTATCGCCTACTGTAAAGAGAATATTGCCAGAGCTGGCATTGGAGAAAGCACTGCCACTAAAGGCGACATCCCCCTCCTCGATTGTTATACTGCTTAATGCCTGTGTTCCAGAAATAACAACCACGGCACTGGTCATATCGGCCCCTGCGGAAAATACGACATCTGTGATAGCTCCTGTGGTGTAATCAACGGTCGCAGCCGCACCGGCGGAGTCAGTCGTCCAGTTTGCCGTAGCAGCAGCATCCCAAGTTCCATCCGCAATGGTGCCGGCACCTGCAGTGCTTCCGTTGGTGTCCCAGTATAATTGACCGTGCAAAGCGCCACCAAGAAATAAAGGCGCAGCAAGAAGCGAGGTTAACTTGTATCGTTTCAGATTCATATGAATTTAGGGTTTGAGTGGGGTTTATAGTTTATATTTAGGGAAAATTATCGCACTCGTTGAAATAGACACAAGAAGCCTTGCACGCAATTGGTTGCGATAGGCATTTTAGCCGCCCCCGGATATCCAGACTTCTAAACTAAGCCTTGTTATGGGGAACGAACCAGACACCCAGATTCCTCCTCTGCTTGCAAGGGTCGGAGGGGTCCCACTCTATTACTGCCCTGACGGAATTCGCAGACTTCACTCAGGCCTCCCCCGTACTTGACGATGCACCCCAAAAGCCCGGACAAACATCCGGGCCGTCGAAATTGTGTCGAACCACTCCCCTACCGGCGGCGCAGCATGACAAAAGCCAGCCCAAAGCAACCGGCCAGTAATGCGAAAGCCGAAGGCTCGGGAACAATGCTCAGTTGAGGGGCCTGAACAAACTAGCTTTAAGCAAACTAGACTGCTCAAGTTCGGTCGACCAGACTGAGACTCTTACCATCCACCCAGACGCCCTCGACCATGGTGGTCAGGGGCACGTCGGGAATGCCGCGTTCCCCGCGTTGCATCTGGCCGATCAACATGTCCATGGCCGCGGCGCCGATCTTGTCGGGACGCTGGTTGATCCCGGCCACCCCGCCGTTGGCTTCATTCCAGTTCAAGGTAGCGATGTCGACCTCGCCCGGGACTGAGATGCCGGCATTGCGCATCGTCTGCGCGACAATCCGGTTGTCACTGATCACGACATCCAGTTTTTCACGCCGGCACCAGTCCGGCACATCCGCGAGCGTGTTGTCATCAAAGAGATAGGTCTTGATCGCGAAATCGCGCGCTTCAACGCCTTTGAGTACGAGACGACCGTTTTGTGCGAGAAAGGCAGCGGAAAGCCAGAGTTCATCCACACGCCGGCTGGTATCGGAAAAGAGGCAGAGCCCGATCCGGTCGTAGCCCAGATCATACAGTTGGCGTATCGCGAGCTGCATGCCGTGGTAATGGTGCGGCGTGCTGCGGTGCAGAATTGGGGTCATGACCGAATAGCCGATGGTCACGCAACTAAAGCGCTCCCATTCAATCGCAATCGGCTCACGCACATGAGCCATCGGTGCCACGCAAATCCCGAGGATGCCCCGGTTGTAGAGGATGCGGCTCAAGCGCTGGGCGTTCATACCCGTCTCTCCCAACCAGAAGTGCTCGAGCTTGTAGCCGAGGCTTTCCACCCGTTCCCGGATGCCCTCATAGCAGCGCTTGTAAAATGGGTTCTCCCGCCATTCATCTCGCGTTGCAAAGTTCGTGATGTAGGCGATCGTCGTGACGCTCGACCCCAGCTTGCGTCCACGGCGGCGCGAGGCGAACGCGGAGAGCAAGGGGTCCGGACGGTAGCCCAGCTCCTCAGCCACCTTCTGGATGCGTTTTCGGGTCGCTTCAGGAATCTGCGGATTCGAGTTCAAGGCACGACAGACGGTCGACGACGAAACTCCCGCCGCCGTCGCGACATCTTTCATCGTCACCCGGGAACCGGACTGAGACTGTTTATGGGAGGCGCACACAACTATTTGTAGAATGAAGATAGCCGGAGGACGATCAAGCGCAATCGCGCAACTAGTTGCAGATGCACTCGCTGGCAGCTTCACCTAAAAGTTCCTAGGAAGGACAAAATAAAATCACAACCGCCATGCAGCCTATGTCCAAAGAGAGACTGCCAGGCCCACCTTATTCCCCGTTATGCAACGATTGAATTACCTCAAGTCCTGTCTAAAACTGGCCCTTCTGGCCGGATTTGCCCTACAGCTACAGGCGGTCGAACCGCTTCGCTACGTCGCCACCGGCGCACGGATCGGCGTCTACCGGCAGGGCACGAATGAGACCAGAACGGCCTTCTGGCACCGCACACCACACCAGCTCGGAGGACCGGTCGACGAAATCCAGATCGGCTTCATGAACTGGTTTCTGAACTACAACGATGAAACGGCCATCACGAACGAGGTCACCATCGAATATGCCTGGCTGGAACGCGCATCGGACGGACAAGTCGTGCCGGTTACATTCAACGGCTCCCGCCAACTCGTCATGCCTGCCGACGACACCGAGCCTTACTGGCTGGCAGATGCCATCGACTCGAGTGTGTGGACGGGCGGCACCCCCCAGCGTGACGAAGTCTTCTGGCTCAACATCAAAGGCAGTATTCCCGCAAGTGGTTTTGTCTCGCAAGGCAATCCGACCGGCTACAGCGGTTCGAAATTCATCCTCTATGATCCCGCCAATGATCCGGGCACCTATGACACCACCGGATCCGTCCCGTCAATCACAGATCAATATGCCCGCACACGCGGTTTGCCCACTATGTTCCTTGGACGCTATACGGAACCCGGCTACTTGTCGGTCATCGGTATCGGTGACAGTATCCTTGATGGCTCCGGCGATGCCAGTAGCTCCTACAGCACCATCTCCGGCTTCGGCTTTTTCTGCCGTGCCGCGGTTGACGAGTCCGGAGCAAATACTTTCGCCACCTTCAACCTCACCCGCCACGGAGCCGCGTCCACAGCCCCAACCAGAGCCGCCAATCCACGTCAACGGCATTTCCTCAAGTACGCCAATGTTGCGGTCGAAGAATACGGCACCAACGACCTTGGCAGCAGCGGCACCGGAACGGTCAGCACAATCCAAGGCCGCTTGGATGAACTTTGGGCACTGTGCCGCGCTGAAGGCATTCAGAAAATCATCCGCACCCAGCTGATGCCCCGCACAACCTCTGTGACCTACAACTGGATCAGCTTGGAAGACCAAACACCCAACACAGGATGGGGCGATGTGGACGCCGGGGACAGCGGCAAGCGCGACGAGCTCAATGCCGGTTTCCAAACTTCGCTGGCCAATGGCGACATCGATCTTGTGCTTGAGAACCTGGCCGTCGTAGCCGATCCCACCGACGACCACTACTGGCTGAGTAACGGCACCAATGACTACATGACCAGCGACGGCACACACCTCAGGGGAACGTCCTACGCGATGGTCGCCGTAGTTCTGCGCGACGCTTTGCTCGCAACCACCGTGGATGAAAATGCACCCCGCTACAGCACCTGGGCCGATGCCATCGACTGGGGCGGTGAAGATTCATCTGAGGAGGCAGACCCCAACAAAGATGGTATCAGCAACGCGATGGCCTACGCCCTCGATCTCTCTCCATTGGAAACAGTGCCTGCCTCTGACAGACCTTACGCAGCTTATGATAGTGAAACAGCTGACGGCCCATGGTTGAATTTTATCTTTCGAGAAAACGTAAATGCTGAGGATGTCATCTTCGACTACCTTTCCACACTCGATCTCACCGGCGGCTGGGACAGTTTGGTGGTGGATGATGTCAATGTGATCGAAGAAACCCTCGACCCGGATCCCGACGGTGATGGAACTGCCATTTTGAAGAAAGTCCGGGTTAAAATCGCCGGTAGCGACGCACAGCAGTTCCTCAAACTGCAGCTGACGCTCTAAGCCCTTCTTACAGTCTACTCTTAAACAGCTTCATTTCTGCCTCTTAGTCCAACGAGCCGAATGATGCGCCATCCATCGCAGATGGCGGGCGCATCATTCACCAGGTCGTTGGGCATCTCCCCCACCCCCAAACAAAGGATACCCATGAAGATCGACTGCTCCTCAATAAGCAGCCGGAGTCTGCTTCAATGTGGACTCATCTTGCTCAGCCCCGTGCTGGGCAATGCAGCCATCACCCTCCAAAACTGGTCTTCCAGCCCTTGGAACCTCACCGGAGGCGCAACCTCCTTCTCGGCCACTCAAACCGACCCGGTCTATGAAGGTGGCACGGACGCCGTCTTCAGTTTTGCAAACCCACTCGACGGAGTCGACATCACCGACCCGGCGAACCCCGACAGCAGCTCCGCGACCGCCAGTTTCTTCGGCGTCGAGGGCACCGGCTTCGGTGTGGGCGAAACCACCGTCGGACGCTTCGACCGAAACGAAAGCTTTTCGTTTCAAGCGGATCACGCATTCCAACTGAACGGTATCAGCTGGGCCGAGTATCAGGGTGACGAAAGCATCCAAATCAGTTGGACCAGCGGCGGTCTGCAGATGAGCGAATTATTCGATCTGGCAACCGGCGCCTTCTACACGACCACCGCATTCAGTGAAATCACGGTCGATGCAAATACACCCGTGACGATCACAAACGTCAGCGATAGTAGTGCCGGCGTGAATGGTCGTCTCCGCATAAAACAGGTCATTGTCGAATTGATCGACGGCATTGTGCTCCCCGAAGTCGGCGAAACCCACCGTCTCCAGTCCTGGACGACCAGCCCCTGGAATCTGGTCGGCGGCGACACTGCATTCAGTGCCAGCGTCACCGACACAATTCACGGTGACGTGCTGGTCAGCTTCTCCGACCCGCTCTCCGGGATCGACATCAGCGATCCGGACCTGCCCGACTTCACAAGCGCAAGCAGCTCCATCTTCGGCGTCGAAGGCACCGGCTTCGGTGTGGGCGAGTCCTGGGCTGGGCGCTTCACCCGTGGTGAGAGTTTCACCATCCAAGCCGAACAAGCCTTCGAGCTTCAGGCAATCCGCTGGGCCGAATACAGCGGCGATGAAACCCTGTATCTGACTTGGACGAGTGATGGCGTGCCGCTCAGCACAACCATTGCCGTACCGTCCGGTGCCTTCTACACCGAACTGCCCTTCGTCGGCATCTATCCGGATGCCAATACACCCCTGGAAATCGTCAATGTCAGCGGCAGCAGCGCCTATCTGGATGGACGTCTGCGGGTCAACTATATCGACATCGCCTTCCAAACGGCGCTGCCGGAACCGGAAGGGCTCTCGGCAGGTGCCATACAACTACTCAACACCTGGGACCTGTGGCCCTGGAATGCGACCGGCGGAGACTACACGATGTCGGGCACCCTCATCGCCCCCGAGAATGGTGGGACCGATATCACCTACACCTTCACTGCTCAGTCCGGAGTCGATATCACCGTCCCGACCGCACCTGACTTTACCGGGGCGACGAGTGACTATTTCGGCTACGAGGCCACCGGCTTCGGTGTCGGCGAAGCCTACGTCGGCCGTTTTGACCGCGGCGAAAGTATCACCCTCATCGCGGACCACGACACCCAGCTCGATGCAATCAGTTGGCGTGAACTGGATGGCGATGAGCAGCTCCACATCAGCTGGACAAGTGAAGGCGTCGCACAATCCGCTGTCTTTGACATAACAACATCGACCTTTGAATTCACGGACATGATCGTCGACGCCAATACGTCCTTGGTGATGACAAACGTGAGCCCGAGCACTTCATCACTGAACGGTCGCTTACGTATACAGCAGATCCAAACACGGGGCATCTACAGCACGGCCCCCTACTACGATCACTCCGGAGCGGATGGCTTCAACCAAATGTTTGGCGTCAATCTGGCCGGCGCTGAGTTCGGCGGCTATGCCTTCTGGCAAACCGATCCGGCCGAGTGGAACTACTACAATACCAAGGGCCTCAACCTGATCCGCATTCCGTTCACATGGGAGCGTATCCAGTCTTCGCTCTACGGCGCGGTCGACTTCACCAACCTGGATGCGGTCGTCGCCATGGCCAGCGCCCGCGGCATGAAGGTGGTGCTCGATATGCACAACTACGCCCGCTACAACGGAGACCTGATCGGTAGCACAAACGTGCCGAATGCGGCCTTTGAGGATGTCTGGCGACAAATAGCCGACCATTACAAGAATGAGTCCGCCATCTACGGCTACGGCATTATGAACGAGCCGCACGACACCGGTGGCCTCTGGCCCGCAGCCGCACAATCAGGTACCGACGGTATTCGCGAAGTCGATACAAGCAATTGGATCATCGTCGGCGGGGACAACTGGAGCAGTGCCAGTGCCTGGCGCACCAGCAATGCCGACCTGGACGTATATGATCCTTCCGGCAAGGTTATGTATGAAGCACACGTTTACTTCGACAGCAGCTGGCCGAGCGGCGACGGCGTATACGGCTCCTATGACAGCGAGAACCCAAGCCCGTTGCGGGGTCTGGCACGCGTGCATCCGTTCATCCTGTGGTGTCAGGAAAAGGGTGTCCGTGGGTTCATCGGTGAATACGGCACGCCGAAGGATGACATCCGCTGGAACAACGTTCTCGATCCCTTCATGTCCCACATCCAAGCCTACGGCATGAGCGGCACCTATTGGGCCGGTGGGAAGAACTGGTCGGACTATGCTTTGGATTGTTCACCAACCAACAGCTATACGGTCGACTCCTTCCAAATGGAAGTGCTCGAGAATTACACCGAATAAGAGCTTGCTCGATCCGGGCAACAACGAGGCCGCCATGTCTGAACATGGCGGCCTTTTTAGGGTTCATTGTGAATGGCACGGACTTAAGGCAATGATCCGTAGTGGCGACTTCAGTCGCCAGCAAGTCGACGCACCTGCAGGACGTAATATGGCAGCTAAAGCAGCCACTACCGCCCCAAGCCTCGATCGGCCCAAATATTCAATTCCCCTCATTCAGTCCGTGCCATTCTGGTTCATCGTCATTTACCGTGGAGGCCTCTGTTCCGGAGGGTTGCGCTCCGTCGCAACCGCGAATCTTGCCATCACTCACACATAACACTACAGCTTACAACGCTGCGGCGGCCACAGAGGGCCGCCCTCCACCGGACCCGAGCGATCACGATACCCCGCTGGGAGGGTTGCGCTCCGTCGCAACCGCGAATCTTGCCATCACTCACACATAACACTACAGCTTACAACGCTGCGGCGGCCACAGAGGGCCGCCCTCCACCGGACCCGAGCGATCACGATACCCCGCTTGGAGGGTTGCGCTCTGTCGCAACCTCGAATCTTGCGCTCACTCACACATAACACTGTAGCTTACAACACTGCGGCGGCCACTGAGGGCCGCCCTCCACCGGACCCCGAGCGATCACGATACCCCGCTGGGAGGGTTGCGCTCCGTCGCAACCGCGAATCTTGCGCTCACTCACACATAACACTGTAGCTTACAACACTGCGGCGGCCACTGAGGGCCGCCCTCCACCGGACCCCGAGCGATCACGATACCCCGCTTGGAGGGTTGCGCTCTGTCGCAACCGCGAATCTTGCGCTCACTCACACATAACACGATAGCTTACAACACTGCGGCGGCCACTGAGGTCCGCCCTCCATTAATCGCATTGACTACAGATAATCTCGCGCACCGACTTCGACCAACGAGCTCTATTTCAGGTGCTTTGCCAGGAACTCGAACAATGCCGGACGTAGATCCATTTGTTCGGGCTGTAAATCGAAGGAATGCGGCGCGCCCTCCACTTCGATGAAAGTATGCGGGACATTGGCTTGCGTGAGTGCGTCAGCCAACTTTTTCGACTGACTTAACTTGACCGTGCCGTCCCGGGTGCCGTGCGCGATAAACACCGGCGGGGTCTCCCTATCGACATGTGTGAGGATGTTGGCGAGGCGCAGGTTCTCCGCCGTCTCGGCATCGGTGTCACCGGCAAAGAGTTTCTGTCTCCCTCCGGTCACCTCAACGATACCGTAAAAATCAACAATGCAGGCAACCTGGTTGCTCTGCTCCAAGTAAAGTCCCCCGTGATTCAACGCGTCCACGTCTCCGCTGACGCCCACGAGCAGAGCCAGATGGCCCCCGGCGGAACCACCCGCCACCGCGATTCGGTCCGGATCGACGCCAAAGCGTGCCGACTCCTTCCGGATATACCGGAGCGCCGACTTGCAGTCGTAAATATTTTGCGGCCAGGGGACGTCCACGCCGCCACCGGGCAGTGTCTTCGACTTGTAGCTGCCGAGCCGGTAATCGATCGAAAAGGCCACATAGCCTTCCTCGGCCAATGCCTTACAAATCACCTTCTCGCGCTTGCTCAACTTATTGCCGCCGACCCAGCCGCCGCCATGAATCCAAAGCACCGCAGGACGCGGCCCATCCGATTCACCTTTCGGCGTGTAGACATCCATCTTCTCCGCGCGGTCCGGGCCCAGATAGGCGACATCTTTTTGAAAGCTCACATTTGATGCGTGCACAAGAGCGGGCAACATAAGCAGTAGCAGGGGGCGGATTCTTTGCATTGTAGATTTATTCATTAGACTGATATTTTTCGAAGGCGAGACGAACGATTTAGAAAGCTTATTCACTAATACGTAGTTTCAAGAACTGACTGTCTTCTGCGGCATCGGTTTTAACCCAGACACGCATCAGGTCCGCATCCCCATCAGAGCCTACCTGCTCCTCAATCACATTCACGTCATCGACCAGCAGGCTGTCCCAGGTTTGCAGGTTGAAACTCGTCAGCAATTCGTAATTCAAGCCGGTCTCCGAAGCATTGACCCGGAAGTCAAAGACCAGCCAGGGACCGCCTGCGGTGCTCGCATCATAAGTCACCTGCGGAAGGTCGCCCGGCCCCACAGCTTGCAAGGGGTCCAAGCCCAAGGCAAAGCACAGGAAGTTACTCACGCCATCCCCGTTCGGATCGGCTCCGGCCGAAGCGTCTGCACCCATCCAGTCGATTCCGGCGGCCCAGATCTCATAGGCAGTCCCGGGAGTCGCCAGCACTTCCGGAATGAGAATAAAATCAAGGCGGTAAGCATCACCGCTATGCGTCACCAGAGGTACATAATTGACGCTATCGTAGCCCGTAATTTCACTGAAGCCGAAACCGTCGGTCGTCACCTGATCGATGAGGGTATACGTGCGGCTGTAATCGAAACCAGCACCCAGGTTCAGGTCCAGCGCGGGCCGGTCATAAGCGCGCAACCAATCACCGGTCTGGAAGAATGTGATCCGGTCACTATCATCCGTCGTATTCAAATCCAACTCAATCCGGCTTCCGGGATCAAAGACGAGTTTGCCGCCCTCATCGAAATTAAAGCAAAAGGTCTGGTTCGCCCCCGGATTGCCTGGCGACAGAACCGCATGGCTGCCCATGGTAAACCGGAAGTATTCCGGGCGGACACTGCCATAAATATTGCCGCCGCCACTGAGGACTTGGGCTTGGATGCCTCCCAGGGTAAAGTCGGCCTCGCCGCAGTCGAACTTCGCTCCCGGTGCCAGATTGATCTCGGATGTGTAGTCGAAGGACACCGAGTCTTCCAGGATGAAATAGCCGGTTTGCACAAAGGTGCGCCCCGTGTAGGTTTGATCCGAATACACCGAAAACCGTCCGTTCGGCGCGGCAAAGACCACATCGATATCACCCTCAATAACAGAACGAAGATTGATGCCTGTCGTGCTTGCGATACTGGCTTCAGCCACCATCAGGTAAAGCACGCCGGTGTCGGAGGTCACGACTCCCCGGTCGGAATCGTTCGACCCGATATACAGCGCCCGTCCGTCTTTGTCCCCAAACGCGAGTGATTCGGTGGTCAGGGTACCTCCCCCCAAATCCAGGGTGGTCGATGAACTCAATGAAATTGCCAGGCTGCGAACGGTGACGTCTCCGGCGAATTCCCCGCTCAGGGCCTGGGTTTTCACGACCACGTCACTGCTACTGTCGTAGCCCAACCAGGAGGCATCCGAAAGTGTCGCGCTCCCCTCCTCGCTCGCACGGACCATTAATTTCCCCGTCGAATCCGTGCAGAGGAAGCCCGCGTCTTTCGTGCCGCCGGTGGAGCCGTCCAAATATTCGGCCAGGCCGAAATTAACCGCCCAGGGGAAATAGGTGTTGGCCGGAAGGCCATGTCCCTCCAGGACCAAGCCGTTCCCGGAAGTCACCCCCAAGCCTCCGGTCGTGTAGGTATTCATCGTTACCAGCGTCCCCATTCCGGTCACACCGCGGTCCAAGCCGTTTGCCAGTGACAGGGTCAAAATGCCCAAATTTGAGCTCCGGCCTCCGTAGCAATACAACATGCCGCTGCCATCGAGGATCACCCGGTCCACCGACTCGGTAATGGAGAAACTGTCGTTCGGGACGGTAAAGCGCAGAGACCCGACCCCGAAGCGCAGTCCTGCGGCATCGGAGATACGGTCGTCACTGGTCGAGTTATAATAGACGCGCGTATAGGCGATATTCCCGATCAGGGCCAGACTGTCGATATTCGGCAAGCCCGTCGCATTTGAGGAGGAGGAGCCGATGTTCAGGTTGCCTGAGTGAACCAGCGCTTCACCGCTCAGAACGGAGCTTTCCAGATCCATGTAGCGACTGTAGCTCGGCGAGCCGTCAAAGGTATCGACCCGGAAATTGAAGCCGTGGGAACCGCCCAGCAGCACAGCGCCCTTGCCGGACACGCCGCCCCGGCGTTTAAAGTTCAATCCGATATTACTGCCGGTATCAAAGTTGATGTGAATCCATGGGTCCTCGCCGAGGGTCAGCGTACGATCCGTACTGTCCAAACTGGTCAAATCGAACTCCTTTTTGAGCGCTCCCTCGGGGAAGTAAGCGGTGATCGAGCCCGCCACGACATCTTCCGCCAAACGGACATCGGGTGTAATAGTCGAGTTATAGCTGGAGTCCACCCGCAGGAAGGCATGTGCCCCTTCAGTCCATGCCTGGAAGCCATCCGTTACCGCGGGGTCCGGATTCCAGTTCAGCAAGCTACTGTTCCAGGTACCATCCATGTTCGCGTAATCGTCGGCCAGTTCGTCGATGCTCGTACCAGCGAGGTCGGAAGCACCACCGCCCCACCACAGCACATTGCTCGCAGTCACCACCACGGTCACCTCATCGCTGACTTCCACGCCATTGGCCACCACAGTCAGAGCGAAGACATAGCTGCCGCTGACCGTAGGTGTAAAGCTCATGCTGAGCTGGTCCGGGTTCGTCAAAGTCAGCGTTTCCGGACCGGAAACGAGCGTCCATTCCAGCGCAAGGCTGTCACCGTCCAAGTCATAGGCTTCTCCGGCCAAAGAAACCAGATCACCGGGTGCAACATATCGGTTGCCGCCTGCGGAGACAAAGGGGTCGAGATCGCCTTCGCTCAAGTTCACGATCACCGAATCGGAGTCGCTGCCGCCGGCATTGCTGACAACCAGCTCAAATTCATAGGTACCGGCAACCGCAGCGGAAAAATCCGGCTGTGCCGTCGAGGCGGCATTCAGGACTACGGCAGGGCCGGACACTTGGCTCCAGCTATAGCTCAAGTCCAATCCCTCCGAATCGCTCCCGTCCAGAGTGACCAGGTAATTCCCATCGGTGAGTGTCTGGTCCGCACCGGCATCCGCCACCGGAATCGCCAGTGCACTCTGGCCAAATACGGCGATATCCCAGGCGCGTTGGGCGGAATTGTCGCCCGATTTGCCGATGCCGCAAATGGCACTGGAAGCGGTGTTCCAGATATAAATACGAAATTCAACCGGGTCCGCCACATTCTGCAAAGCGCCGAACGCACTCGTATCCGCCGAACAGATCACCCCGCCGTTGTCGGATTGGTGAAATGCCTCGATCAGGGAGCCTTGCTCCAGCGGTAGTGTCGTGTAGCTCGCGAAGCCGTCCGTGCTCATACGTAGCTCGGCATTGATCGCCGGATAAGGATCCGAAATCGCCGCCCCACTGCTGTAGAGGAAGAAAGTGACCCGGTCCACCGAGACGGTGGAACCGCTTTGAGGGGCCAGAGTCCAAGCCACATAATCAATTGTGTTCAAACTACCCGAATCCGCTCCGGACATACCGAAAGCTTCGGAAGTCGTCTTTATCTTCAGTCCGCCGCCCAGCACCAAGCTCGCGGGCTCAATGCGGAAATTGTTGAACGTGCTCGACGGAGCGGAAAGCGAATCGAGCCAGGACCACCCCAGCAGAATGTCCGTATCCGCCGGGGCCACCACACGGATCGCCATCTCGACCGGCTCACTCTGCTGCAATCCGTCACTCAAGCAATAAGTCAAGCGGTCGCCCCCCAGATAATCGGTCGACGAAACGTAATACGCCTGGCCGTCGCTCCAGCGCAGCTGGCCATTCTCCGGATTCTTGATCACCACCGGGAAAAAGTCATCCCCGTCCGCATCAACCCCGGGGAAGTGCAAACGTGTCGGAGCATTGCTCGCAACTGGAACGACAGCGTCAGGTGCTTCGGGAACCGGCGCCTGCGATCCGCTACCGTCTTCACGAAGAAGGGCAAAGATGCCCTCCGATTGATTGTAGTAGCTACCTGTCTCGATCTCAGTTAAGGCCACGGCCCGCACCTGGTAATAGGTATCTCCACTTTCCGGAACAGAGGTATCCGTAAAACTCACCGCATCGGCGGCAAGCAGGTCGGTGTTTAAGCGCGTGTATGCCCCCAAACGCTCCTGCGAGCGATAGACATGAAAGCCGACACGAGTCGAATCCTCCGGAACCGACCAGCTCAGGACGGCATTGCCCTCCGACTGGGACACCTGCAGGTTAGCGGCCGGTTGAACGGGATTCAAACGTATGGTGGGATCCCCCATCATGTTGATGTGGACATAGTGTGGAAAGCTACCGGTGTGATAGTAGTCCGTCGTTCTCCCGAGACTCGAATTGGAATAGTTATTCACGGCTCGCAGGAGCGAATAGCCGGCAGTCTGCCCGACTGCCATCTGGTGAAAATAGTAATTCGGGCGTGCCCCCCAGAGCGTATTCAGCCCCCAGTCCGGCTGGGCCAAGACCCCGCGCATCGGTGCATTGCTGCGCGCCCAGTGTTGATTGTAACTGGCGAAGATAAATCCGATCAGCGTCTTGTTTTCGACCGCAGTATATTGGTCCTCTACGGTGCCACTTTGCATCAAGAAACGCCCCGCCATCAACATCGGTTGATACGACAAGGTCGGCCTAAAACCAGCCGTGCTCACCCGGTCATCACCAAACATCGGAAGCATCCATTGATACATCACATCAAGATAGGTATCATAATAATCGTTCAGCGCACGGTAAGGGATCTCCCGGTAGCCATGCTTCCATGCATGCGCTTTCTGAATATAATCCCGCAGATACTCACGTTCTCCTTTGCGGTAGGCAGTCATACCGGAGAAATCGACACGTCCACTTTGCAATTCGACGACGGATGGAATCGCATTCTGGTCGAACTTACCATCTCCGGGTATATTATCGACTTCAGCGGGATCACCTCCCGAGTAATCCTGGTCTAAAGTCGTATCCGTCCAGACCCCGTCCAAATCCGCATAATACTGGTCCGTCTCATGCGCACGCCCCGGAGCATGTCCATCCGGAGCAATCAAGCCCGAGCGCGCGATCGGCAAATGGCCAAAGAGATAGAGCGAGTTAATGTCGGGGTTGTCAGTGCAGGCCTGCACAATGGCCGCCTTCAAATCCTGATGCGTGCCGACGCCTTCAGGTGCGAAATCCATACGCTCGACAATCCAGCCATCCGCCACCAGGTCCATCTCGAGCAGACTTAACTCAGCTCCCAACACCGCCGCGACTTCCGAATCCACCACAAGCAACAAGGTGCCGGGATTTTCGTAGAGCGGTGCTTCGACCGAGACCCCGACGTAAGCATATTCAGTACTGTAACTCGCACCTTTTGCCGTGCTGTAGTAATACGGACGAAGGACCTTATATTCATAGCGCCGCCCGACTTCGACAGTCGTATCGACATACTCAATACCCGGATAGTCGACAGTCTGCAGTTCGACAAACCCCGCATTGGCTTCCGATCCGTCCTGCCCGAAGTCACGACGATAGATCACGACTTCGCCGTCAGCGGTATCGCCATCGTCCTGAAGCTGCTGGTCCCAAGTGAGCGTGACAGATGGTGACGCGCCGACATCCACTGAAGTCTGAACCTCGATACGACCGGTATAGGCCGCATAGATGCTCGGGACTTGTGCGAGCGCAAAAGCACCTAAGGCTAGCAGTTTTAAAAGAAAATTGGGGCGACTCAGCTTCATGTTACGGCTATTCCATTTGTAAGACATCGAGCAGCAGCGCACTGAAATCGCAGACTACCGGCAGACTCGTTTGCATAGGGGAAACCATATCCCTGCACCGGTCCCCGACTGATTCAACGCATTGAAAACGCAATAGATTGCATCCATTAATTGTCCAGTGCCCCCACCCTCAAATAACGCTTCGAATAAAAGACTTGATCCGTAGTGGCGACTTTCCCGGCCTAAGCTTCGCCTATCATGAGCTTGTCGAATGGCCGAAGCACAGTCGCCATCCAGGCTAAGCACGTGCAAGCGCAATATGGCAGCTAAAGCGAATGGCACTACTTTAAGCTTCTTATCGTAGTGGCGACTTCAGTCGCCATCGAGCCGAGGTGGCTTAGGATGCTGAATATGGCAGCTAAAGCAGCCACTACGAGCGACGCTTTGTTGCAATAGGAACCCTTCTATTTGTCCTTAAAGTAGTGCCATTCGCAGCTAAAGCAGCCACTCCCCCCCCTAGCCCCGAGTCAGCCTAAAGATTCGATGAACCTGCTTCAGTTTGCGCCATTCCAGACTGCCCGCTTACTCCGCGGAACGCATGAAATCCTTTTTAAGGGTCTCGTAGGATAGTTTGGGCTGCCCCTCCTGATCCAGTAGGCCCCAGGCAGTCTCGGCCGGACAATCCGGCTTCTTGCACTGCCAGCATCGCTTTGCATCACGCCAGTTGTAGTAGATCGCGCCGAGCACGAAGGGCTTCCCACGAAAAATACGCAGGGACTCCTGCAGGTAAGCAGCCTGAACCGCCTCACTGTGTTCCCCCCTCCAGTGGAATTTCCATTTCTTGGACTCGCAGGGATAGAGTCCCGAAGCCGCCTCTTCCGGGCTCATGATGCCTCCGGCGGAGGCATAGCCGAACTCCTGGACAAGAACCGGCTTTCCGGTCAGGGCATGGAAATCGTCGAGGTAGGCATGCCAACTCTCCGGCCCCCCTTCCCGCCAGGATCCGGGGTAACTGTCAAAACCGGCGTAGTCGACCGGCAAGGTGGGATCCCCATAAATCCCCTCCGCCACAACGAGCCCCTCATGCGCGTCGGTGTTGCCGTCCACCTCTCCGGGGAGCGAGGGGAACAAGGTAATATTGATCCCGACCTTTAAGTCGGGCCGGACCGACTTCATCGCGCGGATGCCTGTTTTCAGGAACTTGACCGACTGGACCAGATCCAACTGGTCCCGGAAAATCCAAATGTCCAGCTCGTTGGCCACCTGCCACCACTGGATCCACTCGCCGAAGGTCTCTGCCAAAAAACGGCAAATCCGGTCATAGGCTTGGTAATATTCGTGACTCCCCGGCTCAAGCGAGACAGCGGCCATCTCACGCGGTCCGGGCGTGATACCGATCAACCGAAACCCTTCCCCGCACAAGTCACGAACCCGTGCGGAAGCCTGACGGAAGCCTTCCCCCTGAGGACGCCCCTGAACGAAAGCAGCGAGGTCAAACTTAAAGTCACCGAAGCGCAAGCAGCCGATTCCGGCATCTTTCATCAACGAAAAATCCCGCGCTTCCAGTGATGGCAGTTGAGCCGCCACACCAAACATGAATTCTGTGGTTTCCATAAAGTATTAGAAAAAAAAATGCGAGTCGGCAGCGTGTACCTAGTGCATAGAGTTCTGCTCAAACCAGCGAAAGCTGACAATCCTCCTTGTATGCAATTACTTGCGTAGCGGCCTTCCATGACCTCAAGCACGGAAACTTGATAATCTCGCCCGCAACAAAAATTCGGACTGGTACGACGCACATGGCGGCTCAAGCCGCCACTACGGCTGACGCAACGGTTTCTCCGTAGCGGTGGCTTCAGCCACCGTCTCTGTAGCTGAGAAGGCACCCAGTCACCCGCAAGTTCAATCCCTTCCGTAAGTCCGAGCCATTCACGATGAACCATAAAAAAGCGGGATGCCCCGAAGGTGCACCCCGCTTTCGACAATGGTTAAACTGTAACTATTCCGGCCGGCCCGCCTGAGGACGGCGCACGGCGCAAAACAAAGTCACCAAGCCAAGGACCTTCACATCGGTCTGAAGTTCCGTCGGAATCGTTATTATTTTGAAATTAAGAAAACCTGTCCGTTCAGACCATAGCAACAGCCCAAAACGTTGAACCCGAAGAAGCCAGCGTCAACGCCGCCGGCACTACTTCCGCTGGCGGCGGGCAAAAACGAAGAGCAACCCGATCAGTCCCAGACCCATCGCGTATGTAGAAGGCTCCGGAATCACTGCAACACGCAGTCCTTCCAACTCGGAAAGGCTCAAAGCACCGTCGTAAATCCGGACATCGTTGAAGAGCGAGACGGGAGTGCGGTCATTTCCTGTTGCAGGGGTCCCTCCAATTTCCAAATCCGCGGTACTTGTGACAATTGATCCGCTCTTCTGCGCACCACTAGTCAATGCCAGCGATGTCGACTCATTGCCCACATAGAAGAAGACATTATCGCCGGATACGATCGAGCTGTCGTAAGTGACCGCGACAAAGACCCACTCAGTGGTTTGCAATGCAGCATCATCGCTGGAATAGACAGCGCCCGAAGTGCTGTTAAAGTTGAATACCAGGCGGTAGTCTCCAGAACTCGTGCCAGAGTTAGTCAAGTAAAAGTCAAAGCCTGTGCTGGAAGTCACATTCGAGAGAAGACGATCCGTGTCGTTGAAAGAGCTGATGTTCACCCACATCGCAATAGTAATGGCATCGAGCCCAAAAGCCGAATTGTCCGAGGTATCCGCCCTGAAGAAATTCTGCGAACCAACACTGTCCGTGGAAAGTGCCTGGCTGAATGAGCCCGCCCCCCCTGCCGTAAAGCCGGCATCGTTGAGCAGTGCTCCGTCGATTCCGAGACTTCCCGAATCCGCTACGGTCCCGTCCAGGGTATAGTGGGAGATGAGCGTCTGGGCCTCTGAACTCAGAGCCATGGCCACGAAAAGCGCCGTCGTAGCGGTCAACTTACCGATGATTTTTGGAGTTAATGATGTCATAACAAAGTAGCGTTATTTAGGATAATTTGGGTGTTAAATACGGATCGGATTCTGTTCCTACAGCCGATCCGGACAACTCAAATGGCTTGCCAGAATTGCACAAATAATTGTGAATTACACTCATGCTTACCAATAAGTCCGCTCCCCTGCGCTATCTCGACTGGAACAACCTGCGCTTCCAACTGCTCTGGATTTATGAAGGCTCCCCCTCGAGTAATGTACGTCAGGTTCGCCATGCGCTCCCCGGCTTATCGGCCTGGTGGGTCCGGAAAGGAAGCGTATCCATTCAGGGCGGCGGCGAAGAAGTCACCGGACTTGCCGGTGATTGGGTCTTCCCCCCATTCGAAGGAGACCAGCGCTCCTTCAGCCCGGACTTCCAATTCGTTTCTCTTCGCTTTATGGCAAGTTGGACTGAAGACCGGGAAGCGATACAAGAAGAAGTGCCACGCAAATGCAGCGCCGAGGATTACCCCAAACTGGAACGGGCAACCCATAAGCTGATGAAGATTAGCGGTAAGAAGATGCTCGAGGCCAAAAACCAGATGCAGTTCGTAACGGTCAAAATGCAGAACTTCTTAAGTATACAGTGCGCATTTCTGGAGTGGATACAAATCTACTTCCGGGTGATGGAAGACTTGGGTGCCCAAACCTACCGACTGGTCACGACGGACGACCGGGTCAACGATGCCAAGACCTATCTCGAACGTGCCCCCATCGACCATCCGATGCGCGAACAGGATGTTGCGAAAGTCATCGGGATCAGCGTGGCTCAACTCAATCGTCTCTTCGTGAAGGATATGGGCATGACTCCTTGCGGCTATTTTAACCGGCGCAAAGAGGAACATGCCAAGAAGATGCTGGTCCAGACATCGACCCCGATCAAGCGGATCGGCTACGAGTTGGGCTTCAACGACCCGGCCAACTTCACAAACTGGTTCCAGTCGAAGACGGGACAAAGCCCCAAAGCGTACCGGAAGGCAATCCTGGAGAGTTAGCCTCTGGCCGAAACACGGAAGGCAACTACTTGCGTGACAAATGCTTTGTCGCTTGCCCGCAAGAAATCTGGTATAGGCATTTTCCCCGCACACCATGTATTTAATAAGACATCTCCCCCTCTGTATCCTGTTTGTCATTCCCTTCCTCGCGCAGGCAGCCGACAAGACGGATGCCCCCCGGCTCTCATCCGAGCTTGCGCCTTCCTACATACAGAACGGCGACTTTGAAAGCGCGCTCAGCGAGGGACAGGTTCCCGAATCCTGGCGCGCCGGCACAGAGGGCAAAATCGAACGCTTGAATGAAGAGGATGGTTATGCCTACATGCGCTTAACCGCCCTAGCGGAAAACCAACTGGTTCAATTAGTACAGGACGCCCCCTTGCCCGAAGGCCTGAAGGGCGTCGTCTTCCATGCCCGATTCCGGAACGAGAATGTCCAGTTCGGCAAGGGCGGCTGGCTCTGCGATGCGCGTGCGCGCTTCCGCTTCTACGACGCCGACATGCAACCGGTGGGCCCAAAGCTCAAGGATATCATTTTCTTTTCCCAGGCCCAGCCCTGGACCCAGATCTCACGCGACTACCTCGTGCCGGAAGGCGCGGCCTATTTCCGGGTCAACTTGTGCCTGAACCGTCCCAAGTCAGGCATCCTTGATCTCGACGAGGTCCGACTGCTTGCCATGTCCGAAGACCGATTCCAGGAGCTCGAAGCGGCACGCTTGGAAAAGATTCGCAAGAAGGAAGCCGAAGCACTCAAAAAGGTCGAGGACGAGAAAATCATCCAAACGATGCTGCAGGCCGAACCAAAGACCCGGCAGTTGGGTGTGTATGGAAACCGTCTGGTCAACGCCGACCATGAGACGGTCATCCTGAAAGGCTTGAATATCGTCAGTCTGGAGTGGTCCCCAAAGGGCGAACACATCCACCGTTCCGTCAAAGTCGCCCTGCAGGAATGGCATGCCAACGCCATCCGTCTGCCGGTGCATCACGGCTTCTGGTTCGGTGAGGGCAAAGGCAGCAAGATTCCGTCAAACGATGCGGCCGCCTATCGCCAAATCGTTGACGATGCCGTGGCCATGGCGGCCGGCGAAGGCGCCTATGTCATACTCGACCTGCACAGTTACGGTGCGCCGCAGGAATTCGCCCGCCGCTTCTGGCTGGATGCGGCCGCACACTATGCCAACAACCCTGCCGTGCTCTTCGACCTTTACAATGAACCACACGGGATCGACTGGGAGCTCTGGCGCAACGGCGGGGAAAAGGAGGTCAAGAAGAAGGGCAGTAAGGAACCGGTCACCGTCCAGGTGGTCGGCATGCAGGCTTTGGTTGAAGCCGTCCGCTCGACCGGAGCCCGCAATGTGATCATCGCGGGTGGGCTCAGTTACGCCTTGGACCTCAGAGGCATCCTGAATGGTTACGCTCTTGAAGAGCAAGCCGGCGGCTTCGGCATCATGTATGCCACCCACTTCTATAACTGGCATGGAGGCTGGCAAAAACACTTCCTCGACATCGCCGAGAAATACCCGGTTCTGGTGGGTGAGTTTGGCGCGGACAAAAAGAAGATGTCCTTTATCCCGGGCAACCAGCAGGAGAATCCATACACCTGGGTGCCCGATGCACTCGGCATGGTCCAAAAGTACAATCTCAACTACACCGGCTTTTCCATGCACCCAAAGGCAACCCCCGTCCTGATCAAGGACTGGTCCTATGAACCCACCGACTTCTGGGGTGTCTTTCTGAAGGAGGCTCTTGAGGGCAAGACCTTCGAGATGAAAAAGATGCGCTAAGCCTCCCATTTTGAAACTTATGTCATTTATACGTATCCGCTTCGCCCTTACACGCCAGTACGCCTGCCTGGCCATTGTCCTGCTCGCGCTGGGCGGCTCCCCCAGCCAGGGGATGACGAAAGACCGCGACTATCCCAAGGATCCGCCTGCGGAAATGCCGCAACCTGAAAACTGGCCGGCGACACCCAAAGTCACCGGCAACCGACTGACGGATCCGGAAGGCAATGAGGTCTGGCTTCAGGGGGTCGCGATACCGGGTCTCGAAATCATCCCGGAAGGCCATGGTGCAGTCCACTCCACCATCGTGGCCATCGAGGACTGGAACGCGAACGTAGTGCGTCTGGCGATCAAGGACGATTTCTGGTACGGGCGCGGCAAGTCGCAAACCGACGGCGGACTCGCCTACCGGGCCATCGTGGATGCCGCAGTCCAAGCGGCCGCCAACCGCGGCGCCTATATCGTACTCGACCACCATCGCTACCGGGCGATCAAGCAGGAACAGATCCCCTTCTGGCAGGAACTCGCGACCCTCTACAAGAATCACCCGGCCGTGCTCTTCGACATCATCAACGAGCCGCATGAAATCAGCTGGGAAGTCTGGCGCAACGGCGGCTTCGTCGCCGAGAATACCGACAAGATCAACCAGGCCGGATTCCTCGATGACAAGACCATGCAAGCCAACCGGGGATTCGAGTCGCCGGGCATGCAAAAGATGGTCGAGGCGGTCCGTGCCACAGGCGCACGGAATGTCATTATCGCCGGTGGTCTGGATTGGGCCTACGACCTCTCCGGCATCCTGAAGGGTTACGCGCTGGAAGATCCCTCCGGAAACGGAATCATGTATTCCACCCACATCTACAACTGGAAACGGAACTGGCAGAAAGCCTTTCTCGATGCGGCCGAGCATCACCCGATCTTCATCGGGGAAGTCGGCGCGGACGTGAAAAAGATGAGCTTCATCCCGGAAGACCTACAGGAGGATCCTTATACCTGGGTGCCGGACATGCTCGGCGTCATCCAGCAATACCGCTTGAACTGGACCGCTTGGTCCTTCCATACCTGGGCCACTCCGGTCCTGCTGTCCGACTGGGCCCACTACACGCCCAGTCCCTTCTGGGGCGATTTCGCCAAACGCGCGCTGGCCGGTGAACAATTCGAGTTCGAGCGCCTAAGATAAGCACCTTTGAAATTAATTACTGATCCAACACAATGAAACGCTACGCTAAGAACCCTGTCCTCCATGAGGACGATATTCCATGGGACTGCATGTCCGTCTTCAACGCAGGTGTCTGCAAATGGGACGACGGCTATGTCATGCTCTTCCGCACGGATTCCGGCCCGAAAGAAGCACCCGATGCTTATCTGACCCGGGTCGGACTGGCCCGAAGCCAGGACGGCTACAGCTGGGAGGTCGACCCCGAACCGGTCTTCGATCAGCAAAAGATTCGCGAATGGCTCAAAGACCAGTACGACGTACGCTTCGGCGACAAGGAAGTCGTCCGTGTCTACGACCCGCGGATCACCGTGATTGATGGGGAAGCCTATTTTTGCTTCGCGGTGGATACCCACCATGGTATCCGTGGCGGCATCGCCAAGAGCACAGACCTGCGCAACTGGACCCTCCTTCATATCACGCTGCCGGAAGACCGCAACATGGTGCTCTTTCCCGAGCGCGTGAACGGCAAACTCGTTCGTCTGGACCGTCCCTTCCCGCTCTACCTGCGCGGTGGTCGTGAATCCTTCGACATCTGGATCAGCGACTCCCCCGACGGCGAGAACTGGGGCAACCACCGACTGCTACTCGCGGCCGAGGAAGTTCCCTTTGGCAACGCCAAGATCGGCCCCGGTGCCCCGCCCATCAAGACCGAAAAGGGCTGGCTCACCGCCTTCCACACGGTGGTGAAAGACGAGGAGAAGGATCTCTACGCATGGAGTCCAAACCCCTGGCGCAAGGAGTACATTGCCGGCCTCATGCTGCTCGACCTCAATGAACCCTGGAAGATCATCGGCATGTGCAAGGAACCGCTGTTGCGCGCCGAAGCCAAGTACGAGCTCGAAGGCTTCCGCGGATCCGTCATTTTCCCCGGCGGCTTTATCCTGGAAGACGACGGGATGGTGAAAATGTACTACGGCGCCGCCGATACCGTGGTGGCCCTGGCCGAAGCACCGGTCGAGGCGCTCCTCGCCTCGATTCAGCCCTTATAATCCACAGAACTCTGATACAAACGACCGGTGGGCTTCGACCCGCCGGTCGTTTTCGTTTCGGTATCTCCGAAAAGGCAACAAGTTGCGCGAAATAGAGATTGCGACTCGCCTGAAATCACGCAGGTTGCTATACTAACCCAAGCACCCCCCCCATGAGAGACTACTTCGCATTACTACCACAAAAAACACGATCACGCCAAGCCTTCACTCTGATCGAACTACTGATGGTCATAGCAATCCTGGTCATCCTGGCATCCATCCTGATCCCTGCGGTCAGCCAGGTAAAAACCAAGGCCAGTTCCGCACAATGCGCCACCCAGATCCGTACCATCGGCATGGCCCTCCAGATGTACTTGCAGGATAACGATAACATCCTCCCTTCAGGTGCCCCCTTTCAAAACAACCCGTTCTCAGGGCAAGGCCCTTACTACAACCGAGACCCGCGGCGCTTCCAAACCATGTTCGGCTCCTACTGGGACGTGCCCCGGGCCCAGAATTGGAGCACGACCGCATCCAAAATGGACTATGACGGCACCCTAGCCTGGCCCGCCTGGGAAAGCGGGCGTCGCAAGGACGGGGCTCCCAGCATGATCGGGCTCCTTCCGGTCGAGTTGACAACCAGCACGACCCGCAAGGCACCCACCTGGGGCAAGTCCTACACACAGATCGCGGATCCCTCCAACGCTCCCATGCTCACCGAGGTCGATGATTTGATCGCACCCGGTGCCTGGGGCGACGCACTGCCGACTGAACCGGTGCACGGGAACTACCGGAATACCTTATTCTTCGACGGGCATGTCGAGCAAATCGACAGCTCGATCAATTTGAGAAAACCCTAATACGAAACATCTCTGCACAAGGGATGCCAAGCCACTGCCGAATCTCACTCCTTCAGTGCTAGACTCAGCCCAGATCCTTGACGGCGGTTCACCTAGAAAGCCGTGTAGCTAATCAATCTCAAGCTCAGGGATTTCGACTTGCGCCGGATCGACCGGCCAATGCGGCAATGGGATCATCGTCACCGGACGCTCCGCCGACTTCGTAAAAAAGACATTTGCCCTCGATTCACTATTCAGTTCGACAACATTGTTAAAGAGCTTCCGCCACTTTCCTTTGTCATCGAAAGAAACATGCACGACTGTCGCGCCTTGGTTCAGTTGAATGTATGCAGTATCTTGGGCCGCAATCTGAACCCGATCACCTTGATTATAATCAATCCGGATCGCGTAGTCCGTAAAATTGTGTAACAACACAAAACGCTGGGGTAACAACTCTCCATTCTCGGGAACCGCATATAGATGATAGGAACGACGCCCTTTCGGAATCGCAAGGAGTGTGAAACGGCTTGCTCCTTGTGGGAAGGCCACACTCGCCACAGCATTCTCCTGCATACGTATTCTTTGAGGGCTCAGCCGTTTCTTATTTGAGTAAAACGCCAAGGTTTCCGGCCCCGTGTAATGCTGCGGTTCGGAACAGGAGTAGGACTCCAAGGCTTCTATCGTGCCACGCGTCGAATAACGCAAGGACGGCACATTGGTTTTCCATGCGAGGATTCGGAAATCGACAGAAACTTGAGCAGGCGGGGAAGCCTCCACCTGTGCCTGCAGAGGCTGTATCAGGTTCAAAAGTCCAGAAGACAGGAGTAAAAATAACAGAAACGTACCCTTCATCGATTTTGGATTGTACAAATTCACTCCGCCTAAAAGCGAGTGCAAAGCTATAGTGAGATTACTCAGCCAGCGCCGTACCTTCTTGACCCGGTTTGCTGGCTCCAGGCCATTTTGGCAAATTAAACATCGTTACTGGACGCGTCCCTTCGGATGCAAATATAATGTCTTTCGGTCCGGATTCGTTGAGTTCAGCGACGTTATTGAAGGCTCTCAGCCATTGCCCGTCCTGAAACCGTGCGACACGCAGAACGGTGGCCGGCCCGGCCAGATTGACCTTGTTGACGGCCGAAGGCGCAAGCCTTACGACCTTCTGACCATCATACTGGATCGCCAACTCATACTCTGTAAAGTTATGCATCCGGATGTAGGGTTCATTTGAATTAGAATCCTCAACCGGAATCGCATACATTTGGTAACGATCCTTGGCCACACGCGCAGTAACAATGATGTACTTGCTGGATTCAGCGGAGAACGCCACGGTTGCAACCGGTGTCGGCGCCTCCCCACCCGCAATAACCGGCTCCACCTGGCCTTTATAAAAAGCAAGTTCACGAGGGCCAGTATAGGTATGCACCTCAGTCAATGAAAATGGATCCCCAAGCGCTTCGATTTTCTGGTTTCCTGTATAATTAAGCTCCGGCAAAGTGCACTTCCACGAGTAAATCACGAATTCAACCGAAATCGGTCCATCCGCAGCGGCACCAGCCTGCGCAAAGAGGCCAACAGTCGTAATCAAGCTGCAAACAAAAGAAATGAAGAACTTACGCATAATTCCTACTTAGCTTAAATCTCATCGGCCGACAACCATCGGAAACTGACAATCTTATACCTACGCCCAAAATCCCGATTCACTGCTGCGCCGAGAGCGGAAGGTCCGTCAGTAGCGGCATCGGCATCGCTATCGACATAATCGACGGTTCGCTGTACCACTGCTTCACACCATGCACCGGCAAGTGCCGTTGAAGAATCGACCGGACTCAATACTTCACCATAGGTTCGGATCACGAACGTGTCGGAACGAGCCAACAGTGCAGAGCCAATCGCTTGCAGGATGTCACCTTGCATCAACCAGGCGGCGGATGCCGTCGTGGTTCGACCATATGGCCCCGGCTTGGCACTTTGATTCATATCCCACTCGATATGAGGGTTATCGAACTCCTTATCCGAGAAGTAAGCACGACGCGAATTATTGGAATCCGCTTTGTGGGACAAACTACTCGCAACTTCTCCATTAAAAAGAACCCGGTCTCCATATTCGCCCGCCGCATCGGCTTCGACCTGGATACCACCGACCTGGATAAAGCTGTTGATTCCCGCAGCTTCAGAGTCAATTGCCGCCTGCAATGGACCGGATAAACCACGCCCTTGGGGAACCGTAGGCGAAGCCAGATTCCCATCGCCATCCGCATCGTTGATATCCTCATTAAAGTCATCACTGGCAGGCACCAGCGTCCGGTTGATGAATTGCGAGAGCGTGACAAAAGGCCCTCTCGCACGTACTCGCTTCACCATCTCTCCAGCCAGCAGGTCGATCTCAGACGAGGTTAATCGACGATACCCCGCGTATGCATTATCCCCGGACCCGGAGGTTTGAAAGCTACCCGATGTATCCACGCTGTGCTGTGTTTGCCAAAGGGTACGTGGAAACGGTACACCGTCTGCAGTCGTATCATCATTCACCCGCAAATCATTCATTCCACTCAGCAAGGCGACCCATGCATCCTTCGAGGTGGAATTAATGTTGAATGCCCCTTTCACAGACAGCTGCTCGGCGGACTGCGGACTGCGCGCATCATTACTGGTAGCATCCGGCTCCAGTTGGTAGCGCAAATTCAATGGCTCGTAATCCGATCCGCTTTGCGGGATCCCGGAGAAGTAATAGCTGTCCCACAAGGCCGTGTTGAGAAGGTAGGATAGATCGAAGTACCGCGTACTGGCCGAAGATCCGTTTGTCGCCAATGAGTAATCATTACGGCGGGTTTCGATGGACTGACCACGCGTCACGAAAGGATTGAAATACGAATTACCAACAGCATAGCCCGGCACAAAGTTGATCGTACCATCCAGAGTCTCATCATCGGTCGAAATATTTGCATGCTGCAATTGGGCCAGAGACACGACCGGAAGCTGATCGGCAGAGCGGCGGGGAAAGTCATACAGCACTCCGGATAGCGCCGACTGGCGGATATCGTCGTTAAAATCTTCCGCCCACTGGGCCGGATGCAACGAGTCGGTGAATGCTGAAAAAATGTTGGTGCCAGCGGAACCTCCAGCCATGTTACGAATCACACCAGCGCCATACGAAGGAGGTGAATTCAGTACATTATCCCCCCCATTGTAATAGACATTTGGATTCGAGATTGTTTTCGAGCGAATATTGAAATCCTGGAAAGGCCGGCTCGTCACATAATAGCTGAATTCGTATTTTAATGAACTGGGTGAGGTCCAATCCATGGTACGTTGCGCTGGCGCAATGAATTTGAGATGCGCGCTTCCCATAACGGTACCGGCGAAGGAAATAACCTGGTTCGATCCCTTTCCTATTCTAAAGTGCTCAATGCGTTGGTAGATTTCACTCGTAGGACTACGCATTGTCAGGTTGAAATCACTATCGTATTGAAAAAGGGTCGCAGCGACATCACTGAACGATCCGGTTGAATCATAGGTGCTAAAATCAAGTGTGTCGGCGGCAGAGAAATAGTTGCTCGTCAAGATAGGATTGCTCGCGGTCCGGACTGAAAGCTGGATGGTATTCACAGGATCATCCACCGGATCGTTGTTGCCGCTCAGGACCTGATGATTCCCCTCGACGGCAAGCGTCACCGTTTGCCCCGGAGCAATGGTGAAGGAATTGGGCACCGTAAGCTTCACCGTGTCCAACATGCCGGTGGTCTCCGTTGTATTATCCGGCCCCCGCAAGATCCCGTAGGTTGCGAGAGTTGTTCCCTTCCCCTGACCTCTTGCCACGCGGATGATCAACCCGCGATCAAGGTTGGCTTTTCCGTCATTTTTAAGAACGAATTCAAGCTCATCGGCAGGCACATTGAGCGAAAAATTATATGGATTCGCCAAAACGATCGCAATATTGCACCGCAACGGCAGCGTAAAATCCTCTCCAGCAGGAAGAGTCTTGACGTTGTTGATTCGTGGATCCTCGGTAAAGAAGATCATCCGGAGCTGGGTGATGATGGGAGACACGCTCAGTTCCGTCGCAGTCTCCGGACGTATCGTCAGACTCTGTGAAGCCAGACTGGGATTCGTATTGTAAAACGAATACAACCAATCCCACTTGGGCGCATAATTCCCGCTCCCCCAATCAGGTGAATAGCTATCCTCAATGATCGCGTTCCCTTTGAGCGATGAGCTATTCCAGTTGCTGGATGATTCGAAATAATAGGTCAGATCGGTCTTTAATCCACCGTTCAGCACATCCGTAAGTAAGCCCTTGGAGTACAGCGTGATGTCATGAAAAGATTCCGCAATGGTCTCATCGGTCAAATTCGGGCTAATCAGCTTCGCCTGACTCATCGCATTGAAGCGAGTGAAGTATTCGGCTGCGCTCGCATCATCGGCCCCCGGATAAGTGTCCCAACCGGGAAGCATTTCAATACCGGACCTGGCCGCACTCATCAGCCTCAAGCGTGCCTCGGCTCCAGCACTGTTATTGGCATCGGGACTTTCAGATCCGGCGTAGGGATCATTCAGCGCATAAGATGCCTTGACCCCCTCGTCGCCGACCCACCAGGCATAGCGACCGGAGGGGCTATTTGTGCCGGAATTTGCGGCAATATCCTGCATCGGTGCAATGACATAGCGCTCACTGGCATTCTCTCCATCAATGGGGTTCACACCGGCGGTGCCGGGACCGACCAGTAAAACCGCTTTTTGACCGGATGCCTGAATTTCCAAACCCGCGTAGCTCGTAGAACTGCTCCATGATGCCGGATCCGCAGGATCTAAGCCGGCCGTCGACCAGTCAATCGAATCCCCCGGAGTAAAACTGCTCGGATCCGAACTCACCACCCAACCATCCGAGTCGACCGAAAATACGTTGTTTTCATTACCACTAACCAACCAGTTCAATAGAACAGGACTGGGCGTCTCTTCATAGATAGAATTCGCAGGTATGCTGTAAGAGGTGCCGGCACGTCCCCAGACACCGGTCCACCAACGGCTGCCAGTCTGAACCGAAGGGGCACCACTCTCGCTAAGGCCATTCGAAGTCCCATTCACCGATTGGGTGTTTTTCGCAACACCGCCCGCGGCAAGACGGGATCCATCTGCTTCGGCAGCGATATCTGCAGTGGCCGTAACGCGCTGATCCGGCCCCGTAAGCTGTTGCAATTCACCGACTGCGAGATTCAAAGCCAGCAAGGCATTCTGACGCGCCTGCAGGCGTTGAAGATTCATACTCGCAGCGGTCGACTCAACCCGCGTCATCGCAACAAGCCCCAACAGCAACAGGAGAATGACAGAGAGTAAGCTCAGAGCCACAATGATCGCGAACCCCTCCCGAGTACTCGTGTCAGGGCCCAAGCAAAGCTTGTCTGTTAATTTAAGTCGTCGCATTAAATGAAGATTTTTTAGTATGCCCCTTTCAAATTAATATCCTCCAACCAATACGAATTCCTACTAGAGTGGAGTTTAGATGGGAAATGAGGTAGAGAAGCTACGAAGAGAGACAAAGACGTCAATTTTCAGAGCATTAAATGAATTCGGGATTTAACAAGAACATGACAGCGCAATAAGTTGCACATGCCGACAAAGGTCTTCGACTAAAGACCTCAGGATTCATCACAAAAACAGCTGAGAGCTTAAAGGCGGCGACCGCTAACTCAAATGGTTTCCCATCCAAAGCCGATTTGACGAGTCCCCCACAGCAGGGGCCTCGTGAGCGTGGGAAGCGTTGAAGTGCATCTTTTTCAGGAATCGAGGCCAGAGCGTAAAAAGCTCCCGTCTCGCGAGGAGACAGGAGCTTTGAAAAATATGCAGACGGAACAGCTAGCGTAGGCGACCGCTGAACTCGAACTCCTGACCCGAAAGCGCGTCCTTCGCCTGTTGTCCCCAGAACGGGGTCGGCGTGTAGGTCCAGTCCACCAGCATCCGCGGGCTGGCCCCCGGGTGCAGACACCAGGCGGTCCAGTTCAGCTTGTGCTTCTGGATCAGGCCCAGCATGTCAGGCACCCAAGTATCCCAATCCTCCTGGATATCGTGCGGCATGAAATTCATCTTCTTGGCATCGGCACCGACTTCCCCGACCAGGATCGGGTACTTCTCGGCCACATCGAGGAAGCTCTTTTGCCAGCCGCGCTTCCATGGATAGACGTGGGTGGAGTACATCACCCCGTTTCCACCGTGATCGTCGACCGCAAATCCGTTCAGGATGCCGGAAAGGTCATAGGCATAGTCCAGACCGCCGACCACTACGATATTACGGGCACCCACCGAACGCACCGCATCGACCAGGGCTTGCATACCGATGGATTCGAATCCGCGGGCATTCATCTTTTTCTCAATCTCGCTGAGGAAGGCATCTTCATCCCCTTCCTTTTTCTTGTCGGCGACAAAGCCGCCGTTGCGCCAAATTTCCCAGGTGGTGCCGTGCGGCTCATTCATCAAATCGAAGATCACGGCCGGGTGGTTCTTATAGACGGTGGCCGCCTCCTCCCAGAAGTCCGCATGGACTTGACGCGGCGAACGGTAACGGTGGAGGTCGAGCACAAGATAGGCGCCGCGGTTGGCAGCCATCACGACTGCATCGTTGATCAGCTTCTTGTACGCCTCGCCGCCTTCGCCAAACCAGTATTCCTCCTTCACGGGGAGACGGATCACATTGCCGTTCCACTCATCGAGAACGACTTGGATCGACTTCAAAATATTTTCACCTGCGGGGTTCCACTCCATGCTCGGTACATTCGAGCCCTGCAGCCAGACTTCCTCGCCTTCGGCATTGACCAGACGGTTGCCCTCCACGTGGAGTTCCGAAGGCCAATTCTCCTTCTTCGGCGCTTCCGCGTCCGCATGCAGGAAGGCACGCTCCGCATCCTTTTTCGCCTTGGCGACCCGTAACGGCTCCGCATCAATGGGAGCGAGCTTCAGGTTATTGAGATCCATGATACCGGATTTGACATTGAAAAGCGTGGGCATCAGCTCGAGTGAAACCGCGCCCTCCGGAACAAGCATCTTACGGCTACGGTGCTGCCAGCCATCGGTCGACCTTTTGCTGTAGGTATCACCGCCCCCAGACAGTTTCTTGCCGTTGATATCCAGGAATTTCATCATCACCCGGGCATCGTGCCAGGGCTGAGAGCCTTTCTTGATATTGGTCAGGCGCCAATCCCAGGACATCTCCAAGGCATCGACACCGGCCGGGATATCGATCTTGCTGTAGTACATGACCATCTTCTCTGGATTGTCGGACTGGATGCGCAAAAATAGGTCCCCGGCTTCATTCTCGTAACTCAGGCCTGCCTTCAATTTACCCCAGTGGTCGGGGCGGCCATCAGTATTGCCGTCCGCCTGCATGTCGCCATTCAGGATAATATTGCCGGTGTCCGCCAAAATCTTGGCGGCTTTGCCCTGACGCTTTGCCGCCTCGGCGCTCTGTTTTGCCTCACGCGCTGCCTTGGCTTCTGCGGCGGCTTCGCGCAAAGGAACCGGGTCCGTCGCGACCATCCGCATATCATCCAGATCATAGACGCCGGCCTTCACATTGAAGAGGCAGGGCATGAATTTGATCAGGACGGCGCCTTCCGGAACCAAAAAGGAAGTCTGCTTCGCCACCCAGCCTTGAGTGTCCTTGCTCGTATTGGGCGCACGTGGCGTCGGTCCCAGCTTTTTACGATTCGCATCCATGAACTCGATCATGATGCGGGCATCGAACCAGGACTTGTCGCCACGCTGCAATCCGGTGATTCGCTGCTTCCAGCTGAAGTCAATCGCCTGCACGCCTGCGGGAATCTTGATTTCAGTATAGAGCATGATCATCTTGCCAGGCTCCTGGCTGGTCATGCGGATGAAGTGGTTCCCCGCTTCAGCTTCCCAGGTCGCACCCGCCGGTTGCGGCCAGCCGGCCGGCCAGCTCTCCGTCGGGCCCGCGGGTTCAAAATCGGAATTCAATACGGTTTGCCCCTGAAGCGAGGCAGCAAAAGACCCCAGCATGCAGCAGAGGGGTAAGACATATCGAGATAGTTTCATAGGCTTGCTTGTGAGGTAGAATCCGGTCCTTCCGGATATTCTGGCAGACGTAAGGCCGGAAAGTTCCACGTTGTCCCCCGATTCTCAAGCGAAGTCCCACGCAATATGTTGCGAGGTGTATTATTCTACCAGATTCGAGACAATAAAAAGCCCGTAAGTCTCTCGAAATACGGGCTTTATAAAAATGGTGGCCAGACCCAGAATCGAACTGGGGACACAAGGATTTTCAGTCCTCTGCTCTACCAACTGAGCTATCTGGCCTTGGTTGGAAAACGCGGGATTAAGGGTTTTCGTTTAGGGCGCGTCAACTGAGTTTTTCAGATTTTTTTCGAGCAGGCGCAAGACAGGCCCTCTTTTCGCTGAAAAGCTCAAACAAGTGTTTGTATTTTCAGCATTTGCGCGCTGAGTTGTGCCTCGAACGAGATAAGCCCTAACCATGTCAAAGAAGATCACTTTCGCTCTCATCTTTGCGGCCGCCCTGGCTGTCGCCCTTGTCGCCATAGTCGGCACAAAGGTACTGCAATTTAAAGTCATGGGTGCCGCAGAGGCATCCACGAAGCCTCCATCCTCCACCATTTCGACCTTTACGGCGGAAAAGCAAAACTGGGGCGAGTCGCTGCGTGCGGTCGGATCGATCCAACCGGTACAGGGCGTGGCCTTGGAAGCGGAGGCCTCCGGCATCGTGAAATCGATCGATTTCACGAACGGCCAGCGGGTCCAGGCCGGAGACCTTCTTGTACAATTGGACATTGACGTGGAAAAGGCGCAGTTGAAAGCGGCTGAAGCCACCGCCAAACTGGCGGCCCTGGAGTACGAGCGGGCCAAGCGCCTGCGCGAAAGCGGAAATGTCCCCCAGAGCCAGCTGGACAGCGCCGTCGCCGACTTGGACAAGGCGAACGCGGACGTGGAAAACATCAAGGCCGTGATCGACCGGAAGACCGTCACCGCACCTTTCGATGGCCGCGTCGGCATCCGACAAATCAATCTGGGGCAGTTCGTCCCGCAGGGCGCACCGATTGTCGCACTGCAATCCTACGACAAGGTCTACGTGAACTTCACCCTCCCCCAACAGGCCTTGTCCAGGCTCGAAGTCGACTACCCCGTAACTCTGGAGACCGATGCCTTCCCGGGCCGTGAATTTGAAGGCCAGATAACCGCCTTAAGCCCGGAAATCGACCCGGTCACCCGCACCATCGAGGTGCAAGGCACGCTGGACAACCCAGAGGGCTTGCTACGAGCGGGCCTGTTTGTACGAGTGCGCATCATCTTACCGGTCGAGGAGGAAGTGCTGGTCGTGCCGGCAACTGCCATTCTCTACGCTCCCTTCGGGAATTCGGTGTACAAAGTACTACCTGCCGAAGAAGGCGAAGGGCTGATCGCCAAGCAGTTTTTCGTACGCCTGGGCCGTACGCAGGGCGACTACGTCTCGATTCTGGAAGGCGTCGAAGACGGAGACGCAGTCGTCTCGGCCGGCGCATTCAAACTGCGGAACAATACCCCGGTGAACATCGACAACGAGAACACACCGAAACCCAAGCTGGCCCCGAAGCCAGCCAACTCCTAAGCGAGCGCCCCAACACGCACTCGAGTGATGCCCACAGCCTTTACCGATATCTTCATCAAGCGTCCCGTGCTGGCCATTGTCGTCAGCTTGGTGATCGTCATTGCCGGCCTGCAGGCCATCTCGTCACTGACGGTGCGCCAGTATCCCCGCAACGAAAACGCCAAGGTCACCGTTAGCACGGTCTACATCGGGGCGGATGCCGAGCTTGTCCGCGGGTTCATCACGACCCCGCTGGAGCGCGCCATCGCCACGGCGGATGGGATCGACTACATCTCTTCGGAGAGCAAGCTGGGCATGTCGACCATTACCGTGCGCCTGGAGCTGAACTACGACTCCACCAAAGCTTTGGCGGAGATTAGCGCAAAGGTGGACGAAGTCCGGGGCGATCTGCCTCCGGAAGCCGAAGTCCCGATCATCACGGTGGAATCGGCCGACAATGAGCGCGCCTCGGCTTACCTCTCCTTCGCCTCCGAGATCCTCGAAGGCAATGAGATCACCGACTATCTGGTACGGGTGGTACAGCCGCGCTTGACCGCCATCGCCGGGGTGCAAGAGGCGGAAATACTGGGCGGACGGACCTTCGCCATGCGCATCTGGCTCGACCCTCAGCGGATGGCCTCACTGGGGATCTACCCATCCCAGGTCCGGAATGCGCTGGCCGCCAACAATTACCTCTCCGCTGTCGGCCGGACCAAGGGAAACCTGGTCACGGTCAACCTCACCACGGATACCGACCTGAACACGGTCGAGGATTTTGAGAAGCTGTCCGTTCTGAACCGAGGCGACACCATCATCCGCATCGAGGACATTGCCACGGTCGAACTGGGGGCGGAGGACTACAATGCGGAAGTCCGCTTCTCCGGCGACAAAGCCGTCTTTATGGGCATCCATGTCCTGCCGAGCGCCAATACCGTGGATGTCCTCACGGACGTCCGGGCCGAACTGGAAAAAATCAAGGCGGCCCTCCCCGAAGGCATCGAAGCCGACATCGGCTACGACTCGACCATTTACATCAAGGAAGCCATCCACGAGGTCACCAAGACCTTGGGCGAGACCTTGCTGATTGTGATGGCGGTGATCTTCCTCTTCATGGGGCGGATCCGCACGGTCCTGGTCCCAGTGGTCGCCATCCCGATCTCACTCATCGGCGCGATTTTCCTGATGCAGATGCTGGGCTTCACCATCAACCTGCTCACCCTGCTGGCCGTCGTGCTTTCGGTCGGCATCGTGGTCGACGACGCCATTATCGTGGTCGAGAACATCGAACGCCACCTGGAGGAAGGGATGGCACCTATGCCCGCAGCCTTGAATGGCGTACGGGAGCTGATCGGCCCGGTCATTGCCACCACTCTCGTCTTGGTCGCCGTCTACCTGCCCATCGCGTTCCAAGGCGGGCTGACCGGCTCGCTCTTCCGCGAATTTGCCCTCACCCTCTCGGGTGCCGTCGTCGTGTCCTCCGTCGTGGCCCTGACCTTGAGCCCGATGCTTTCGTCGAAACTCTTGAAAAGCGGCGAGCATAAGGGGCTGGCCAAGCGTATTAATGACGGCTTCGACAACATTCGCCGGGTCTACGGCTCCATCCTGAAGGTGAGCCTACAGACACGGTGGCTGGTCTATGCCGCGTGGATCGTACTCTTCCTCATGTGCGTGCCCATGTTCATCTTCTCGTCAAATGAATTGGCCCCGGAAGAGGACCAGGGGGTAATATTCGGCATCGTCAACGGCCCCGCCAACAATACGCTGGAGGAAACCGTGCGTTATACCGATGAGGCACGGGAGATCCTAGGCTCGATCCCGGAAGGACGCCACATCTTCCAATTCACGACGCCGACCTTTGGATTCAGCGGTGTCGCACTCGATCCCTGGAGCGAACGTGAGCGCACAACCTTCGAGCTGAAACCCATCCTCCAGCAAGAGCTCTCGCAGATCGCAGGCATTGATATCTTTCCGACCACACCGGCCGCCCTCCCCGGAGGCAGCGATTTCCCCGTCGAATTCATCGTGGCCTCCACCGCGGAACCCGCTGAAATCCTCGAGTATGTAAAGCAGATCCAGGGCAAAGCGATGGCCAGCGGCCGCTTCGCCTTCACGCTGGTGGATACGAAAATCGACCAACCCCAAACCGAATTCAAGATCGACCGGGACATGGTCAGCACGCTCGGACTCGATCTGCGCGACATTGGGGCCGACCTCGGCTCGCTGGTCGGTGGCGCCTACGTCAACCGCTTCAACATCGACGGACGCAGCTACAAGGTCATTCCGCAGATCGAACGGGTGGAACGCCTTTCTCCGGAGCAACTCCAGGATATTTATGTGCGCGGCCCGGAAGGAAAGCTCATCCAACTCAGCACGATTGCAAGCATGGAGGAAAGCGTACAGCCACGCTCCCTCAACCGCTTCCAACAGTTCAATGCGGTCAAGCTGAGCGGCGTCTACAAGGGCCCGCTGAACTCGGGCCTCAAGTTTCTCGAGGAAACGGCAGCGGAAATTCTTCCCGACGGCTACCGGATTGATTACGCCGGCGAATCCCGCCAACTCCGCAGCGAAGGCAATACTTTCCTGCCCGCCTTCGGCCTGGCCATTATCCTGATCTTCCTCGTGCTCTCGGCACAGTTCAACAGCTTCCGGGATCCCTTTATTATCCTGCTGGGCTCCGTCCCGCTCGCCATGTTTGGCGCGCTGACATTTACCTTCCTGAAAATGATGAATCCGAACCTGTCCTTCTGGACCGACGGCTGGACCACCAGCCTGAACATCTATTCGAAGGTCGGGCTGGTCACCCTGATTGGACTGGTGGCCAAGAACGGGATTCTGATCGTGGAGTTTGCCAACCAGCTGCAAAAGGAAGGACGGAGCAAGCTGGCGGCCATTCAGGAAGCCGCCGAAGTCCGACTGCGCCCGGTGCTCATGACCACGGTCGCCACGGTTGCAGGCCACTTTCCCCTCACCCTGGTCACTGGCGCCGGTGCGGAAGCACGCAACTCCATCGGTCTCGTCCTTGTCGGCGGCATGGCCATCGGCAGCTTGTTCACACTCATCTTCCTACCCTCGATCTACATGCTGATCGCCCGGGATCGAAGCGCGGAGATCACAGAGGAAAGTCAGTACATGCACCCGGCCGAAACCTAAAGCAGTCTACCACAACGGAGCTAGGGCGTCCCCGCCCTAGTTTAGTTCCATTGCAACATGATCGTATCAGGGCGGGATCCGCCTTTGCCAATGGCACCGGCGTGACTGGCTGCCCGGACACCGAGACTTCGACTCTGCGCGACGTAAAGCAGTCTACCACAACGGAGCTAGGGCGTCCCCGCCCTAGTTTAGTTCCATTGCAACATGATCGTATCCGGGCGGGATCCGCCTTTGCCAATGGCATCGGCGTGACTGGCTGCCTGGACACCGTTGAATGCCCGTACAAACCAAATCAAGCTCACATAAAAGCGGTTCGATAAGGATATCGAACCCGACCACCTGAGAACAAAATTCTACGATGCTTCGATGAAGCGACGAATCCGGCCGAGCACACGGTCGCGGCCCATCACTGCCAACATGGGCAAGAGGTCCGGACCGCCACCTTGGCCACTCACCGCGTAGCGTAGCGCGGGGAAATAGGCGAAGACCTTTTGGCCTTGGGCCTCGGCATGGGTTTCCAGCGCGACGTGGAGACCATCCGCATCGAAGCTTTCGACGCCCTCCAGAACCGGAACCACTTCCGCCAGAAGGGCCTTGGGATCGGCCTTCTTGGCGATCCGTTCACCGGTCTTCTCGTCCATCGGATACTCGTCTTTGAAGAAATAGCCGACGAATTCCGGCAGGTCATCGAGGCCCTTCACCTTGGGCTGGCAGAGTCCAAGGACTGCCTGCAGGTAGTCTTCGCTCTCCTCCTCACTGACCACGCCAGCGGCTGCAAGGATCGGGCGTGCCAAGAAGGTGAAGCTCTCGATATTCATCTCGCGCAGATATTCTGCGTTGAGCGCGGAGAGCTTCTTCTCGTCGAAGCGGGAATTGCCCTTGTTGATTCCGGGAAAGTCGAAGAGCTCGATGATTTCACCGATGTCCATCTTCTCGCGGTCATCCTTGGGATTCCAGCCCAACAGGCAGATATAGTTGCGTACCGCGGCAGCGAGGAAACCGCGGCTTTCGTAATCCTCGATCAGGGCACCCTTGTCGCGCTTGCTCATTTTGCCCGGGCCGGATTCTTTGAGGATCAGCGGGATGTGCGCAAAGACCGGCGGCTCGACACCGAAGGCCTTGAAGAGCTCGACGTGCTTGCTTGTGTTCGAAAGATGGTCTTCCCCGCGGATCACGTGGGTGATGCCCATGGCGATGTCGTCGACCACATTCACGAAGTGGAACACCGGGCTGCCGTCCCGGCGCACGATCACGAAATCCATCTCCTCGCGACGCTCCACGCGTCCACGCACGGCATCCTCAATCACGACCGGCTCGGTCTTCACCTTTTCGACCTCGGCCTTCTTGAAATCGTCATAGGTGGTGTAGCGCTCGCCTTCCAGCTTGAACCAGATGGCCCCGTCCTTCTCGTAGGTGCGGCCGGCATCCTTCAATTTTTGCAGGTATTCGTCGTAGACCGGCTGGCGCTCGCTCTGGAAATACGGGCCATAATCGCCGCCGACTTCGGGACCTTCATCCCAGTCGAGCCCGAGCCAGCGCATGCCGTCGATCAGCACGCGCAGCGCCTCTTCGGTATTCCGGGCCTTGTCGGTATCCTCGATCCGGAGCACGAAGGTGCCACCGGTATGGCGGGCATAGAGCCAGTTAAACAAGGCAGTACGGGCACTTCCAATATGGAAGAAACCGGTGGGACTGGGAGCAAATCGAACGCGTACGTGTGACATGACAGAGATTTGAGATTTAATAAAAACTGTGTAGATCTGATGAAAGACCGAAACGGAGCACAGAAACAGCATGATAAAACGAGTCAACGCCGATCAGTTGCTAAGACAGCTGGAATCCGCCGCCAAGGCTGCCGGATTCCAAGTCGAAACCTACGGTCGGATCGGTTCGTGGCCACTTCAAGCTTATACCCGAGAGGGTGACGCCACCGGCCGCCAGGTCTACTTGTCCGCCGGCATCCATGGAGATGAGCCGGCCGGCCCGCTTGCGCTCCTGGACCTCCTGGAAGCCAAGCAGCTTCCCAACCAGCACCATTATGCCATTTGCCCACTAATGAATCCTGCCGGCTATGAAGCCGATACCCGCGAAAATCACGAGGGCATCGACCTGAACCGCGACTACCGGGACTTCAGAAGCGAAGAGATCCGCAGCCACTGCCGCTGGGCCACGACCCGACTAGACTCGCTGGACACCTGCTTACACCTGCACGAAGACTGGGAAAGCAAGGGCTTCTACCTCTACGAGCTCAATTTCGGCAAGCAGCCGGGCTATGCCAACACCATCCTTCAGTCCACCCTAGCCTACCTTCCAACCGAAACGGCCGCTGAGATCGACGGCCGAGCGGCAGCCAATGGTCTGATCTGCCCGGAGCGACTCCCCCAGCTGGAGGAGGGACATCCCGAAGCCATCTATTTCCAGCAGAAATTCGGAGGCTTGAACTACACCCTGGAGACCCCGTCCAGCTTTCCGCTGGAATTACGCATCGCGGCATTAAAGGCCGCCGTGCTGGCAGTCCTGTAGGCGTATGGAGGTTATGCAACCGCTGCGCTAGAGAGCCCGTCCGCCTACGTCCTCCGGAACGACGCTGCGACAAGTCGGGCGAGGTGTAGGGAGAGACGGTCCCGACAGACAGCAGGTCAGTCTCGTTCTCCCGAACTGAGTGACTTAGGTAGTGGTATCGGTGTTGAGTGATTCTGTCCTGGGTTCCAAGTCCAAGACCACCGCTTTTGCTTCCAGATCGTCACAGATGCATAGCTCGATCAATCGAAAGAAGCGGCTTGCCCATCAAGAACTTAGTGAAGCGAGATGACTCCCCCTCGACCGGAGCCTCCCGAAATCTCCCACCTTGTGAAAATTTCCATCCATCAGAGCCCCGGCACAACGTTTTTGTTAACAACCGCTGCGCTAGAGAGCCCTACGGGCGAGGGAGAGAGAGGGTTGGGTTGGTGTTGCCACAGGCAGCTCGTTGAAGCATAAAAACAGGCATGGATGAATATACGGAACTAACTGGAAAAATCATCGGTGCGGCGATGGAAGTCCACAGTTACTGGGGGCCGGGACTGATCGAAAGTATCTACGAGAAAAGTCTCGCGCATGAACTGAGCTTACGCGGGATTGAGGTAAAGCGGCAGGTAAAACTCCAACTCAAATACAAGGACCTGGAACTGGATGACGACTTCGCGCTCGACCTAATCGCAGATGGCAAAGTCATCGTCGAACTGAAGGTCGTCAAAGAACTCGCACCGATCCATCAGGCTCAGCTCATGACCTACATGAAACTAACCGGTTGCAAAGTTGGATTGCTAATCAACTTCAATGTCGTGCATCTAAAGGAAGGTATCCGAAGACTCGCTTTACCGGAATAGCTTGATATCCTCCTCCCTCAACCTCCCTCCTCTAGCGAAGCGGTTGTGAAAATTTCCATCCATCAGAGCCCCGGCACAACGTTTTTGTTAACAACCGCTGCGCTGAAGGCAGGGCTGCCCGCTACTCCCGGAGCGTACCGTCAGCCTGCTCCTTCAGGAATGACTGGTAGGCCATCGCCACGCCTTCTTCGATCGGAATCTTAGGCTCCCAGCCAGTCGACTTGATGAGCGAGATATCAGTCAGCTTTCGCGGCGTGCCGTCGGGCTTACTGGTATCGAAAGTCAATTCGCCCTGGTAGCCGGTCACGGTCATGACCAGTCGCGCCAGGTCGCCAATCGAGATATCGGTCCCGCAGCCCAGGTTCACCCAGTCCGGCGGATTATCCAGCTGCAGCAAGTGCAGGATACCATCCGCAGCGTCGTCCGCATGAAGGAACTCGCGCAGCGGTGTGCCCGTGCCCCAGATCGCGACTTCGGGAGCCGAAGTTTCCTTGGCTTCGTGGAAGCGGCGCATCAGGGCCGGCAACACATGCGAATTCTGCGCATGGTAGTTATCCCCGGGACCGTAAAGGTTGGTCGGCATAGCGGAATGAAACAGGACCCCGTATTGACGACGGTAGAACTGGCACATTTTCAAACCCGCGATCTTGGCGATCGCGTAGGCCTCGTTGGTCGGCTCCAGCGGCGACGTGAGAAGAGAATCTTCTTTGATCGGCTGCTCGGCGAATTTCGGATAAATACAAGTGCTGCCGAGGAAGAGCACACGCCCGACTCCGGCACGGTAGGCCTCGTCGATCGTGTTCTGGGCAATGGCCAGATTCTCGAACATGAACTCCGCCGGATAGGTGTTATTGGCGTGGATCCCACCGACCTTGGCCGCGGCAATCACCGCCACATCCGGTTTCGCTTCAGCATAGAACGCCCGGACATCCGCTTGGCTGGTCAGGTCCAGCTCTTTGCGACTGCGGGTCACGATGTTCTCAAATCCCCGCGCCTTCAGGGCACGCACCACAGCGGAACCAACCATCCCGCGATGACCGGCCACGTATATCTTGGAAGTCTTATTCATGCAGCAATTCCCGATCTATGTCCCCCCTCCGACTCCTAACCTTAATCCAGACACTGAAGTACACATGTTATTCGCTCCGGATTCAGAGCAGGGCGTAGGAATCAGAGATAAGGCTCAATTAAATATTTTCGACAGCCTGCTTGTAGGCAAGCTCCTGCTTGGCCAGTACGAGGTCAGCATCAACCATGATCTTGACCAGGTCCTTGAACCGCACCTTGGGCTCCCAGTTCAGCTGCTTCTTCGCCTTGGACGGATCGCCGATCAGAAGATCCACCTCAGTCGGGCGTTCATAGCGCTTGTCGTATTCGACATACTTTTCCCAATCGAGATCCAACAGCCCGAAGGTCTCTTGCACGAATTGCTTCACCGAGTGGGTTTCGTTGGTTGCCATGACGTAGTCGTCACCCTTGTCCTGCTGAAGCATGAGCCACATCGCCTCGACATATTCCTTGGCGTAGCCCCAGTCGCGCTGGGCATCGAGGTTACCCAGGTAGAGTTTGTCCTGCAGCCCCATCTTGATGCGGGTCGCGGCACGGGTGATCTTACGGGTGACGAAAGTCTCACCACGGCGGGGCGACTCGTGATTGAAGAGGATACCGTTGGTCGCGTGCAAATTGTACGATTCCCGGTAATTCACGGTCAGCCAGTAGGCATAGACTTTGGCACAACCATAGGGCGAACGCGGATAGAACGGTGTTTTTTCGGTTTGCGGCACTTCCTGCACCAAACCGAACATCTCGGAAGAGGAGGCTTGGTAGAAGCGGCACTTGTTGTCCAAACCGACTTCACGGATGGCTTCAAGAATACGAAGTGTGCCGAGGCCGGTCACGTCGCCGGTATATTCCGGCACGTCAAAGGACACACGCACGTGCGATTGGGCACCCAAGTGGTAAATTTCGTCGGGCTTGAGATCATAGAGTAGCTTCACCATTTGCACCCCGTCTGCCAAGTCGCCATAGTGCAGGAACATCTTAGTGCCGTTAATGTGCGGGTCCTTGTACAGGTGATCGATACGGTCGGTGTTAAACGTGGATGCACGACGGATGATGCCGTGAACCTCGTACCCCTTTTCGAGCAGGAGCTCGGCAAGATAAGAACCGTCTTGCCCGGTGATGCCAGTAATGAGAGCTTTTTTCATGTTAAACGTATTCTAGCAGACACGAGACCAGTTGTCTTTTCGTATTTGCGTAAATTTATTTATTATTTTACGCAAAACCAATGAAACAAGGTCCAAAGATTGTGGCCATCGCCTCCGACCTGAATTTCCGGCACGCCGCCGAGATCTTCAACGGGATCAACGATTACCTGTACTCACGACGACTCGACTGGCAACTGGTACCGTTGAATTTCGGCTTTGAAGCCCGACTCATGGAACTTGCGCAATCAGGCCGGCTGGATGGAGCGATCGGGACCTTTGTCAGCGACCGCTGGCTAAGCGGACTGAAAGAGACCGGCGTCCAGGCCGTCAACCTGTACCATTTCTCCAAAATCGACACAGTCTCGTCAGTCAGTGTGGATGACAGCTACATGGGGGTCTTAGCCGCCCGTCATTTACTGGAACAGGGCGCACAACACCTCGCTTTCTACGCGGATTCCATGCACTATGCGACCGAGCTCCGGTGGGAGGGCTTCCAAACGGCTCAAGGTAAGAAGCCAGTCACACGCTGGTCCTCTCAGTTACCGATTGAGCAACAATTCGCAGCAAGAGACCATCAATCACGCCCGGAAGGCATCTACTGCACCAACGACCGACTCGCCCGGCGCGTCATCCAAGCCGCCAAGCAGTCAGGACGGGTCCTGGGCAAAGACTTACTCGTGCTGGGCACCGACGATGACGCCTCGGAGTCCGTCTTTGCGGGGATCGGCATCAGTAGTTTTAGCATCCCCGCACGGCAAATCGGCAAGCAAGCGGCCCAGTGTATGGAACGCGCCCTGAACGGGAGTGAAGACATGATTCGTGAATACCTGATCGATGCAATCGAACTGGTGGCACGGGAGTCCAGCCTAGCCCAGGGACGGGGCCGCATCGCCCAACGCGCCACCCAATACATCCGGGATCACCTGCAGGATCCTTCACTCGACATCAATCAAATCGCCCAGCAGGTGGGAAGCTCTCGCCGCACACTCGAACTGGCATTCGTCACACATTACGGGACGAGCCCACATAAGCAGCTCACCCAGCTACGATTGGAGCGCGCTCGCCAGATGCTCGAAAGCACAAACCGCAGTATCTCGGAAATAGCAGAAGCCTGCGGATACCCCGAGATCCACTATTTCTCCGCATGGTTTAAAAAGCAGAGCGGTCTGTCTCCGAAGCAGTATCGCCACTCACGCCTAAACGAAGCGGAGGCATAGATCAAAATGCGGAGACGACTAGCGACTCGGCATCCGCCTCTGTAACATCAGGCAAATGAAGCCACATGAGGCAAGAACGAGACTCGCGAGCTGGAAACCGCGGACATCTACCAGACGGTCACAGGTAAATGCCAACAAAGCGCAAAGGAGACAGGCAGTTGCCGAGATCAGAAGAAAGGGTTGCTTCATGACTTAAGAGATTACTAAACCCGCAGCATCAAATAACATGACAAAACAAAGCTTAGCGGATAGCCCAAACCGCCCACGACGGTCAACACAGCGCCCAGGTCCGCCCAATCTTTTACATATTTCTTACATTAAAAAAGACGAGCCCCACTCAGGCAGAACAGCCCGGCATCCCCGAAAGGCCACGGCCCACAGGGATGAAAATGCCTTGTAAGGTCTTGTTTCCAAGCGCTTATTGCTAAGCGAGATAGACAAGCCCTCCACTCCACTCATACCCAGCTTTAAAACTTCTCATCACTCTTCCGCCGCTGCGGTTTGACAACTTGTACACTGACCACCTTTTCTAAGCATATGTCCAAGCAAGGCATTATCCTCCTCAATCTGGGCTCGCCGGATTCAACCGACGTTTCCGACGTCCGCCGCTACCTTCGTGAATTTTTAATGGATGAGCGTGTCCTCGACGCCCCCTACCCGGTCCGCTGGTTTGTCGTCAACTGCATGATCCTGCCACAACGGCCCAAGCAGTCTGCGGAAGCCTATGCCAGTATCTGGCGCGAGGAAGGTTCGCCACTCATTCTGATATCCGAAGCCCAACGGCGCCTCTTGGCCGAGCGACTCGAAATACCGGTCGCGTTGGGCATGCGCTATGGCAACCCATCGACCCGTTCCGCGTTACAGGAACTGCTGGACCAAGGTGTGGATGACCTCTTCATCATGCCGATGTATCCGCACTACGCAATGTCCAGTTACGAGACGGCGGTCGTGCATCTCATGGAAGCGGTACGCGAATTGAAACCGGACCTGAAAACGACCCTGCTGCCCCCTTATTACCAGGAACCGGACTATATCGAGGCTCTCGTCGAATCAGCCCGCCCCGCTCTGGAAAAGGGTGATTTCGACCAACTCGTCTTTTCTTTCCACGGCATTCCGCAACGCCATCTAATCAAGGGGGACCCGTCCCACAAGCATTGCCTGCAAACCCCGGACTGCTGCAATACCTGCCATCCGGCCCATGGCACCTGCTATCGACACCAGTGTGCCATGACGGTGGAGAAATTCGTCCTCACTATGGGGCTGCCCAAGGAGAAATACCGGATGACTTTCCAGTCCCGCCTGGGAAGGGATCCCTGGCTGCAACCCTACACGGACAAGACGCTGGAAAAGCTGCCCGAATCCGGACACAAGCGTGTCAAAGTCATGTGTCCCGCCTTTACGGCCGACTGCTTGGAGACATTGGAGGAAATCGCCGGGGAAGGCCGCGAGATTTTCCTCGAAGCAGGCGGAGAGGACTTCGAACCGATTCCCTGCTTGAACGAACATCCCAAATTCATCGATTTTCTTGAAAGCCGCGTACGGGCCTGGCAGAGCGGGGCCTACGAGACGGCCAAGGCCACGGAACCCGCATACGTTGCGCCGATGAAAGGATTGTAATTCGCAGGCTAAACTGAATCATTCGGCACAAGACTGCGAAGACCATCATGCTTGCCCTCATCGACTTTTCCGATCGCACCTTTCTGGGACTGGGAGCTTTCGCCTATGTCTCGGCCTTTGCCGTCGGGCTGATCGCCCTCCTGCTACGGAAGAACTACCCCCGTCCGGTGGTCTTCACCATGGTCTGCGCCGGCTTCCTCTTGCAAACCGTCGGGCTGAACCTACGAGCGGCCGATATGCGGGGCTGCCCTCTTGGTAATACATTCGAGGTCGCGCAGTTCATCGCCTGGTCGCTGGTTCTCCTCTTTTTCATCATTGGGCCGACCTTCCGGCTGCGCCTCCTCGGCTTCTTTACCGCGGCGTTGGCGGCGATTCTGGTCGGGGGTAGTTTCCTCTTTCCATCCTGGGATCGCCCCTACCCGCCCGGCCTCTTCGGGGGAAACCCCTGGATTGAACTACACGCTTCCCTGGCGATTTTCAGCTATGGCATCTTTGCCCTGCTGGCCCTCGTCTCCGTCATGTTTCTGATCCAGCAACACGGCTTGAAGAAAAAGCAATTTCAAGGCCTCTACCAATATCTGCCCTCGGTTCAGCAACTGGACCAGATGGGCAAACGGCTGCTCATCACAGGAGAGATCGTCCTGACCGCTGCCCTAGTTTTCGGTGCATTCTTTTGGGTGGAAAACATCAGCTTGGTTCCCGTCTTCAAACTCAGTATTACCTGTTTGGTCTGGCTGGGCTACCTCGTGGTGGTCTGGCTCCGACTGAGTAAAAAGCTCGTCACCCGACGCCACGCAATCGCCTCAATCGCCCTTTTTCTCTTTGCCATGGCATCCCTCTGGCCGGTTCAGTCTGCACGACACCACGATGACGCGCCCCCGAAAGAACAGAACCAGGCCGCCTTGCTACCCGACTCATGACGCAGGAGCCCCTACAGTCTCTCTTCGTGCTGGGCAGTTCCCACCACGAGGCGCCGCTTGAAGTCCGGGAGCGCTTTGCCCTCAGTCCCGAACAGACCGGCATGCTGCGCGCCGCCCTCCACGAAGTAAAAGGCATCCGGGAATGCGTGGTGCTAAACACCTGCAACCGTGTTGAAATCTATGGTTTAGCCGAAGCCGGTATCGAAGAAGAACAAGTCCGCGCCCAACTCTGCCAAATCCAGCAGCTCGACCGTAGTCTCTTTGATGCGCACTCCTTTTGGCATACGAATCTCGACACGCTGCAGCATGCCCTCGAGGTCGCCAGCGGTCTGGATTCCCAAATGATCGGTGAAACCGACATCCTCAGCCAGATGAAGAGCGCCTATGCGGACGCCAAGAGTGCGCATTGCACCGGCGCCGTGCTGAACCGCCTGTTCGAGAAAAGCTTTCAAGCCGCCAAGTCCGCCCGTTCACAGACCGCCATTACCAAGGGACAAATCAGCATCGGCAACGTGGCGGTCGATTTAGCCAGCCGGATCTTCGGCAAGCTGACCCGCAGCCGGGTGCTCCTCATTGGCAGCGGCGATGTCGGCGAGAAGACTGCCCAAGCCCTGAAAAGCAGAGGGGCGGCCGATATAGCCGTCTCAAGCCGCACCTTTGAAAAGGCACATGCCCTGGCCCACCAATTTGAGGGTGCGGCCATCGACTTCGCTGACTTCCGGACACATTTGGAACACTATGACATTATCATCAGTTCCACTGCCGCCACGGGATCCATTCTCGATCGTTCGACCATCCAACAAGCCATGCGCCGGCGTCCGGAGCGCCCACTCTTCCTCATTGATGTCGCCGTACCCCGTGACATCGACTCGGATGTCGAGGCTATCGACAACGTCTACCTCTACAATCTCGACGACCTGTCCACGATCGCCAACGAAAACCTCGCTCAGAGGAAGACCGAGATCGAGCACGCCCGGGCCATCCTCAAACAACATGCCTGGACGCTCTGGCTGCAGCTGAGACGCCGAGCCCTGATGGCCAAGGAAAGCGGCGGCCCCCCGGGACCGCGCTAATTTATTGCTGACCTCCCCCGAAACCTGCTTCAAAATGAAATCATGATCAGCAAGGTTCATGAAATCGTCCCCGAAGTCGCTGAAGGCGTCCGCGGCGGCAACGGCACCGTCTACGCCCACAAACTCCTCGACCTCTTTCCCGGCAGTGCCATCAAAAGCGTCGGCCTCGTCCGTCTGGAACCTGGCGCAACCATCGGGATGCACTCCCACGATGGCGATGAAGACTTCTACTATTGCCTCTCCGGATGCGGCATCGTCGTGGATAACGGGGTGGAACATCCGTTCACACCAGGCACGCTCCAAATCACCCGCGACGGCGAGACCCAGGCCATCCGCAATACCGGAGAAACGGAACTAATCTTCCTCGGTGCCCTCGTCGCGACGCTCGAAGAGTAAGTTAGCTCGCCGCTTCGGCTTCTTCATAGGCCTCCATATCCGGCGGAACAGTCGCGATGGATTCCTCCATCGTGCTGAAGCCTTCCTTGACCTTCAACATACTGTCCTGGTGCAATGTCTTCATGCCATTGCGCATGGCGATGCGTTTGATCACGGCGGCCTCCTCTCCGGAGTTGATCGCTTTCACCAACTCTTCCGAGGTTGCCATGAGTTCGTGAATACCGACCCGGCCCTTGTAACCCAAGCCACCGCAGGTCGGACAACCGTCCTGGATCGCCATGGGCACTTTGCCGCTCCAGCCAATCGCACGCTGTATGATATCCGCTTCATTGCCTTCCTGCATGTAAGTCTTCTTACATGTCTTACAGACCCGGCGCATGAGGCGCTGCGCGCACACACAGACCAGGGATGCGGAAATCATGAAAGGCTCGATCCCCATTTCAGTCAGACGTGAAATGGTCGTCGGCGCATCGTTTGTATGCAGCGTGCTGAATAGCATGTGACCGGTCAAAGCCGCTTCCACCGCGATACCGGCGGTTTCATGGTCACGAATTTCCCCCACAAGGATCACATCGGGGTCTTGACGCAGGAAGGCGCGAAGGGCCGCCGCGAAAGTCAGGCCGATCTTACGCTGCATCTGCATCTGCATGATTCCGTTCAAGGTATACTCGATCGGATCTTCCGCCGTCCGGATACAGATATCACTCGTATTGATCTCGTTCAGCGCGGAGTACAAGGTCATGGACTTACCGGAACCGGTCGGTCCGCAGTGTAGAATCATCCCGTAGGGGCGCTGGATCAACTCACGATACAACTTCAGGTTGTCCTCGGAGAATCCCAATGCCGGCAGTGGTAAAGTACTCTTCTGCTTATCCAGAATACGCATGACCACGCCTTCACCGTGGTTCAGCGGCGCAGTCGACACACGAAGGTCCACATCGATGCCCTTCTTGTTAAACTGCTTGAAAATAATCCGGCCGTCCTGAGGCAGCCGTTTTTCGGCGATATCCAGTTGAGACATCACCTTGAGACGGGCGAGCAGGGCACCCGAAGCCGCAGGCGGTATCGTCAAGCGGTTCTGCAGCACACCGTCCACGCGAACCCGCACACGCGTCTCTTTTTCAAAGGGCTCAATGTGGATATCACTCGCCCCCGAAAAATACGCTTCCTCAATGATCCGGTTGGCGAGCTTGATAATCGGGGCGGAATCCTCGTCCGAGAGATCGTCCTGATCGAGGTCCTCCTCGCTCTCGTAGTCCATCCCGAGCGCTTCGACCACATCGCCAAAGCCCACCGACTGCGGCTCCTGCTTGCTGTCGAGTGCTTTCTCGATATCCGCCTCCGCGCCCAAAAGAGCGGAAACCTTCATCCCTGAAATATCCTGGATCTTGGAGGTTACCTGAATATCAAATGGATTGCTCAGCGCGACCACGATGTAATCACCGACCGTACCGAGAGGCAGCACCTTGTTGTCCTGACAGAAATCCTGTTCCAGCTTCGCGAAGGTGGTCTCCGTCACAATGCAGTGCTTCACATTGATCGGAGCCATGCCAAAGGCCTTGCCCTTGGCGACCAGCAACTGGAACGGGCTGATCTTGTATTCTTCGGCCAGGAGCTTTTCAACGGCATCTCCGGTCATCTCCTCCTTGGTGTCGACAATCGAGTTGTACTGCGCGCTGGAGAGCTTTCCCGCGTCGAGAAGGTTCCTTACGATCGAGGCCTGAATACGGGCTAAAGCCATAATGCGTCGGGTTGAGTCCTTGGATAGTTTGAAAGTTTACAGTTTGGCGAGTTCCGGCTTTACCAGAGCGAGGTGACGGAGATCGGTTTCGGACTGGACCACGGAGGAAACGCCCACTTCGCCGGCCAGAGCCGACGGGCTGCCCCCTGAATCATTCAGGGCGGATACCAGATAGGTCGCCTGCGCCTGTTGGAGCAACCTGGCCAGACGATCGCCGGCAGGCGCGGAAGCCGGTTGTTCCAACTCAAGCTCATCCAGCGTAATCGGGTCGGACTCCGCACGCTTGACCGCCTCCACCACAAGCCGTTGAAGTTCGTCATAATCCCCCGGCCATTCATGTGATAGGAGCGCATAACTCGCTTCCGGGGAGAAATCCGGCGCCTTGTCCTTCCCCATTTGATTGGCCGTAATTCGGGCAAAACGTCGCGAATAATGCGCCACATCAGTGGGACGCATCACAAGTGGGGGCAAAGACACACCCAAGTCACCCGCAAGCTCCAGAAAGCCGGCGTGGCTCAGGTTCTCGCTCAGCACGAAGATCAAAAGCCCCCCGGTCAAGGGGCCGTTGCCGAGCATGAAGGCACGTGCCTGCTCGATGGCACCGCTGTCCGGCAACTCAACAAGGACAACATCACTGCTCTCGGAATCTTCCAGGACAGCTTGCAGCGCAGCCACCCCATCCGCCATCAATTGCTCAAACGACAACGTACCGACCGGCTTGTCGCGATTACCGCGCCACGAGGAAATATCTTTTGCAGCCAATTCGAAGTCGCCGCCAACCGCAGAATGGATAAAGGCACAATTCCCACTGTGGCACAGACTCCATAAATCCAGCATAAAACGCTTGGATAGGGCACAGGCCGCACTGAGGTAACGGGGCTCCTCCGGATAGCTCGTCACCGCTTTAACCGCTGAACTGCCCGGCTCTCCTTCTTCCGACAAGGCCGCCTTCTCATCTTCGGTCATCGGCACGGAAAAACGTGCCACGTGCTCCAGGAAAGCGGCGGTATCCAGCGGCTTTTCCATGACTAAAGTGACACTCATATTCGCCACTTTGACCAATTCCGGCGTATTCATCAGGCCGGAAACAAGAATGAAGGGCAGATTGGGATATAGTTCACGGGCACGCTTCAGGAAATCTGCGCCGTCCATTACCGGCATCTTGTAATCTGAAATTACCAGATCGTAAGGGATCTCTTCCAACTGGTTAATCGCCCGTTCCGGGCGTGTGGCCATGTCGACACGGTAATTATGATCCCGCAGGAGATCGCGTAGCATCTCTGCGTAATTCTCTTCGTCATCCAGCACTAGTATCCGTCCCGCCATAAATTGTCTTTCTATCCAGTTACTTCAGAATGCCGTCGATCTCCGCTACATCCGTGCCAAAAAAGTCCGCCACACGGTTCTTGCCGCCCCCGAGTAGGATCGAACTGGCCAGGACAATCTCACTACGTGCATTCGACAAGAAGGCATCTAGCTTGGCCCGGGGGTTCGCCCCCTCCGCATGCAGGACTTCCTGCAAAGTATTCCGGGTCAGGACACCTCCAGAGCTCAAGTCGACAACCTTCCGCACCGTCGCACGCAACTCCTCGTAGTTACGCTTCCAGGTATGCTTGCGGAAAAGTTCACGCGCCGAATTCTCAAACTGCGGCACCGAGCCAAGAGCTTTTTCCTTGGCCGCATCGACCACGATCTGCTGCGCGAGCACGGCAATATCGGCAGGACAGTTCCGCAATGCAGGCACCTGGACCTCAGCCGTCCCCATCAGGATGTAGAGATGCTCATCAATCCGCTCCTCGTCAAAGAGCACGTCCAAGTCCCCGCTCACACAGAAAATCGTACGAATCGGGAAATCGATCGCTTCAAACAGCCCTTCGCATTTCGGCAGCAAAGCTGCCAGCTTCTTCTGTTCCGGGCTCATGCTCTCCACATCGAGCAATACACATGTGACCCGCTCGGCACCGGCGGCCTTCGCCGATTCAATCAGGTTGAGTGCCTGTTCCGCCTCGAAGGAGTCCGGGCTGAGATAAACGAAGTGCTCTCCATCGCCCTCATAAAACCCCCGAATGTCGTTGCAGATAGCGCGATAATGGGTGCCAGGCTCACCGATCAGGGACAGGGTCGACTTGAAGTTCCGTAGGCTGTGAAGACGCTCTGCAAATTCCAAGGATGCCGGCGACTTGCAGGGAAAAGAGCGGAATGCAAAGCCCAGCTTGTCCACATTCGTATCAGGCTCACCCACGCCTTCATTCGAAGCACCGGATTCCGAATCGGATGATTGTGGGGCCTTCTTGGATTCCTCAATCAGCTCGGCTGTCCGTTCCAACAGGGAAAAGATATTCAACGGCTTGAGAAAGACACCGCCAACTCCCTCGCTGATCAGCTCGCGGATTGTATCGTTCTCCAAATAACCGGAAACCATGATGACCGGAACCTGCCGCTTGATCTTCTTGATCCGCTTCATGAACTCCGCCCCGGTCATTTCCGGCATCTTGTGGTCGGTCACCACGAGGTCGTAATCCGTATGGGTAAAGACCTCAACCGCTTCAACCGGGTCCTCAAGCGAGGTGACGATGTAGTCGGCCTGCTCAAAAATATCAGTCAGCAGACTGTTGAAGTCCGCATCATCATCCAGAATTAAAACGCTATAAGCCATTATCTAAAATTTACTCGGCCTCTGCCGCAGCTTCGTCCTCGTCCTTATGTATTTCTTCAATCCGCTCGAGGGCCCGGTTCATCGATTGGGTAGAGGTCACGTACCAAATGATATCACCGTCCAGCATGCTCTCCCAGTGCTTCACCACCGGCGCACTCAAATAATAGCACGTCGCGACCATGTAGGTGTTTTCAACCTTGTCGAACGGTAAGGTCGAAGTGGCGAAGCAGATCGTCTCCTCCAGATTCCACTGGCGAAGTGAGCCGAGTTCCACGGCATCCAGGTCCACCAATCCTAAACTGTGTTCCTCCACCTGATATTCGATGACTTTACGCTCATCCAAGACCTTTAAATCGTAGATCAGCGTGGTCAGGATGGAGGCATGTTTGAGCTCTGAGCTCTGGATCGCCTCCATGAATTTTTCGTTGGCCGCCTCTAGGTCGCCGACGGCGACGATCCCTTTATCGACAAGGGATGAACCAAGGAATCGGTTACTGCGAAGTATGAGTGCTCGATGCTCCTGCATTAGATTTCCTGAACTTCTATAATCGAGCTGTTTAGGTCAAGCAATCACACGCTCAATCATCCCGTCTTACAGAAATATAACCACTTCTTCCCTGAAAATAAATGTACAGGTGACTCACAGGCCTGGATCGTAGTAACTGGAGCCCCTGATCCACTGAGAGAGGGGTCTCCCCGTTGATATGGAGCACAACCGCCCCGGGACGCAGAATTTCAGCATAAGGCGAGTGATCACTCACGGCAGTCAGGAGCAAGCCTTCCAAAGCTGCCGGCAAGCCGTATTGACGGCGACTTTCCCGGTCGATGGCAAGTGCCTCCACCCCGGGCAGGAACTCCCCGTGGCGTGCGCCCAAGCCGTAAGGATCCTTACGATCCACCAATCTCACCCGCAACTCGGCCTCCCGCCCGTCTCGCAGATAGGTGAGTAAAACCTCATCCGGCCCCAATGCTGCCAATACCAATCGAAGCATGCGCGCATCACGGATCTCCTTATCGCCAATCCGGAGAATGATATCCCCCTTCTTCAAACCGGCTTTATCGGCCGGCAGGTTTGGCATGACCGACTGTACCAGCACCCCATCGACTCCATCGAAAGCGAAAGCCTCACGGGTATCCTTCGTCAGGTCCGTCACATTGACTCCCAGCATACCGCGGCGCATCTCACCGTACTCGATAATGGAGCGCGCCACGGTATGGGCAAAATTCGATGGAATCGCAAAACCGATCCCGATACTCCCGCCGCTGCGCGAGAGGATCGCAGTATTAATACCGATCAGACGGCCATAGGCGTCCACCAGGGCGCCTCCCGAATTCCCCGGATTAATGGGCGCATCTGTCTGGATAAAGTTTTCATTTCCGGAATCCCCCAGAATGGAGAGATTGCTCCGCCCCGTGGCCGAAATGATGCCCTGCGTAATGGTCAGTCCAACCCCCATGGGATTCCCGATCGCGAACGCGATATCCCCCACTTCGAGCAGCTCACTGTCCGCGAAAGTGATGTGCGGCAAGGCCGTCGCATCAATCTTGAGTACCGCGAGGTCGCTCTGTGGATCGCGCCCCACCACCCGGGCTTCCAACTCCCGGCCGTCGTTCAATTCGACCAGAACGTCGTCCGCCTCCCGCCCCTCAGGGGTGATCACCACATGATTATTTGTCAGGATATAGCCATCCGGCGAAATCACGACCCCCGAACCGATCCCGACCGGATCGAGGCGCTCCTCCACCACCTGCTGTCCTTGCGGCAGCGGCAGACCTAAAAACCGCCGCAACGCCTCTTCCCGGGGATCCATCCCATGGGCCCGAAAAATCCGAATGATCCGAGAGGTGTGCACCGACACGACGGCGTCACGGGCCGGCTTCAAGACCGGCGCATAACTGGTCAGGTACTTCGGATTCTCACGGTCCACCGGACTCGGATCCACATCGATCCGAACTTCGGAAGAGGCGAAGAGCATCCGCGAACAGACCAGGCATAAAACCACGGCCGAGAGACGACACAAATGAGGGCGAAGGCACACAAATGGAAGCGACATAGCTGCTTTTGCACAATGTCGAGCCACCACACGGACTCAACCTCTATTTGCGAAAAGCCGCCACGCAGACAAACCTTCGGAAGCACAAAACCTCCAGAACTTGACGAAGCGGTATAAAAAGAAGGCCCGGCAAACGCCGGGCCTTCTGAAAAGCTTGGTAAGCAAGTAATTAGACGCTCTTCGTAAAGAGCACCGTGGCGTTGTGTCCACCAAAACCGGAGTTGTTGCAGATCGCGACCTTAACTTCCGCATCACGCGCCACATTCGGCACGTAATCCAAATCGCAGTCCTCGTCCTTCTCCTCGTAATTGATGGTCGGCGGTACCTTGCCTTCGAAGATCGCCTTGGCGCAAACCGCGGATTCCACCCCACCGGCGGCACCGAGAAGGTGTCCGGTCATCGACTTGGTCGAGCTGACCATAACCTTGTAGGCATGATCGCCTAGCGCACGCTTGACGGCCAGGGTCTCGAATTTGTCGTTGTAAGGTGTCGAAGTACCGTGGGCGTTGATATAGTCCACGTCCTCCGGTTGAAGCCCGGCGTCCTTGATCACCTTAGTGATCGCCGTCCCCAAGGCCTTGCCTTCGGGATCCGGCGAAGTGATGTGGTAAGCGTCGCAGGTAGCCGCATAGGCGGTCACATCACAGTAGATGCGGGCACCACGGGCCTTGGCATGCTCCAGAGTTTCAAGGATGAGAACACCGGCACCTTCCCCCATGACGAAACCATCACGCCCCTTGTCAAAGGGTCGGCTGGCACGCTCAGGGCAATCGTTGTAGCTGGTGCTCATTGCCTTCATGGAGCAGAAACCGGCATAACCCAACTCGGTGATGGCCGCTTCCGAACCGCCCGCCACAATGATGTCGGCCTCGCCGTCCCGAAGGATGCGGAAAGCCTCACCAATGGCGTGAGTAGCGGTGGAACAGGCACTTACAATACCGTAATTCGGGCCACGGGCTCCGATCTCAATGGCCACCACTCCGCTCGCGATATTTGCGATCAGGGAAGGGATCATGAAGGGGGAAACCTTGCGCGGCCCCATCTCGTAGAGACGGCGGCTTTGCTTTTGGATGGTTTCCATCCCACCGATTCCGGAACCAACCAGAACACCGAAACGCTCGGAGTCCAGCTTGGTGGTGTCCACGTTGGCATCAGTCAGAGCCAGCTTCGTGGCAGCCATGGCAAAATGAGTGAAACGGTCATTACGACGCGCTTCCTTCACATCCATGAAGTCGCCGACTTCGAAGTCACGAACCTCCGCGCCAACCTGGCAGGGATAGTCCGTGGCATCGAACGAAGTAATCCGGCCGATGCCGCTTTGTCCGTTCATGACCCCGGACCAGAACGCATCAACTCCCAGTCCGTGGGAATTGACCGTACCAATACCGGTCACAACGACTCGATGACGTAATAGCGATTCGGGCATATGAATAAAAATTAAGCCGCTGGTGAGGCGGCCTAGTTGTTCTGTTAGGTGAGTTGACCCTTATCCGGCCTTCTCTGTGATGTACTTGATGACGTCACCAACAGTCTGGAGCTTTTCAGCGTCAGACTCCGGAATTTCACCGTCGATCTCGTCACTGAATTCTTCTTCGAATGCCATGATCAGCTCGACGGTGTCGAGCGAGTCCGCACCGAGATCATCCAGAAAGGAAGCTTCGGGAGTGACCTGCTCTTCATTTACGTTGAGCTGGTCGACGATGATGGTCTTTACGCGTTGTTCGATAGTTTGATCAGCCATAATTGTCAGTGTTAATAAGTAAAGGATTTGAGCATCACATGACCATACCACCGTCAACTGTAAAAACTTGACCGGTGATGTATCCTGCTTCTTCGGATGCTAGAAATGCGGTGGTGTGCGCGATATCGGCGGCCTGCCCCATGCGCTTCATCGGGATCACTCCGATAATGCCCTGTTGTTGCTGCTCGTTCAGTTCGGCCGTCATATCGGTCTCGATAAAGCCCGGCGCCACGGCATTGACCGTGACATTTCGGGCGGCAAACTCCTTGGCCAGACTCTTGGTCATGCCGATCATACCAGCCTTGGCCGCAGCATAGTTGGCTTGTCCGGCATTGCCGATCAAACCGATAACGGAAGCCATGTTGATGATACGCCCCCAACGTTTGCGGGTCATGGGCCGGGCGAGGTGCTTGATAAAAGTAAAGCAGCTGGTCAGGTTCGTCGCGATGACATCATCCCAGTCGGCGTCGCTCATGCGAAAAAGCAAGCCGTCACGGGTGATCCCGGCATTGTTGACCAGGATATCCACGGTTCCGTGGGCTTCCAGCCACTGCTTGCAGGCAGCTTCGACTGCGCCACGGTCGGCCACGTCGACCGCCAGGGACTCGGCGGAGCCTCCTTTTGCGACAATACCGTCCGCCACCGCCCCGCAGGAGCCGGCCGAGCGACTCACGCAAATGACGTGATGGCCTTTATCGGCCAGAAGTTCAGCGATACTTTTGCCGATGCCGCGGCCGGCACCGGTCACGAGAGCGACTTTTTTCTCGGTCGTGTCTGTCATTCCTAATTTATTGAGGCGTCTTGGTAATAAGCAAAACCTGAGTCTTCGGCATTAAATCCATCCGGGGCAAGCACGAATGTTACTTTGAAGCAACATTGACAGCCCCGCCTCAACTCGACTCAAGTTCTGCATGGCTCCAAGTGAAGAAGCGCAACGTATCCAGAAGTTAATCGCCAACTCCGGTCTCTGCTCCCGTCGTGAAGCAGAACGGCTGATTGAGGACGGTAAAGTGCGGGTCAACGGAAAGGTCGCTCAACTGGGAGACAAAGCGCTCCCAAGCGCGGATATTTTCGTGAACAACAAGCCGCTGCGCAGCGCACCGGAGCGCACCGTCACCCTCGTGATGAACAAGCCGAAAGGTTACGTCTGCACAAATAGTGACCCGCATGCCGAGCGCACGGTCTTCGAACTGCTCCCGCCCGACCTGCAACGCCTGCGTCTCTACTGCGCCGGACGCCTCGACAAAGACAGCGAAGGGCTGCTCGTCATCACCAACGACGGAGACCTGGCCAACCGTATCACCCACCCCAGCACCCGTATCGTCAAACGCTACCGGGTCACCCTGCACCGCGACTTTGACCTAAATGATATCCCCAAACTACTCGCCGGGGTCGATTTCGAAGGCGATTTCCTCAAAGCCGAAAAGGTCTTGCCCGCCCCTGCAGTCGGAGAAGGCTATCAACGCCGGCTGGAGGTTCACCTCCACCACGGCAAGAAACGGGAAGTCCGCCGTCTCTTCGAAGCGCACCGTTACTATGTCAAAAAACTGGTACGCGTGCAAATCGGCGGAATCGTCCTGCGCAACCTCCCCAAGGGCGGAATCAAGGTCTTGGGCCAGAAGGATCTGGCGCGTTTGCTCGCTTGATGCTGGCAATTGGAACCGCCATCTGCACAGTGGATCGCTCATGCTTGTGAACATCCTACGCATTTTATCCTGCAGCTGTGCCTGCCTTTGGGCGGCCGGCCCCCTCCGGGGCGCGGATATGGCGCTCCACCTCTCGGCAGACGAACACTCACCTGTCATCGCAACAGTACCGGAAGGGTCTCCCGCCCTTCGCCAGTCCGCCCCCGTACTGGAGCGGAAGGCCGCCGAAGAAGGTTGGCGCTGGCTGGACTACCGCGCCCGCGTACAGGGGCATGTGCCCAGCGCCCGACTTTCCAAGAATTTCGAAATCGACTTGGATACCTTCATCCGTGCCACCCCTTCCTCAAACGCCCCCGTGCTCAGCCTGGTGGAACCCGGCGACCAGTTTGAAATCGTGGAAGCCAACGACGATTGGACAACCGTCCGCTTCACCAAGAACATTCCGGCCTACTACAAGACATCGACCCGTATCTCCGAGCGCCCCGCCCTCTCCGTCGCCGCCCCCGCCGCCATGCCGGGCGCCCGCAAGGCGGTAGCCTACGATCCGAATGCAAGCCTCGGAAAGACCGCTCCCGAAGACCTCGCACCCGAAAATGTGGTCTGGTCCGTGCGAAAACCCGGCTCACAACCGCTTCCGGCCGCCAGCCCTCCGATTCGCCCCGAGACCACGGAATCCGACCGAAACTTGCAACCGATCGACATCGTTGTCGCCCCCACGCAGACACAAGCCATCGACACCCCGCAACGGCCGGCTGACAGCGTGGGCGTTCCGATGCGCCGCCTGAACGGCAAACTCGTTCGCGAAATCTCCAGTTTCGGTCCCCGTTACCCCTTGCGCTTGAAATCAGCCAGAGGTGAGCGTATCGCCTACGTCGACATGTCACGACTCTTCATACCAAACCTCCAGCCCTACATCGACCAGCAGGTGCGAATCCATGGCGAAGTACGGCCCCTCGTCCCCGGAAGCCGGGAACTCGTCATCGTGGCCCGCACCATCCGCCTCGCCGAATAAGCCCGTATCCCGCATCCCGTATCCCGTATCCCGTATCCCGTAACACTTATGACCCTCATCGACGGCAACGCTATCGCAGAATCCATCATTGAAGAACTCACCGTCGAGGTGGGCGCACTTCCGGGCAAGAAGCCCGTGGTCGCCTTCATCCGCGTCGGGGATGATCCGGCCTCCGTGTCGTACGTCCGGAAGAAGCAGAAGACGGCCGAACGGATTGGCATCGAAAGCCGCCTCTACCTGCTCCCGGAAACCGTCAGCAAGGAAGCGCTCTTCGCTCAGATTGACGCACTGAACGCCGACAGCGATGTCAACGGGATCCTGATCCAGGCACCGCTCCCGAAGCACATCGACGAAACCGAGACCTTTAACCGTGTCTTGCCCGGCAAGGACGTGGACGGCTTTAACACGGTGAATATCGGCAAGCTTTGCCAGGAGGACGCGACCGGCTTTGTCGCCTGCACCCCTGCGGGAATCGTCGAACTGATCGAGCGGAGCGGTATCGAGACGGAAGGCAAGCATGTGGTCGTGCTGGGCCGCAGTCAGATCGTAGGCAAGCCCGCCGCGCTCCTCATGATGCGCAAGGGCATCCCCGGCAATGCCACCGTCACCGTCTGCCACTCCCGCACGCAAGACCTGCCAGCCGTAACACGCCAGGCGGACGTCTTGATTGCAGCGATCGGACGGCCGCACTTTGTGACTGCCGACATGGTCAAGGATGGCGTGGCGGTGATCGATGTCGGCATCAACCGCATCCCCGACGCGAGCAAGAAGAGCGGGTACCGCCTGGTCGGCGACGTGGAATTCGATGCCGTGGCGCCGAAAGCTGCCCATATCACTCCGGTTCCCGGCGGGGTCGGCCCCATGACCGTGGCCATGCTTATGCATAACACTTTGCGGGCCTTCAAGGCTGCCAACACCAGCAGCTGATGGTAGAATCGCCCAAGCCGCCGGAAAAAGGACCGGGCGGAAGCCCGCCGCCACTCAACCTCCTTGATACTGTCCTGCGTGATGACGGCCCCCTGCCGCCAGCCCGCTTCGGCATCCGGAGCCTGGCCTTCCTCATGGATTTCGTCCTGCTCATCCTGCTCTCCACCTTCATCATCTGGAAGCTGGTCCTGCCCTACCACCATCCGGGCGCGCTCAAGGAAAGCAGCGAGTGGTTCGAAGCCCTGATCAACTGGGCCCAGCAAACGGAGCGCGGGGCCATCCCGGAACCCAGTCTGGAACTAAAGTCCGCCATCGCCATGGCCCGCGACCTGCAAATCCTCATTTTCTGGGTCTATTTCGCGGTCGGCGAAGCCTTTTTCGGAGGTTCCTCCCTGGGCAAACGGGCTTGCCGCCTGCGCTCCATCAGCACCATCACCCTGGGCCCCTTGCCCATCATGAGCGGGATCGTCCGGGGCGGATTAAAGACCTTGTGCCTCTTTTTCCTTCCCCCTATGGGCTTGGCCGTTACTCTTCTGGCGTCGATCTTCAACAGCCGCCGGCAGCTCGGCCATGACCTCCTTAGCCGCACCGCCGTGGTCGACGAAAGGCGCATTCAGATGAAAAATTCTTAAAATACCTCACTCGAAAGGCAGAATTGCTTATTTTTCTGGTTTCCCTCTACGTATTCTCCTTCTAATAACTGCTACTTCAACTCCCCGCACTAATCTGGTGGACAACCAAGGACCGCACCTTGAGCAAGCGACAAAAGCCGAAAATTCTCGTCGTTGACGACCAACCGATCAACATCAAGCTGCTTCAGCGCAAGCTGGAGCGTCAAGGCATGGACGTTTTGGTCGCCTACAATGGCCGTGAATGCCTGAAGATCGTCGAGGACACCATTCCGGACCTGATCCTTTTGGATATCATGATGCCGGAGATGGACGGCATCGAGACCTGCCAGCATCTCAAAGCCAATCCACAGACGGAAACAATTCCGATCATCTTTATTACCGCCAAGGCCTCGAAGGAAGGGAAGCTGGAAGGACTGGACGCCGGTGCGGTCGACTACATCACCAAACCGATCGACCTCGACGAGACCCTGGCCCGTGTCCGCACCCAATTGCGGCTGCAGGACATGTTCCGGGAAAACCTTGAGCTGCAGGAACGACTGGGCGATGTACGCAAGTCCGCCGCAGTCGGCGCGATCACCCAAGGCATCGCGCACAACCTGAATAATTTGCTGGGCGTCGTTGTCGGCTACCTGGATCTGATCAAGAACGGCTACAACAGCCCGGATATGGTGCAGCGCAGCGTGCTGCTGATGGACAATGCAATCAACCGCATGGTCAACATCATCCGCCAGCTCGGCACCATCGCCAATAACGAGCGTGTGGAACTCGCCTCGCATCCCGTCCCGGAACTGGTCGACAACAGCATCGAACGTTTCAAGGATGATTACGAAGTCCCCGCCAATGTCGAAATCCTGTCCGAGCTGGAGCCGGACACCAAGATTTCCGCGAATGCCGAAACATTTGAAATCATCCTCGGCAAGCTGCTCATTAACGCATGGGAGAGCTACGAAAAAGGCACTGACGACGAGGCGCGTCCGATCCAGCTGACCGCCCGGATCTCGCGCGACCGGGGACCGGCCATGGTCGAAATCAAAGTCATCGACCGCGGCACGGGTATTTCGGCGGATGTCACCGATACGCTCTTTGAACCTTTCATCACGACCAAGACTTCCGTCGGGCGGGGCATGGGCCTGACCATTGCACGCCACACCATGCGCAATCTGGAAGGCGAAGTCACCGTGAAGAACAACACGGATGGGCCCGGAGTCACCGCAACCATCCTCCATCCCGTTTGATCGCAATGCCCGTTCGTATCGTTTTCCTGGGAGCAGGCCGCATGGCCTCGGCCATTGTACGTGGCCTGATCCGCAACAAATTCTATGAGCCGTCTGAAATCGCCTGCACCTGTGGCGACGACCCGACCGGCCCCCAGCTCGCCGAAGCCACCGGCATCCAATACCTGCCCCACATCACGGAAGCCGTCAAAGCAGCCGAAGCACTGGTGTTGGCCTGCAAGCCGCAGCAGTTTACCGCAATCAGCCCGGAACTGGCAGAAGCCGCCTCGGGGAAGCTCGTGCTTTCAATCCTTGCCGGCACCCCCCTTTCACGCCTTTCCGAAAAATTCGCCAAGGCCCGCAACATCGTCCGCACCATGCCGAACACCCCCGGCCAAATCGGTGCCGGCGTGACCGCTTACGCCCCGCTCTCTGATTTGAGCGAATCGGATACCTGCATCGTGGAAAACACCCTCAGCTCGCTGGGTAACTACCATCGCGTGGAAGAATCCGACTTGGACGCCGTCACCGCCCTGAGCGGCAGCGGCCCGGCCTACGTCTTTGAATTTGCCGCCGCCCTCCGCGAAGCCGGTATCCACTGCGGACTGAGCAAGGAGCTCGCGACCTCGCTCGCCGTCGACACTCTGCTGGGTTCCGCCAAGCTGCTCGAACAGAGCGACCAAACCGCCGAGGAACTGCGCATCGCCGTGACCTCCAAGGGAGGCACCACCGCCGCCGCACTGAAAGTTTTGGAAGATGCCAATTTCAGGGATCTGGTCGACCGCGCACTGGCCGCCGCGAAGGCCCGCTCGCTCGAACTGGCGAATGCGTAACGACCGATTAACAAATTGGATATGAACAGGTAGGGATTGATGTCCCCATCAATCCGCCAACGGCTCGTTAAGGATAACGAGCCCCACCAAGGCCGTTGCTCGAATTAGCGAAGTGGTATAACAACAGCTTGAAGCTCTGATGTCGTAATCGCACCGCTTTAGCCGTGCGATCCGAATCGGTGACGGGAATCCCTTGCACTTTCGGGCGACCGGCTAAAGCAAGCCGCCTACGGCACCGCAAAGTTTAGTTCCCCAGCAGGTCGCTCAAGGCCACCGACACCGGCACTTCGCCCATACCCACGGCTGTCTCCATCTTCTCGATGAGCGCTTTGGTCTTATTTCGTCCAAGAAAACAAGCCTGGGTGACAGGGTTCCAGCGTGCAATTGCTCCGACTGCCGCCAGTTACAAGATTTGTCCACGTTCCCACTTCTCCTTCCAGTTGGCTTGTATCGATTGAAACAGCTTGAGATTTGGACAAGTCCAAATAGTCATACGGTTATGAATATACGCGAATTAGCCGAGCTGGCCGGATTGAGTAAATCAACCGTCGCTTACGCGTTAAAAAACAGTCCCTTGGTCAATAAAACAACCCGTGAGCGCGTTCAGGCTTTGGCCAAAACACATGGCTACACGCCCAGTCCGGTCGTCAATCAGTTCATGCATCAAATCCGGACCAGCCAAGTCCGTAAAAGGTCCAGTAACCTCGCTTACATCCTGCACGGCCACGAAGCCAGACTCGGAGAACGGCAACTGCACGAACAGGAACTCATCGAAGGTGCTTCCGAACAGGCAAAACGACTCGGCTATGCGATGGAAATCATCCCATGGGAAGCTGAAGCACTGACAGAAATGCGATTGAATTCAGTGATCAAGGCGCGTGGCATACAAGGGATACTGATCGGCCCGGCAAGCCAGACTCAGGCAATGTTGAAATTGGATTGGGCGCGCGTTTATGCACTGGCAAGCGGTTATACTCTGAAAGACCCGCCACTCGACCGGATTGCATCCGATCTATTTCTATCCATCATCACCAGTATCGAACAGGCGCTAAGCCGCAATTACCGGAAGATAATCCTAGCAATCAGTGAGTCTTCCGACGCACGCGTCGGTTATCGTTGGCGCTCAGCCGCCTTGATACAAAAGGAACTCCACGGGACAAAACGAGTTCAGCTTTTAACCGACAACTGGGACTGCCCAAAGCCCTCGATCCTGGACAAACTAGCAGCGAGCAAAGGATGCGCCATCATTGGATCACAGCAAGTCTATTCACATTTGCAGAAAATTGGACTAAGCATCCCAACAGACATAGGCTTCATTGCACTCGATACCTGTGGCATTCCAAAAACAATCTCTGCAATTTATCAGCCGCACAAGGAAATGGGTGCACAGGCCGTAAATCAGATCGCATCAATGGTCGAACGCGGTCAATTCGGACTCCCCAATCTTCCGATTCATATCACCAAGGAGTGCGGTTGGCATGAAGGGGAAACACTCCCGATTAGATAGATGAATACAGAATTTGGACTTGTCCAAATTCATAGATTTTGACCCCTTAAAATCTTCGTAGCATTTAGGGGGGACTATGAAACTTACCTACACCTTTGTCGCTTCCCTGCTATTCGTCGCTCTGAACACCCAAGCGCAAACCTTGATCCTTCTAGACACGTTCAACGCCGCCGATAACACCGATCTGAATGCTGACCTGAGCCGCCAATCCGGTTCCGCGAGCACGATAAACTGGACCGAAACAGAACCGAAGCCCACGTCCAATACCGCCATCTCGTCGAACCAACTCCTGATTGGCGGCTCAGATTTCGGGCAGGACTACTCCGCTGAATTATCCTACGATCTGGGGGGAGACAGCAGCCTGACTCAATACGGAGAGTTCCTTATCAGCTTTGAGATCGTCTCCGTGGCAAACTCCTATACAAGCTTCGCGCTGAATGCAGACCCCGGCCAAACGCGGCCCGCGGTGGACGATACAACCGACTTTGGCCTGCTGTTCCTTGGCTCAAGCCTTAGTGTTCGAAGTGGTACGTCAGGAGTTGCATCAAGCTCGACACCACTAACTGGCACCGTAGAATTAACAATTACAACGGCTGCGATTACATCCGGAACAAGTTACACGGTCGAAATGACTTACGGAGGCAATACCGTTGACTTGAACGGTGGCAATGCCGGCACGTCATATTCCGGAACATGGCTGCAAAACGACTTGTATCTATCGTTCAGCAGTCGAAGCGGCGACAGCGTTATCGATAATTTCTCGGTAACGGCGATTCCCGAACCTTCCGTCGCGACACTGTTCCTGGGCGCAATCGCTAGCCTGATGATTGCACGACGTAAGCAACGCGCTTAGCGCTGAACGCCACGAAGAACTGAATTCTGATTCGGAACGTTCGATCGATCGGTCGAACGTTCTACTGGTTTACTACAATGAAAACTTACGATGCTGTTATCATCGGCGGCGGCCCTGCCGGCTTTCCCGCAGCAATTCAAGCGGCCCGCATGGGAGTTCGCACGCTTCTGGTGGAAAAAAGCGGAATGCTCGGCGGCACCACTACCCTCAACCGTGTGGCCTTCCCCGGTCTATTCCATGCCTGGGGCAAGCAGATCATCAGCGGCATCGGCTGGGATCTCGTGCGCCGGGCGGTGGAGATCGAAGGCAATGAGTTCCCCGACTTCAGCCAGGTCCCCGACCGTCATTGGAAGCACCAAGTCTACCTCTGCCCGACCCTGCTCGCTACTTTGATTGATGAAGCCGTGGTCGAGTCCGCCTGTGAACTGCGACTGCACACCATGCCCGCCTCTATCGAAAAAATTGAGGACCGCTGGCGCGTGCAGCTTTGCGGCAAGGAAGGTCTCTTCGAGATCGAAAGCAAATGGATCATCGATGCGACCGGTGACGCGAATGCCGCAGCCCTCGCCGCTTGCCCGATCAAGGCTCCGGAAGCACATCTTCAACCGGGCACGCTGGCGTTCGAATTCGGCGGATATAATCCGGCAAACATCGATATCGATCAACTGAACAAGGCAGCAATGACTGCTCTCGCGTCCGGACAGCTGGAAAAGGGTGATTTCGGCTGGAGCGGACACTCCCTGGATCAATTGGTCGGCACAAAGGGCAAGAACGCCATCCACACAGCCGGCATTGACGGCTTCGACAGTAAGGGTAAAACCAAAGCGGAGCTCAAGAGCCGCAAGGCATTGCTGCGAGTCTATCGCTTCCTTAAGGCACAACCGGGCTTCGAAAACCTGTTCGTCAACTGGTGCGCACCCGAATGTGGCATCCGCGCCACCCGCTGTATCGAAGGGGACACTACAATCACCTACGAGGACTACACCAGCGGCAAGCGGTGGGACGACGCCGTCTGCTACAGCTATTACCCGATCGACCTTCACACCGATGAGGGGTTGACCTATGAAATGCTGAAGAAAGGCATCGTTCCAACGATCCCGCTTTCCGCCATGACGCCGAAGGGGACCTCTGGCTTCCTCGTCGCCGGGCGTTGCATATCGGGAGATCCGCTCGCCCACTCCGCATTTCGCGTTCAGGCCTCCTGCATGGCCATGGGCCAAGCCGCCGGCGCGGTTGCAGCACTGGCCACCAAGAAAGGATTCAGCAGGCCGAGCCAAGTCGACCGGCACGAACTGCAAGCGGCACTCGTCACTCAAGGTGCAATTTTTCCGGAATGATCCGACAATCCCGCAGGGTCTTTGCTTGTTCCATCATGAGCTAGTCGAAACGGCAAGCTGCCCCCTCTTTCAAACGACAACCCATGAAAGCTCCTCCTCTTGCAGGAGAGCTGTCCCGGCTGGTCCGGGACAGCATGTCCGCCGGAGCCTCGGCGTAGGACGGAGGGGTTCAAACCCGCTCCACGCCATCCGGCAACTGGTATTCAACAATAGCCTCTCGACCGGCCTCCTGCGTCACCTCGACCTCAATCGGGCCAAATGCCGTCGGCACTTTGGCCTTCGCCCACTCAAGCCCTCCGAGTTGGGGCCGAATAGTCGCTTTGCGAAATCCCGGTGTCGCAGGACGCACTCCCATCAAACGGCGAATGATAATATTGGTCGGCGCTGTACCCCATGCATGATTCCAATCCAAGTTCGGCTTATACTTCACGTCCCAAGCCTCCATGGTCATCGTGCTGCCGACGCGATGAATCATATGCCACCAAGAGCGGTCCGTTTTGGCGGTCATCAAGGACAGCGCATACTCTGCTGCCGCGTTCTTGTAGAGCGCATCCAGTAAATGCTGCGCGCCATACACACTGCATGACATGCCCCGGCTCTGGATAAAGGATAACACTTTCGGCAAGCGCACTTCATTAACCAGACCGCTCAAAAGCGGATAAAAATTCGCATGCTGGGACGCGTGCTCTGTCGCATTTCCGTCTACATAAATCCCACGAGACGCATCAAAAAGTTTCCGGTTGAGACTATCCGCAACCTGACGCGCACGCAGTTCAAAGAAAGCGCAATCGTTCACCTGCCCGATGTGCCGGGCGATCCGCCCCATCAGCACCAAGCTCCGGTGATGCAATGCGTTGACCGCAGTGTTCACTGGCGAAAAAACGTAACCATCCGCCTCCCCCCGTATATCACCCTGACCGCAATCACTACGCGGCCAGTCTACCATATCGGCCAACCCTTCGGCAAAGAAGCTATCTAAGCCCAGTTGCTTGCAGACCTCAGCTTTGGTCGGACATTCCTCAGCTGAAATCAAACCGTCTTCCCCAGCCAAACCATACAGGGTTTTGAGCTTCAGAATTTCATAATGCGCGCGAAGCCGTCCATCATCCCCACTGTAAAGAAAATCATACCAGGCAATCAGCGGCATGTGAAGATGCCACTCCGTCGGCCAAGTCGGATTCTTGACCAAATAATCAATGGTCTCCTGAGCAATGCCATAGGATGCATCGAGGCAGTAATGCGAAAGCTGGTTGATATAGGCATCGCCTTCATAGGGTATCCGCTCACGGTCGCCATCGACATAGAGACCACAAAAAGTCGTCGCCTTTATCGTGTGGCGGCACAGATCCCAGACCTCGTTCAGAATGGGATCGGAACATTCGAAATACGAGGCGTCATCATCGAATGGCGCATGCACGAAACGCTGTGTCGCGGACAACAACTCGATTCCCAGGGAGAGCCCTTCAATTCCGCAGTAGCGGAAAGGCAGCACTTCGCCGACCTCCATCGGCATCCGGATCGCCCGCGGACCGGTGTTCCGTTCATCTGCCGGAATCGTCACTCGATACAGGTGTGTTCCTTGCCTAAGTTTCAATGAAATCGCACGGTAGCGTATCGTCCCCCCGGGCTGTCGGTCCAGTCCGCCCTCCGCCGTCAGCTCCTCCCCAAGTTCCACAGTCAATACACGCTCCGCAGGTGCACAGCGAATTTCGAGTTCGACTGTGCCAAAAGCAGCACGCCCAAAATCGATCAAGTAGGTGCCATCCCAAAGGACTTTTTGGCAAACCGGAGAAACAGGTGTATCAATCAACTGCATACAGAACCGAAGTTTAAGTTATCACTATACCAACGACAAGAAAATGCATACAAATTTGGACTTGTCCAAAAAGAAGAACTCAACCAATCGCTTCCCTTCTTACTAGTCGTTCTGGGACTCATGCGTGCGTTCTTCGAATGCCTTTTTGTCGACCAGCGAGACGTGCCCTTCGACCATACCGTTATCGAGCGGATCGTCGATGCGGCCGGCCAGATCACGGAAGAGCTTCCGGATGTCAATAATGCCCCCGATCAGGAACCAGAAGGTTGAGATAATGCCGAGCACAGCGGTGACGCAGAGGCTGGTAATGAAGAAGTAGTTGCTCCACCACTCGACCGGCCAGGGCTTAATCGCGTTCCAGATCAGCACGCCAATGAAGCAGAATCCGAATTTATAAACGATCGCGTAGCCGAAGACCGACCAGGCGATAATCCGGTCGCCCAGCGTATATTCCGGAGTGATGCCGATTAGCTTCTTATAGAAACTGCGCAGACTCCACTTGAACGGCTCCTTGTATTCATTGGAAAGGTCATATACCCCACGGTGCAGCAAGCGGTCCAAGTTGTAGGGCTTGCGCTGCGTCAGAGCCGAACCAATCACATAGGCGGCAATCCCGGAGACCATGGCCATAAAGTAGAGCTCGTAAGAGTTGATCGGGAACTTCACCGCGTTCATCTCCCAGACGATATAGGGACGGAAGGGAGAGGAAACGGTTTCCAAGAAGTTCCCGACCGAGACCTCCCAACCATGAGATACTAGCCAAGGATAGACCGTCTCCGCCCAGTTGCGTTGCATGTAGAGCCCCGCGGCGGAGAGACCGGAACCGAAAATCAGGGCCCCGAAGGCACCAACGGTGTTACCGAAACGGCTGTAAAGGCCGAAGATCATGATCGGGCCGGCTCCGCCCAGCCAGAGCGCGCACATGATCGTTGTGAACATGATGATGTAATCGATCTGCACGAAGAAGATCGAAACGAAGAAGAAGAACAGACAAACCCCGACTGATGTCAGCCGCAGAAGCAGCAAGTGCTGTTTCGGCGTCAGCGGCTTCTTGAAAAACGGGATTATGATGTCCTGCACGATCGTCGAGGATGCATTGAACACACGCGAATCATCAGTCGAAATCAGCAGCATGATCATCAATAGGCAGAATAATCCCATGAGGCCGACAGGAAGGATATTCCTCAAGGCAACCGGCAACATCATCTGGTGATAAAGCGTGCGGAATTTCTGATATTGAAGATTTCCCTCCGGAGTGCCCCCAAGGGCCTCCAGTGCGGTCTCCATGTAAGGCGCATCGATATTGCTCTCCTGCGAAAGCGGGGCGTCCACGCCGATCTCATGGTGTGGCACGGGAACCGCCGCCAAATTGGCGTTGAGCTGCTCACGCATCGCGGCGTCAGGCACCGCTTCCACCGCCACCTTTTCCATCAGTTCATAGCGGATATCATTCGACTGCTCCGCATACTTCCGGTGCGTCATCAGCGCAATGATCATCACCGCGACCATGAGCAACATCAAAGCGGCATACAAATTACGCCAGGTCCCGAGGATACCCGCCATCTTCTGCTCGTGCGGGGTGCGACCGCTGCTGGTCGTGTCATTACCGATCCAGCTGGCCCGGCTCAGAATGCTCCCCATGATATTCACGAACAGCGCGAAGATATTAAAGTCACGCAGCTTCTCGATGTCGAAGGGGTTGATAAAACTCTGCCCTTTGACACGGTCCATCATCACAGGCCCAATCGTGTCATGCCACCCAAAGTGCAGCAGAATATAACCGGCAAGAATCACAAAGATCGGGTAGCACATCAGGCCCTGAAACGCGTCCGAGATCAAGAGCGAGATCCGGCCACCCGGCCAGATGACCACCATGCACAGGCAGAGCGATGCCGCCACGATCACACCGAAAGTCGGCATATTGAGTCCAAAGATCATCACCTTGTGCGGCAAGCCCAGGAAGTAGATGAAGAAGTTCGCCGCTACCGCCGGACCGATCGCATTGGTCACCATCTCCGAGATCGTGCGAATCGTCGCGGCAACGATACGCAACGGTCGATTGTAGCGCATCTCCAAAAACTGACCGATCGACAAGGAACGCGTCTCGCGGAAGCGATAGAGACAATACCCTGTCAATCCCATGATAATCCCCACCGGCACCGTCAGGTATTCCCAGAAGGTCAAGGCATAACCCACTTGGTATTTGGATTCCACCAGCGCCACCAGCGTGATCACACTCAGCCCCGCTGTCATGTCCCCCGCAGAGAGCACATAGCGACCCGCCACACGTCCTGCCGCCAGGAAGTCGACGACCCCACGCACATATTTGCGGCTGCTCACAGCGACCCATAGAACCCCAACCACAGGGACAATGACAATCAACCAATCTATCCAATGCATAATATAAATCTATTCGTTCAATTCAGCACCGCCCTTTTCTCTCAAGAAAAGGCATCGCTAAAGAATCATCCAACAGGCCAACGAATCACATGTAGCTAACCTTAACGAAATCCCTTCGGAATATTGGAACCCGCTAAGCAGCGAATCGTTTTAATCTCGAATGGGGCAAAGGCCAGCTCACCTCTCTCGTCCAGTGGTATTGCCTCTTTGGACACGACTTCGTTCAAGTCGCATTCCCATGCACTGCATTTCTCGAAGATGGTCGGTAGAGAGCAATTCACCGCCTCTTCCGAAAGGTTGACCAAACGCCAGATCCAACCACGCCCATCCTCTGCAGGTTTCACCGCAGCGAGTTCAATCGCCTCAGGCCAGCAAGACCCTAGAGAGTGAGTGTCTAAAGAAGCGCCCGCCCCTTTCGCGTATTTGACAGCGGTGTTGAATACCCTTGCCTCTTGGGTCAACTCGGCCGGACCAATCTGCTGATCGTGTGCCCGCAAGGCATAGCGGAAAGCATGCGTTCCCAAGTCAGTGCAATTCGTCGCTGAGATACCGGACCGATCTCCCTTTCCGATCAATGGCACATCCGGATAAGGAACGCTGCGCAGCAGCGTCATATCAATGAGATGCCCCTTGATTCGAAAACCGTATTTGCAATCGTTGTAAAGGGCGACACCCCCATCTTCCCCCGACAAATCAACCCACTGTTGGGCAACCACTTCGATTTGCGCACGCTGGTGCGAGCTTTCATCCAGAACACTTCTTCGTATAGAACCAAAAGGAATCTCAAACGAAGCCTCCTCCGTATCGACTGCGACAGGAAAACGCACGCGCAACATCATTTCGGGCTCACGCCAATCCACTTCGGTATCGAACTCCAGTTGGACCGCCCCACTCAAGAGACGAATGGTCTGAACGATTTTTGAACTACGATAGTGCAACTCCTGCCGTATCCATGCACATGGCCCGTCTACTCCAGATGTCACCCGCTTCAATTCGGGTCTTTCCAATGCTTCACGCAGATATCCCCAAACGTCCTTAGTTTCCAAATCGACAGCAAAGTCCCATGCGTCCCCTTTGTCCGGAATGATTACCAGATCATTGGCAAACTCTCCAGAAGCGATCCACTCGACATCCCCCTCCTTGACAAGGAAAGATGCCACACGACCATCCTCCGCAAATTGGATCTTGATGCGTTCGTTCTCAAGGCAACCCACGGATGCTGAAAGCTCAGAGAATTTCGGCAGGGTCTCATCCTTCACATGAGCCCAACCAAGTGCGGGCACATTGATCCGATGCCATGTATCCTCCAGACGAACCCATTCTTCGCGGGGCCAGGCGAGTGAGTTGAATACCACGAGTTGACCTTCCAAACCGACCTCCGCAGCAACCGCGCCATAGGCCTCTCTGGTCAGATATTCCAGTTCGGCTAAAATCGCCGCATAGCGGGCATTACACTCATCGTAGACACGCTTAATCGATGACCCTGGTAAGATATCGTGGAACTGATAAAGGAGCACCTCTTTCCATAAACGCTCCACCTGAGCAGCCGGATAGGGAGTTTTAGCAAAGACCGCAGCGAGGTAGGCCGCCCATTCCAACTCGCGCAATGCAATCTCAGAACGTCGATTGTTTCGCTTAACTAAACTTTGCGTCGTCAAGGTTCCCTGATGCCGCTCCAGATACAGCTCTCCCCGCCATACCGGGAACTTATCCGAATCTTGCTTCCAGACTTCGAAGAAATCAGCAGCACTGCCGATGCGAACTTCAGGTAAACCGGGCAAACGGGGTGCTCGACGCAAGCGCTCCAAATGCTCGGCATCCGGGCCACCACCCCCATCACCGATACCAAAGGCCATGAGTGCATGATCCGAAATTTCCTTCTCTTTATAATCGTCGAAAATCTTACGTAAGGATCGAGCCGCAGCCGGACCATTATACGTTTCCTCCGGCAGCATGTGAGTAAGGATCCGAGTCCCGTCGATGCCCTCCCAATGAAATGAGTGGTGTGCAAAGGGGTTGACCACATTCCACGAGAGTTTCTGCGTCATGAAAAACGCATGTCCACTCTTTCTCAGAATCTGCGGCAGCTGCCCATGATAGCCAAAAACATCCGGCTGCCAGCAGTAGTTTGGAACCAGGCCAAACTCCTCCCTAAAGAACCGTGCTCCATAGAGAATCTGGCGCACAAAGGACTCACCCGACGGCATGGAACAATCCGGCTCCACCCAGAAAGTGCCTTGAGGTTCAATACCGCCTTGAGCCACCGCCTGCTTAACCTTTGCATACAAATCAGGATAACGCTCCTTCAACCATTGATACAACTGAGGCTGACTCATGCCAAAAACATACTCCGGATAACGCTCCAGATTGTAAAGTGCTGTGGCAAAAGTCCGGGCACCCTTACGGATCGTCTCGCGGATCGGCCACAGCCAGGCGAGGTCCAAATGTGCATGACCGATCGCATGCACTGTCAAAGCAGGACTCGGATGCTCGCCGGAAAACCAATACGCGAGATGCTCACGTGCCCGAAGCACGCTCTCAGCATCCTCACAATCGAGTTCCTCAGATAATTGAGCGAGTGATTCCTGCAGGCGCAGTGCTTCCGAAGGACCAGATTGCAAGGTCAACAACCAATCGCGCAAAGTCTCCAAGTCATAGTAGAGCTGGCGAACCTCCTCACGAACCGTGGCTATTTCCGCTAGAACAATCCGTCCCTCATCTTTGACAAAGCCAAATAAATCGTTGAGCCCGGCATCGGCCCAGAACTCAACAACGCTACCGCTAACTGCCTCAGGTGGTAATGCATACACCGTCTTACCGGGCCCACCCAACTTATCATCGAAAGTAGACTTCACATTGGTCAAGCCACGCACAGGAATTCCTTGGCGATCAACCACACACAACTCACCATTCACATCGATCCGTGCGACAAGTTGTTCCTGTTCGACGCCAGTCGGCAGTTCAGACCGAAAGCGCATCCATCCACAATCAAAGAGCTCATCTGCCCAAGACGCCCCAACTTTGCCCTCACGCTTACGTCCACTCATTCGCAGAGCAAAGGAAACCGGCTCCTTAGTCCTCCAGACCATTACTTCAAATGGTGCTACAGTTACATATATGTTCTGTTGAACCTTCCGAAGCAATTCATCTAGCAATTCCTGTCCCGTCGATTGTTGTAAGAGCTCCCCCATCATTAGTTATTTGCCTGCACAATCGAGAATTTCTTCGCGGATCAGAGTCAGGTCACCAAAGTAACGGGGATCAACAATCTGCCCCCCCATTGGAGTGAAATAACCTTCCCAGCCACAACGCCACCAGCCATCGGACTCATTGAAAAGGACTGAAAAACCAAGTACTTTCTGTTCCCGCACCTCCCCGGCAACCTGTCCTAATACAGACCACGGAATCAACGCCTCATAATATGTGGTTCCCGAAACTCCATAGTCCCCTTCAATACGACTCGTCTTTAACGAAACTTCCTCCAACGGCCCTGCTTTCGAAAACGGAGTATCTCGCTGCAAAACTGCACCACTTGTTGCCAAGGTAATTACGGAGTAATCCAGAAAATTCACTTGTCCCCGCAATGTACGCTCATGGTTCAAGTCGATACCCAGCTGAACACTATCTGTCCGCCAGGCATTCAACCCCTTCTGCGTCGCATCGTGCTTATCATCGATTACTTCAGCAGCAAAGAGTAATCCCTCTTCACACCAGGCAAAACGAAATGTTGGCTTATAATCCTGCGTGCCTGTCCAAAAACGGGCTAACTCCACATTCCGTTTCTGACGTCCGAGTTGTTCGAAAACCGGGACAGACTGCCATTCATCCAACACCCCGTCGATAGTAACCTGCCCCTTCTCCATAAAGGGGATTCCACGAAAGCAAAAGCGTGCCCCCGGTTGCCTAACAATCTCATCTGAGCCATCACCGGGTATCACACGAACACCGACTTGATATCCTTCCGCCCAGTATAAGGCTAAGTATCCTTTCCCGGGTACTGGCGAATATGGATCAAATAGCTGGTTCGAAGACGCACTTGACGGAATAAAGGGTAACTCGACACTTTCTCCGGGCTGTAAATAAATGGAAGAGTCCGATTCCGGCACTATTTGCCATGCTTGCGGAGCCTTGTTGAGAAAAGCCAACTCGACCCGGCCACGGAAAGGTTTCACCGAAGTATTCTTGATAATCACATTTAATGCCGCCTGATTCATGTTACGTGCGCCCCCTATCACATGAATATCTAAAGGAGCATCCTCGCATTCTTCAGGCAGCTGAACAGATGGTTTCGGATCACTCGCAAGCAAAAGTCTACGATTTAATAATGAGACTTGTCTCCCAATTATAAACACAGGCGCGCCACCCACGGATAGGCTTAGGCGACTCGAATCAGGACTTTCAATCGGATTTCCATAGGTATCATATACCTCGATACCACGTTCATTGTTCATATCGGACGACCCAAATGATTCAACTCCAAGCTCAACTCTCTCCGGTTGATTCAATGTCCATAAAGTTGTTACAGGGATTCCATCATTTTCCCATTCGAGAACCCATAGAGACTCGGTCTCCGGAGTGATTCGACGAACAAAACTCGGGTGAGGCAAAATCCTAGTAAGGGCCGAATAATTAACCAGACCAGGTCGGCGATGCAACACACTGGCACTTAAATCATGATTGGGTAAACCACTGAATTGATTGACCAGGGAAAAACCAGCCATCAATTGATTCAGATACACACGTTGCAGATAGATCCCCTGTGTGACTTCATCCAATTCAATAGCCGACCCACTAGGTACCGTAATAGAAGGAACGGCACCTGGTTGTCGAGGCGTCCAGACGAAGTAAGCATCCTCGTTCACATAAATTGGCTTCTCACCAAACAAATCACGGATAGCAGCAACCACTTCAGTGTGGCCAAACTCAGGCCTCAACGGACTACGGTAACCGTGGATCGCAACAACATCTGTAGCGTCCGGCCCACCCACTGTCGCCAATTGATGTAGGAAGCTGAGATTTGCATGAGTCGTCCCAGTACTCATAACCTGAAGATCGAGGCCTGACTGACGTATATTCTTCGTCACCTCTGCAATCATTCGTGTTAGTGGAATAAATTGATTATTTCTAGGGGTCGGCGACCAATTTTCCGGCTCATTATGGATTTCTTCAATATATATGACATCCCCAGCAGCCTCTTTTGTATCTCGAAAAATCTTCGAGACCTTTTCAACTGAGCGCTGAATCGTAGTTGGCATGGCATCTCTCATTATTACGGGCCCGTCTAACAACGTGGCATTCAGTAAGAGTCCGTTAGTTCTAGCACGCTCGACATAGCGCTCAAGATCCTCCAACGTCCGATATGTTCGTCTCAATTTCTTCACACCTAAGCGAGCCGCCAGAGACCAATCTCTCATATAATTCGTACTGTATGGCGAAAGCCGATCGAATTGGTTGGGTGTGATCTTTCGATGGGGAATCACCACAAATTGCTGCCTTATATTCGGGTCGGATTTCTGCGATGACTGAGATATACAAGCCTGATAGGCTCCATGTTTCTTTAAGGCCCCGGAGGGAATCCGAAATTTGGCTCGATACGGAGAAGAATTTGCTTCAACTGCCAGTTCATTTTCATAGAGAACATCTCCGGCAAGCGATGTGCAGAGTAAATGTAAATCCTTTGGTTCATCTTTATTTATAATGCCAAAATCCAACACCACGTCTTGCCCAAGATCAAATACGCCATTAGCCACTTTCGAAGGTAACCAACATAACGCAAAATCCACATTGGGTAACCACTCGACCGCCATCGAATCGAGCGACATCTGGCGCCCTAGCCACTGATAGTGAACAAGGAAGTAAAGCTTCTGATTTTCTTTCCAAACTGGTTGTTCACACTGGACGTTTTTCGCCAACGAAACGCCGTCCAAGAGTAAGTCAACAGAGGCTCCCGACGGGGCGATCCGCAATGAGACTTCGTGCAAGCCCTTTTCTACGGCAGCCCCTTTGCCCTGCGCAATAAGCTTGGAAAGCTGACGCAATTGCCAGTCCCCATTCGGCTTGATCATAACCCACAGCAACCCATTCGAAGTAATCCCCGCTGCATTTCTGGAAATGGCAGCCCCGAACCATGTCTTCGAATTCGAAGAGGTATCTCCAAAATCAAAACAAATGCGCGCCAGAAGCACACCACGATCTTCTTGGGAAGACCACTTACCGAGAAACAGTGACATACTAGCTGGACCACTCCCCTCATAACGAACCTGTCCCTTCCCAATTCCATTATCACGCAAAACAAATCCCGGATGAGCATGCCATGGCGTTCCAGCTCCCTCACTTAAGGAACCATCAAGCTTCACGCCACTAGTACGTGTAGCGCCATCGACAGAAAACTGATCCTCATCCACAAAAAATGGAGGAGTTTGAGCGAGGCATTTAATTGCAAGAATAGCAAACGTGATTATGCTTATATTAAACCTCAAAATGGACCGTCTAGTCATAGTTCTTCTAAATTAAGTAAGCTCGACCTTACTAAAATCAGCGAACTTCATTCACTGACACCGCGCCTAACGAGGAACGCTCATCCAGCCATTGGAATAATACCAATGCATACCATTTTTTGGTCGCATCCGCATTATCGGGAATATCGATATTTCTGGCTAAAACCTTACCGTCCACGGAAAAGCTGGCACGATTGCGCTCGATATCCAGATCGATAGAATACTGATGCACTCCCGAAGAAAGCGTCAACTGTCCGGACTCAAGCGGCTCCCCATGGAATTGACGAAGAGACCAGTTGCCATCCGGCTGCACCATTGCCCAGAGAACGCCATTCGCTTGAAAATTATTAACATTGCGAGCCAAACCGAATGCCCAGTAAACCCCCTTCCCACCAGTCGAACCAAAATCGAATTGAGCGCTCATTCGATAAAGACCTCCCTTGCTGCTATCCATATCCAGAGGGAAGCTCGCCTGCGCAGGATGGTTATTAGCTACGGGTCGAACCACACCATTGATACCGTCTTCACTCGCCACAACTCGCAATGACGAACTGGCTCTCCATTTGCTCCAATTCCCCTCGGTCAAGGTATCATTTAAAATAGCATCTGTCGGACGTTCTCGACTCGGAGTAAAGTCATCATGGTCGATCTCACGAACCAATTGTGTGGGCAAACCGGATGCTGCAGCCCAAAGCCCTACGGGCACACTCATAGACAAGTGAAGCGCAGCTCCCACCCAGATCAAAGCAGAAAACAATCTCATATTCATTTCTTCCCAATTAACTTATTCTTGCGGCGCGTTCGGTACATTCGGGTCAAACACTTTTTTCTTAGCGACGACAGGTGCCTTACGCTCAGCTTCAGTCGCGGGTCGAAAGCTCAACTCAGAAAGGTCGACTAGATTCAAATTACCGGAGACCCTCATGCGATCGGGCTTCACATGACTATCACGAAGCAGCTGCCCCGTCGCACTATTATTCTGAAAGAGCAGAGTTCCTTGATAACGCCCTGCTTGACCTGTCCAGGCTGAATAAGTCCAACCTTCAATGATATTGCCTTCAACCACTCGAAGTCCATTGCCTGCAATTCCACTGAGCGCAGCGTTATCCGCAACAGGATCCTCTTCATTGTAAAGACGCCGCATAATATTGTCTTTAATAAATAGCCGCTTGGAACCGGCTTGCGTTCGAATAGCCGCGTAGTTCCCCGGCAAATCATTCACGAATTCATTACCGGTAATCGTGAGTTCCTCCGATTTACTGATCGCGTTGATGAAGCCGTTCACAAATTTATTGCCCGAAATATTCACATCTTTACAGGCCTCAATCACAACTTTTCGCGGGCTCCCCTCTCGGGCGACAAACTGGTTTCCAGTAATGAGAATTTTTCGATTTCCAAAACCACTCGCATTTGGACTGTGCAACCTCAGAAACTCCCCCTGATATTTTGCCTCTCCAAAGGGCTCAACCATAATTAAATTCCCAGAAATGACCACGCTATCTCCCCAAAAGTAGCAACCGATTCCATAGTATTTGGAGTTAACTGAAATGTTATTTGCAATCACGACTGTCCCCGTCCCCTCGGTATCGTAAGCCATATCGTCCATATAGTATGCGATATTATCCGAAATGATCACACTACGCCCCTTCGACCCCCATGCTAAAGTCATCCCGTACTCCGCGTAATTACCTAACACTTGTATATCATAGCTTCCTGCCGTATCCTTATGATACCCGGTTTCGGATGAACGCAATCCCCGATGAACTGTCGAGGCGGTCCCACGTGGCACCTGCTTGTGCCCATCGTTCGCATCACCACCCCACCATTGGCATTGAAAACGAACCCGACTTGACCAGTTCCCCTCATGCAACACCCATTCACATCCTTGCCTGGCCAAAGTGATATATTCACAATGCGTCGCACGGTTATTCAACACATCTAAGTTTCTCGTAAATTCCGCCACGACTAAAGCGTAAAAATTACGAACTTCGCAGTCCTCGATTTTTACATTATCGCAATTTTCCAGAGAAACGGCCACCAGCTTCTGATCCTTGCTCTTATAATCTGCAGTCGAACGCAAACTACGAAAATCATGAATTCTTAGCCCACTGACATTTCTGGCGTAGATCAGGGTCTTTAACACATCCGTTCCGATCTCCCCATCCTCTAGGGAGAAATCAATCTGCAACCCTTGGACTTCAACCCGGTCACCGGTCACCTTCAATAACATCCCCCCCTTCAAAGAGTCTATTTCGGGCTTGACCACAGCGCCCCGAGAAAAATTCAACACACTATTTTCCGGCAATGACAAACTACCCAATTCATATACCCCAGAGGGGAAATGAATATCCCGAACTCCATCATCCAATGCCGCCTGCAAAGAATCGGTCAAGTTTCCGCCTTTAGCCAAATAGTCCTGATTAACAATCAGAGACTTAGAAGCTTCTACCGCAACAGCCCGACCAAAGCCGAGAATCATAACGGCAACGAAAACACAGCAAAATGCGGGACTGAAATCCTTTTTTAAACTAGTCATAATCCGGATCACCAATCGGTGTATCATCTTCAACATTTCTAACCTGCCCACGCGTCAAATCACTGACTTTCTCCAACTCCACATGCCCATCCACATAAAGCACTGTAATTTGATGCTCATGAGGTTTAGGTGTGGCTTTAATTAGATCTTTTGTTTTCCATGTTAGAACATGAGCATCCAACCAGCGCCCACCACTATAGAGGTCGCACATATAAATAACCTTAGAGGTATCTCCTATCGCATTTATACTTTTGCCTGAAATAAAGGTATTAAACCCATATCCCCAGCCTGATACCGGGCAGGAAAGATTCTCACTCACCTGATCCAGGACGTCATCCCCGCTTTCAATGTCAGGAAAAAGATAGCGACCTATCGCAATGGCAGCCTCTTGGCGTGGAGAATATGAATGCTTAGGCAGCTCGTTATTGTGATCAGCCGCATACATTCGCATGCCAATACCAATTTGACGCGCATCACTCACACACTCTGCGGACAATGCTCGATTGCGCACGCTGGAAACCAAAGGAAAAATCAGCAAAGCTAAAATGGCAACTATCGCAAATGCCGACAGTATCTCGATTAGGGTAAAACCTCTCAAACGATGCGCAGACATAAGGCAGCAGAGAACTCACAGTTGCACGAAACAACTAGTAAACAAAAAACCTGATTGTATAAGTTTACTACCCTCTCGAACGGCGGCGCAATAGGCCAGTCATTACCAACGAGACTCCACCAATCAGCAAGCTAACAGTGGATAATTCCGGAATGACACTCACACCAAACGAATTAAACTTCGTTTGATCCGTAGAGCCACTATATTGTTTAAAAAATCCGGCTGCAACCACATCCGAAGTCGTAGAAAGAACATAGTCCTGCGACAACACATCCACACCATTGATCGTAACTCCGACGATTGTCCTGTTACTTTGGTCGTAACTCAAAGTATAGTCATTAAAACCCGTCGCACTGTAACTGGCAACATCCGTCAGATTTCCTGTCTCAAGAGTTGTTGTATACGTCATCAAAGACCATGTTCCAGTGTTCTTAGAAATGGACAACCACGCCACACCATTGGTTGTAGGAGACACACCGTTTCGGCCAAAAACCAAAGCCGTCCAAGTCCCTGACGCACCGATTGGAGAAACATCTAAACTAATCGTCGCGACATCACCATACCCGTCATATGCTCCAAAAGAAAAGGGCACATAGCCCGCCACATTCGTATTCGTATTCGATGTAACGTAATCATCCGTGCCATCCGTCCCAAGGATACAACTTGCTGAAGCGGTCCAAGTCACCCCCCCCAGCTCTGCGGTGGAACCACCCAGAAGACTGCCGGCAACTCGCGCCCCCGTAATTTCAAACGTATCAGAAATGACTTCGGTTCCATACGCATAGGATCCAGCAAATGCAGAGATATGCAAGACAGCTACCATGCCCCCCAGGGCTTTCATCCACTTGTTCATAATAATTACAATTTAGGGTTTGAATTTAACAGATTAGCTGAGCCATCTTGCTCAACTTTATTCACTCTTGTGATATAACTGTAACTGGTCAACAATAATTTTGACATAAAATGCGAAATAACACTACCATTCAATGAAACCTCAAGATAGACACGCCACGAAAAAGGCCTAAACCTTCTAGATTTCCATTCTAAAATCCGAAAGTAAGCACTTCGATCACTACAGTGACTATAGAATCAAATACGACCGACATCCCGCTCCACCAGCAGATCCAAGAAACAATACTCAATTGGATAGCCGAAGGGCGCTATCTAGATGGAGATCAATTACCGTCAGCACGAGAGATCTCGGAAAACACTGGCATCAAAGAGCAGACCGTCCGCCGCGCGATCAAGCGCCTCATCGACGACGGAACCCTCAGGGGAGCACAAGGCAAAGGCGTCTTTGTCAGTTCCTCGACACAGAAGCACCAGCGAATCGCCCTGGTCCTCCCCAATCTAGAAGATGAGCTAACAAGAGTTATTGCACGTGGCGCACAGAGCATCTTGGATAAGCATGGCCTACAAACTCTAATCCTTGATGCGGGACGTAACGCAGCCAAAGAAGACATCAACATTGAGAACCTCAGCACATTACCAATCGACGGTGCCATCATCTTCCCGATCACCTTCGGCAACATAGCCGAGCACATTGTTCGCCTGAAGGATAACAATATACCTTTTATTCTGATCGACAAATACCTTCATGGCATATCGTGCGACTGCATCCTAGCCGACGACTACGGCGGCTCTTACGCACTCACCGAACGCCTCACCAAACAGGGCTATCGCCGTTTTGCCTGGCTTAGCGGTGAGGAAACCTCATCCACAGTGGAAGATCGTCTCGATGGTTTTCGCTGGGCACTCGGCGATCAAGGAATTGCCATAGCTCGGAAACAGGTCCGACGGCTCAACCTGAGGACGCCAACCGAAGCGACAGAAGATCGTGTAGGTGAGGAAATCGACAATCTACTATCACTTCCGCCAGAGAGCCGCCCCGAGGTCATAGTCTGCGCCAATGACCTCCTGGCCATCGAAGCTAAAGTCGCACTAAACAAGAGAGGCCTCAGAGTCCCCCAAGACATTTCCCTCACAGGATTCGACGATCTTCAAACCGCACAAAAGGAAGAGCTAACCAGCGTGCACAAACCCATTCTTGAGATGGGCTCCAAAGCAGCTGAAATTCTTTTAAGCAAGTTAACGCTACGCAATTCTCCTCCAGAGAAAATTGTGCTCCCCTGCCATCCTATTTTCCGCGAGAGCACGGCGGACAAGACCTAACCCAGCAAGTCGCTCAAGGCGACCGAGACCGGCATTTTGCCCAGACCGACGGCTGACTCCATCTTTTCGATGAGCGCTTTGTTTTCGGTTGTGAAGCGCTGCATGACCGCTTGCTGCAGCAGGGACTGGAACCAGTCGACATTCTGCTCGCAGCGGCGCTCATCAAAGATCCCGCTGGCTTTCATCTCGCGACGGAAGCGCATGATCAAATCCCAGACTTGGTCGACTCCTTCATGCTCCAGCGCGGAACAAGTCAAGGCCTTCGGCTTCCACCCCGGTGTAAAGGGATGCAGAAAGTGGAACACACGCTCGTATTCGACACGTGCCTGCCGGGCACGGATGACATTATCGCCGTCGGCTTTGTTCACCACGATGGCATCGGCCAGCTCAATCACCCCTTTCTTGATCCCCTGCAGCTCATCACCGGCACCGGCGATCTGCAGAAGCAGGAAAAAATCCGTCATGGTGCGCACGGCGGTCTCGCTCTGCCCCACCCCGACGGTTTCCACCAGAATCACGTCATAACCCGCCGCTTCACAGAGCAGCAGGGCTTCACGGGTCCGGGCCGCCACGCCTCCGAGGCTATTGCCGGATGGAGAGGGACGAATAAAGGCATTGGGCTCCCGGGACAGGTCTTCCATTCGGGTTTTATCGCCTAGAATACTGCCACCGGTCACCGAACTGCTCGGATCAACCGCCAGAACGGCCACCTTTTTGTCCTGTTTGCAAAGGTACATCCCCATCGCCTCGATAAAGGTGCTCTTTCCCGCACCCGGCACACCGGTCAATCCGACCCGCATAGCGCCCCCCGCATGCGGGAGGATACGCTGCATCAGCTCCTGGGCATAGGGTGCATGTTTCGGCGCACGACTCTCGACCAAAGTAATGGCGCGGGCCAGCCGCGCGCGGTCGGAAGCCAGCACACCTTCGACGAGGGAATCGATATCCGGAGGATTACGCATAATGAGGAGGAAAATCAAAAAGAAAGCCCAGAGGCAGAGAGAACCGAATAAGAACTCTGCGCCTCTGGGCCTTGCTGTTAATTAAAAACAGATCGGATCACTTACATTTCCACGCCACGCATGTCCTTCTTTTCCATGAAGGCCTGGTGCATGGCGAAGGCCTTGCCCAGTGTTTGCGGGGTGTGACCGTTCTTTGCATCGCCCAGATAAGCGAGCAGCTGCTCACGGTACTCCGGATGCGCACACTTGTTGATGATCTCGCGGGCACGTCCGACCGGATCCTTGCCGCGCAGGTCGGCAATGCCTTGTTCGGTGATGACCACGTTGACCGAGTGCTCGCTGTGGTCGAGGTGGGCGACCAGCGGAACGATCGTGCTGATGGCACCGCCCTTGGCGATGGACGGGCAGGTGAAGATCGAGATATAGGCGTTACGGGTGAAGTCACCGGAACCACCGATACCGTTCATCAAGTTCTGCCCCATCACGTGGGTGGAGTTCACATTGCCGAAAATATCGACTTCGATCGCGGTGTTGATCGTGATGATACCTAAGCGGCGGACGATTTCCGGGTTATTGGAAAGCTCCTGGGGACGCAGGACCATGCGCTCCTTGAAGAAATCCAGATCGGCATAAATTTCCTTCAGCATGTCCGGAGAAACGGTCAGCGAGGTGCCGGAACCGAAGGTGATGTCACCACTCTTCATCAGGCCGATCACGCTGTCCTGGATCACTTCGGAATACATTTCGAAGGGCGGAATCTTCGGGTTCGCACCCAGAGCACCGAGGACCGCATTGGCGATGTTGCCCACGCCGGACTGGATCGGAAGGAATTCCTTCGGGATGCGTCCCTCCTCCAGCTCCTTGGCCAGGAAAGTCGCCACATTCTCACCGATTTTAAGGGTTGTCGGATCCGGATCCTTGAAACCGCCGACTTCGTCCGGGCGGTTGGTCTTGACGATACCGACAATCTTGGAGGGATCGACCTTCACCGCTGTCGAACCGATGCGGTCACGGCAGGTGTAGATCGGGATCTCGCGGCGGTGCGGGGGATCGAGCGGCTCGTAGATGTCGTGCAGGCCCTTCAGCTCGGCCGGATGGTATTCATTCAGCTCAATGAGGATCTTGTCGGCGATCGTGCAGAAAGTGTTGCTGGCACCGACGCTGGTCGTGAGGGTGATCTCACCGTCGTCCGACACGTCGGACGCTTCGACGATCGCGAAGCTGAACTTGCCCAAGTGACCGTAGCGGGCGGCCTGCGGGAGCATCGACAAGTGCATGTCGAAGAAGCAGGCTTCCCCCTTGTTGATCGCAGCGCGCAGGTGCGCGTTGCTCTGGTACGGCGTGCGGAACAGCACGGCATTGGCACGGGCCAACTCGCCGTCGAGGCTGTCACCGGTGGAAGCACCGGTCACGATGCCGACCTTGAAGTCGCGTCCGGCGTCGTGCTCGGCAACGGCACGCTTGGCCAGCGCGGTCGGAATTTCCTTGGCGGCGCCGGCGGGTGTGAAACCACTGAAGCCGATAATGTCGCCGTTGCCGACCATGGCAGCGGCCTCTTCGGCACTCAGGACTGGGATCTGTGTTGCGGTTAACATGATGAATTCCTCTAATTTTGTATTTAAAATAGCACTACCCAAGCATGGTCATGAAGAACCCGGCGACCAGAGCGGTACCAATCACACCAGCAACATTCGGGCCCATGGCGTGCATCAGCAGGAAGTTGCTGCTGTCTTCTTTCTGGCCTTCAACCTGGCTGACACGGGCGGCCATCGGCACCGCACTCACACCAGCCGAACCGATCAGCGGGTTGATCTTGTTCTTGGAAAAGAGATTCATGAGCTTGGCCATCCAAATGCCGGAAGCTGTGGCCAAGGCGAATGCGATCACACCGAGTGCCAGAATGCCCAAAGTTTGAGCGGTCAGGAAGTACTTCCCGTTCATGGTAATACCGACACTGGTACCCAGGAAGACGGTCACGATGTTGATAATTTCGTTTTGTGCCGACTTGCTCAGACGGTCGACCACTCCGGACTCACGCATGAAATTGCCCAGGAAGAGCATGAACATCAGCGGGGAGGCCGGCGGCACCAGGATCACGCACAGCATCATGATGACCAGGGCGAAGATGAGCTTCTCCAGCTTGGAGACCTTGCGCAGGCTCTTCATCCGGATACGGCGCTCTTCCTTCGTAGTCAGGAAACGCATGATAGGGGGTTGGATCACCGGCACCAGTGCCATGTAGCTGTAGGCGGACACGGCGATCGCACCGATCAGGTGCGGGGCCAGCTTGTTGGCCAGGAAGATCGACGTCGGGCCGTCCGCACCACCGATGATGCTGATGGCGCCGGCTTCCTGCAAACCGTAGTGGATACCGATGTACTTCATCAGGGACGCGGCAATGAACACGCCGAAGACACCGAACTGGGCAGCCCCTCCGAGCAGGAACGTGCGCGGATTCGCAATCAGCGGACCAAAGTCGGTCAACGCTCCCACACCCATGAAAATGATGGGCGGGAAGAGCTCCAGATGGATGCCCTGGAAGAAGTAATAAAACAAGCCGCCAGTACCGTCTTCCTTGAAGCTGTAGGTCTGGCCGGCAAACTCCAAGCCCTCCATAATCCCTTCGGTCGGCAAGTTCGCCAGAAGCGCGCCAAAGGCAATCGGGACCAGAAGCAGCGGTTCGAATTTCTTGTAGACTGCGAGATACAGGAGCGTCGCCACGACGACCCACATGACCAGCATTTGCCAGCCGATGTGACTGAAACCTGTATTCACATAGAGATTATGAAATGTTTCGAGCATACGAGGACCCTCTTTTGGAAGGAGATAAATCTTAAGCGATTTCGACCAGGGCCTGGCCTTCTTCGACACCGTCACCGGCGCCCACAAGGATAGCCTTGACCGTGCCGGCGGATTCGGCGGACACGATGGTGTTCATCTTCATGGCTTCGAGAGTCACGACCTTTTGGCCTTCGCTCACGGCATCGCCGACGTTGACATCAATGGAGACGACCACGGCAGCCAGCGGACTGGTCACGGCACCGGCGCCACCTGCGGCAGGTGCGGCCTTCGGAGCCGGTTTCGGTGCAGCCACCGGAGCGGCGACGCGGGCACCGGCGCTGGCGCTGGCACGGCGCGGAGCAGCCGGAGCGGAAGTGCCTTCATCGAGGAGTTCGACTTCGACATCGTAGGATTTGCCTTCAACAGTGATTCTGAGACGTTTCATGATCTGATTGTTTCCCTAAAGTAAGTGTGAGTGATTGTTAACGGACGCGGTGAGATGAGAAGATTTGGCGGCGGCCTTCCTGAGCCCAGCCGGGACCGGCCGAGTGAATGGAAACCACGCGATGGGCCCGGTCGCCATAGACGGAATGCACCGCTGCGGCGATCACCGCGAAGAGCACGGTTTCGTCCTCCTCGGCGGCAGCAGCCGGAACCGGAGCCGGGGCGGCGGCTTGAGCCGCAGCGGCATTGGCTTCAGCCGCTTGCTGTGCCTTCTTGGCAGCGTTGGCTGCGCTACGCGCAAAGATGCTGCCAATCACCGAAGTCAGGGTGGTGAACACCGCCAAGACCCCCAGTACGAAGCAAAAGCCTACGACCACGATCTCGGTCACGCCATGCGAAGCTTGCGCCGCTTCCGGCACCGCTTCGACTTGAGCGAGTATGTTGATGAATGAAGTCATGTTTGATTGACCTTGAGGTTAGCGATCAAAGCGGAATGTTACCGTGCTTCTTGGGCGGACGTGTATCACGCTTGCTGAGGGTGTTCCGCAGCGCCAGAGCGATCGAAGCGCGAGTCTTGGACGGCTCGATCACATCGGTGATCATGGCATTGGCGGCTGCCTGATACGGCGAAGCAAACTCGTTGCGGTATTGCTCGGCGATTTCGGCGGCCTTGGCCTTGGGATCTTCGGCTTCCTTCAAATCCTTGCGGAAGAGCACGCGTACGGCGCCTTCGGCACCCATCACGGCGATTTCGGCGGTCGGCCAGGCAAAGACCATGTCGGCACCGAGGTCGGCCGAGCACATGGCCAGGTATGCACCACCGTAGGCCTTGCGCATGATCATGGTGATTTTCGGCACAGTTGCGGCTGCGTAAGCAAACAGCATCTTCGCGCCGTGGCGGATGATACCGCCCTGCTCTTGGGCCAGACCGGGCATGAAGCCGGGAACGTCCACCAGAGTCACGATCGGAATGTTGTAGATGTTACAGGTCCGGATGAAGCGGGCGCCCTTGTCGGAACTGTCGATGTCGAGCGTACCGGCCTTGACCATCGGATTGTTGGCCACGATACCGACAACCACACCTTCGATGCGGCCGAAGCCGACAACCAGGCTGCGGGCGAAGTCCGGCATGATCTCGAAGAAATCACCATCGTCGACCAAACGGTCGATCACCGCCATCACATCCAGCGGCTCCTTGGGAGAGCCCGGAACCAGTTCGTTCATGACCGGGTCGTCCGAAAGGTCCAGATCGGTCAAAACGTGAGGGGGATCCCCGATGTTGTTGCTCGGGAGGAAGGAAAGCAACTTCGCGGTCAGCTCCATGGCGTGCTTGTCGTCATCCGCCACGAGGTGGATGTTGCCCGAAATGCTGGCGTGGGCGGCGGCCGAGGCGAATTGTTCCAACTGGGCGGTTTCACCCGTTGCCGCCTTAATGACGTCCGGACCACAGATGAACATGTTCGAATTGTCCCGGGTCATGATCAGGAAGTCCGTCAGGGCCGGCGAGTAAGCCGCGCCACCTGCTGTCGGACCCGCGATCACCGCGATTTGCGGGACCACACCGGAAAGAAGCACATTCTTGAAGAAGACCTGGCCGTAGCCACTCAGGGAGTCGACCCCTTCCTGAATACGGGCACCGCCGGAGTCACTGACACCGACAACCGGCATCCCCGACTCGTGGGCGAAGTCCATCAGGTCGCAAATTTTCTTGGCATGGATACGGCCAAGCGAACCACCGCTCACGGTAAAGTCTTGTGCGTAAGCTGCCACCGGACGGCCGTCGACCAGACCCGTGCCACACACCACCCCGTCGTAGGGCAGCTTCTTCTTGTCCATGCCGAAGCGTGTGCAGGTGTGTTCGGCGTGCATGCCGAACTCCTGGAAGGTGCCCGGTTGGAAGAAGGTCTCCAGGCGCTCACGAGCGCCCATCATGCCCTTCTCGCGGCGTTTCGCGAGCTTGTCCTCACCGCCGGCCTTGCGGGCGGTGGCTTGGCGCTCTCTCAGCTCTTCTAGTAGTTTTGGGTCGATAGCCATAATAGAATGTCTCCGTAAAGTTGAATCGTGCGCGTTCTTGCTTACTTCTTCTCCATGCAAAACTCAGTCAGCACCCCATGGGTCGACTTCGGATGAAGAAAAGCCACCATTTTATTTGCAGCGCCCTCAAACGGCACCTCATGAATCACGCGGACACCAGAGTCCTGCGCGTGCTTCAGTTGCCCTTCGATGTCGTCCGTACGGAACGCGATGTGGTGGATCCCCTCGCCGTTCTTTTCAAGAAACTTGGCGATCGGGCTATCCTCCGAGGTGGGCTCCAGCAACTCAATGTGCACATCACCCGCTTCAAAGAAGGCTGTTTTCACCTTCTGGGAGGCCACTTCTTCCTTTCCGTGGCAGTGCAAACCGAGGGCTTTTTCATAATACTCGATCGACTCGTCGAGGTTGCGAACGGCAATGCCGAGATGGTCAATTTGCTGAATCATAGTGTCTACCAGTTAGATTGAATAGCGAGATTAGTTAAACTTAACAAGTTTTCAAACTGAATTATCTATTCTTATTGACAATCGAAGCGCCCATTGCAAGTTTTTCTTATGACAATTTAAACTTTGTTCAGACAATCTAATGAATACCACAGATAAACTACTCGAAGAGTTCACCGCCCCCTCTAAAGAGGAATGGCGCGAAGCCGCTGAAAAGCTACTGAAGGGTAAGCCGTTTGACAAGATCATGAAGCAGATGACCCCGGAAGGGATCCTGCTGGAGCCGATCTTTTGGAAGGACGTCCTGGATGAATTGCCCGCTGTGGAGACCCTTCCGGGTACAGACGGCTACCTCCGGGGCACCACTGCTGCTGGTTATAATAAGGAACCCTGGGAAATCGCGCAGGAACTTCCTTACGGCACGCCGGTTGAATTCAACCGCGCCGCCCGCGAAGATCTCATGCGCGGCCAGAACGCACTGAACATCATTCTCGATATCGCCACCCTCAAGGGTGCGGATCCGGATTCCGCCCAAGCCGGCGAAGTCGGTGCCTGCGGCGTTTCCCTCGCCTGCCTGAAGGATATCGAAACCGCATTTAAGGACATCGTACCGGACGCCGTCAGCTTCCACATCCGCACCGGCTGTGCAGGCCTGAGCGTTGGCGCACTCTTCTTCGCCTGGCTTGAAAAATTGGGAGTGAACAAGACGCAAGTGAAGGGCAGCCTGGGCATGGATCCGGTCGCCGTGCACGCCGCCGCCGGTACCCTTCCGGTCAAGTTGAAGGAACTTCTGGATGAGCAGTCGGTTCTGACCCGCTACTGTGTCAACGAGGCGCCGGGCATCAAGGCGATCGCAGTTTCCTCACTGCCCTACCACCAAGCCGGCGGCTCCGCCGTTGAGGAACTGGGTGCCGCCCTCGCAACCGGCGCTTTCTACATCGAGCAAATGGTAGAGCGCGGCCTGACCGTCGACGAGGCCGCCAGCCAGATCCGCTTCAGCTTCGCGGTCGGACCGAACTTCTTCATGGAAATCGCCAAGATCCGCGCCGCCCGCGTCCTCTGGGCCAAGGTGGTCGCCGCATTCGGTGGCAGCGCCGAATCCCAGAAGATTTGCCTGCACGCCCGGACCGGTCTTTACAACAAGACGCAGAAGGACCCCTACGTGAACATGCTGCGTACCACGACCGAAGCGCTGAGCGCGGTCATCGCCGGTGTCGACAGCCTCTGTGTGGGCAATTTCGATGAAGTCATGCGTCTGCCCGACACCTTCAGCCGCCGTATTTCCCGCAACACGCAGGTGATCCTGCAGGAAGAATGCGAATTGACCGACGTGGTGGACCCGGCCGGTGGCTCCTGGGCGATCGAATGGCTGACCAACCAAGTCGCCGAGAAATCCTGGGCCTTCTTCCAGGAGATCGAAGGCAAGGGCGGCATCGAAGGCGCCTTGAAGTCCGGCTTCATCCAGGAGAGCATCGCCAAGACCGCTGCCGGAATGGAAAAGCTGCTCAACTCCCGCCGCATGAGCCTGGTCGGCACCAATGTTTACCCGAACGTCGGCGAAAAGAAATTGGAGCCGCACCTTCCGGACTACGCCGAACTGCGCAACACCCGCGCCCGCGAAATCGCGGCAGCCCGGCTGGAGCTCGATGAAGATGCCGACACCAAGGTGATGGCCGCACTCGGCAAGATCCTTGAATCCGACGGCGACACGCTGGTCCAAAACCTGATCGAAGCCGTCCAGACCGGTGCCACTATCGGTGAAATCACCAAGACGGTACGGGCTTCCATCGATCCGGAAGACGCGGTCAAGCCGCTCAAGGCGACCCGCCTCTCTGCGAAATACGAAGCGCTGCGCAATGCATCCGCCAATTTCGAGGCCAAGACCGGCAAGCGTCCGATGATCTTCCTCGTGAACCTCGGCCCGCTTCGCCGCCACAAGCTCCGCGCCGACTTCACCCGCTCCTTCTTCGAAGCCGGCGGCTTCGAAATCATCTCGCCCAAGGGCTTTGAGACCCCGGCGGATGCCGTCAGCGCGCTCAACGAGTCCGGCGCCGGGATCGCAGTGGTTTGCGGAACAGACGACGACTACACCGAGAAGTTCGCCGAGTATGCGAGTGCCCTCAAGGAGGCGCTGCCGGAGACACGACTCGTCCTGGCCGGTTATCCGGGCGACAACGAAGAAGCCTTCCGCGCCGCAGGCATGGACGACTACATCTTCATCAAGTCGGACAACTACGAAATGAACCGCGCCTACCTCGAAGGGCTGGGCGTTCTCTAATCAACCGGAAACGTTAACTGGAAAACTTTAAATCGATGAAACCAGACTTCACAAACATCGCATACGAAGCTCCCAAGCCTGCCGCCACCCGTGACGAATGGGCCGCACAGGTCAAGGCCGAGACCGGAAAGTCCGTCGACGATCTGGTCAACGAGACCATGGAGCAAATCGACGTCAACCCGCTCTACGGCAAAGACGTCTACGCGGACATGGAGCACCTCGACTTCACCGCCGGGATTGATCCCTACCTCCGCGGCCCCTACGCCACCATGTATGCCTTCCGTCCCTGGACGGTCCGCCAATACGCCGGCTTCTCCACCGCCGAGGAATCCAACGCCTTCTACCGCCGTAACATCGCGGCTGGCCAGCAAGGCCTCTCCGTCGCCTTCGACCTGGCCACCCACCGCGGCTATGACTCCGACCACCCGCGCGTGGTGGGTGACGTCGGCAAGGCCGGTGTGGCCATCGACTCGATCGAGGACATGAAGGTGCTCTTCGACCAGATCGACCTGTCCAAGGTCTCGGTCTCCATGACGATGAACGGCGCCGTGTTGCCGGTATTGGCTTTCTACATACAAGCCGGTATCGAGCAGGGCTGCTCGCTGGACCAGTTGGCCGGCACCATCCAGAACGACATCCTGAAGGAGTTCATGGTGCGGAACACCTACATCTATCCGCCGGAACCTTCGATGCGCATCATCGGTGACATTTTCGAGTACACCTCGCAGAACATGCCGAAGTTCAACTCGATCTCGATTTCGGGGTACCACATGCAGGAAGCCGGCGCCACCGCCGACCTGGAGATGGGCTACACCCTGGCTGACGGCCTCGAGTACCTGCGCACCGGTGTGAACGCCGGCCTTTCGGTCGACGCCTTCGCCCCCCGCCTCTCCTTCTTCTGGGCCATCGGCAAGAACTTCTTCATGGAAGTGGCCAAGATGCGCGCAGCCCGCTGCCTCTGGGCCAAGATCGTCAAGGGCTTCGACCCGAAGAACCCGAAGTCGCTGGCACTCCGGACCCACTCGCAAACCTCCGGTTGGTCGCTGACCGAACAGGACCCGTTCAACAACGTGACACGGACCTGTATCGAAGCCTTCGCTTCCGCATGCGGCCACACCCAGTCCCTGCACACCAACGCGCTGGACGAAGCGATCGCGCTGCCGACCGACTTCTCCGCCCGTATCGCACGGAATACACAGCTCTTCATCCAGGAAGAAACCGGCATGACCCGTTTCATCGACCCCTGGGGCGGCAGCTACTATGTGGAAGCACTTACCAAGGAGCTCATGCACAAGGCATGGGGCCACATCCAGGAGTGTGAGCAATACGGCGGCATGACCAAGGCGATCGAGGAAGGCATTCCGAAACTTCGCATCGAAGAAGCCGCAGCCCGCCGTCAGGCACGGATCGACTCCGGCAAGGAAACCATCGTCGGCCTCAACAAGTACCGCCTCGAGAAGGAAGACCCGCTGGAAATTCTGGACATCGACAACACCGCCGTCCGCGAATCCCAGGTCGCACGCCTCAAGTCGCTCAAGGCAGGCCGTGACAACACCGCCGTCAAGATCGCACTCGAAGCCATCACCGCTGCCGCGGAAAGCGGCAAGGGCAACCTGCTCGCACTCGCCGTCGACGCCGCCTCCAAGCGTGCCACACTCGGCGAAATCTCCGATGCCGTCGAAAAGGTGGTCGGTCGCTACAAGGCGAAAATCCGCTCGATCAGCGGTGTTTACTCGAAAGAATACGGCAGCACACCCGTCATGGAAGAAGTCAACACACTCATCAAGAAGTTCGAAGAGGAAGAAGGCCGCCGTCCCCGCATCATGATTGCCAAGATGGGCCAGGACGGTCACGACCGCGGCGCCAAGGTGGTTGCCACCGGTTACGCCGACCTGGGCTACGATGTCGACATCGGTCCGCTCTTCCAAACTCCGGAAGAAACCGCCCGGCAAGCCGTGGAAAATGACTGCCACGTGGTCGCCATGTCCTCCCTCGCAGCCGGTCACAAGACCCTGCTGCCGCAACTGATCGGCGAGCTGACAAAGCTCGGCCGTGAGGACATCATGGTGGTCTGCGGAGGTGTCATCCCGGCACAGGACTACAAGTACCTCTACGAAAACGGCGCCAAAGCCATCTTCGGTCCCGGTACGGTCATCCCGGAATCGGCCAAGCGGATCCTTGAGCTGCTGCTCGAAGACGCCTAAGGCGAAACGAATAGATTCTGATTTCAATAGCGCAGGCTTCCGGGCCTGCGCTATTTTTTTGAACCGCGGATGCTAGCCTGCCACAGACGAATGAATTCCGTAGCGACGACAGTCGCTTCGACCGAGGCCCTGCTGAAACAGCGCACAGCTTGAAACCGGGACCCTGAATTGGCATTGGCGCACTCGACGCTTCAGGAGGCAGCCGGATCTTCGCCGGTTGAAGCAATCGCCTCAATCCCTCCCGAAAAGATTTCTTCTTTTCACTGTGCACGGAGCCCTGTCTGTGTTTAGACATCATCCACTATGAGCATCGCAACCCAAACCGGCGACGACGGAACGACCGCCCTCCTCTTCAACAAACGCGTCTCCAAAACCCACCCGCGGGTCATGACCTACGGGCGCATCGATGAACTGGGCTCCGCCCTGGGCCTCTGCCGCGCCCACTCGGATGACGAGTCGACCAAACGCTTGATCCTGACCATCCAGAAAGAACTCATCAGCCTCATGGGCGAACTCTCCACCGACGATGCGGATCAGGAACGCTACCATAAGCATTATGGCCGTGATGCCATCAACCAAGAGAAAGTCGACCGTTTCACGGAATTGGTCCGGATGAAAGAGGAAACCGTCAAATTCCGGGGATGGACCTTCGCGGGAGATACCATTGCAGAAGCCTTTTTCGACAATGCCCGCACCTGCTGCCGGCGCTCCGAACGCGGCGTCGTCGCACTCAAGGAAACCGGCGCCATCGTACGCCCCGAGATCATCCAATACCTCAACCGTCTGGGTGACCTGCTCTGGCTTTGGGGACGCGAGCACGCGTAGCGACGGAGCCCTCGGCGAGGAAACGGGAGGCAGCAGTCATACCGCTTCGAATTAATTCGAGCGGTCGCAGGCGATCCGCCCCACACGCATCAGCACCGGGCTGATCAGGTCAAGCGCTTCCTCATGTTGCTTACGCTGAGGATCGTAGCGCTCCAACAAGGTCCAGAAACGCTTGGAGTGATTCAGCTCGGTCAAATGGGCCAGTTCATGCAGGATGACATAATCCTGCAATTCGGGCGCCAGCAGGACCAGACGCCAGTTCAGTGACAGGCTACCGCCCTCGGTACAGGAACCCCAGCGACTGGATTGGTCCCGGACAGACAGCTTTGTGTAGTCCAATCTCAAGCGCTTCGAGTGGTAGGCGACACGACAAGCCAGCGCGTCTTTGGCAAAACCGCGGACCAATCCATGGGCGGCATCCACCGGGGGCTGACTCCGGGGCAGGTGCAGCACGACATCCGCACCGCCATTGTCGAAAGTGTAGCGCCCCCGGATCTCCGGAACCGCTTCGAATCGGACCGTGAACAGGTCACCACAGGCAGTCAGACGCGGATGCTTTCTCAGCCATTTGTAGATGGAGCATGCCGCCGGCGCCTCTCTCAGTTGGGTCGCAAGCCATTCCTCATGCCGGATCACAAAGCGGATGGTCTCACGATGCGGACAGCGCCAGGGCACCGACGCCACGATCTGGTTTTGATGGCCGATACTAAGCCGCATGTTGCGCGCCCCCTTTCGGCGACGGATCTCCACCGGCACCTGACGGGAGCGGATCGAAACATAAATGGGAGCCGCGGGTTTCATCACGACATGCCTGCGCTCAGGACCGAACCGACTCCGACTCGAGGCGGTCCACCACGCCCTGGGCATAGCGCCGCAGCGCCGACTCGGGCTCGATCTTTTTCAATCGGCAGGCTGCCGCGATCTCAAACAACAGCTTGCCGAGCTGCGCTTCTTCCAAGCGATCAGCCGTCGCCTCAATCGCATCCTGATCGATCACGTCCTCGACATCCATCGACTGCTTCCGGATCTGCTTGTACACATCCTGGGCAAACATCAGGGCGGGCAACTGCCGGGGCAGGTCTTTGAAACGCCCTGCCTGTTTCGGGCCGCGCTTGCGCTCCTGCGCCTTGATCGCATCCCACTGGTTGAGCACCGCCTCGGTATTACCAAGGTTCGCCTGATCGCCGAACACGTGCGGATGGCGGCGTATCAACTTCGCATTGTTCTCCCGACAGACATCCTCGAAATCAAAGTGCCCCGCCTCCTTCGCCATCTGGGCATGCATGAGGACCTGAAGCAAAACATCCCCCAGCTCTTCCTCCATGTGGTCCATGTCGAGGCGATCGATTGTCTGGAGCAGTTCACAGCACTCATCGATCAGACAGTCGGCTATCGACTGGTGGTCCTGCTCAATATCCCATGGGCAACCGGTCTCGGGCTCCCGCAGCGCCGCCACGGTCTTCAAAAGCTCTTCGATCTCACTCATTCCGATCAGGACTTAGCGTACCCGATGCCAATGGCGAACTAAAATGCGCGGGCCGGATAATTCTCACCTCAAACTTCCGGCTCAGGCTCCGGAACCCCGGTTCCGGACACCGGCTCCAGGGAAGACAGCCACCAGCGAAGCGGCAGCAGGACGACCAGCAGCAGTAAGCTGAGCTCCGGCAAACTCCAACTCAACGCGAGTGCATCGATCAGGATGCTTCCCGCCTGCAGACGGGGGATCGCCTTGCGGGGAGCCATCGGTCCACTTCCCAGCCAGTACACCGGAAGGGCCGGGATCACCCGGAGCGCCAGGACAAAGAACAGCAACCAGGGAAGAAACCAAACCGAGCCCTCCGGCCGAAGGGATTCGAGCAACACCAGCGTCATCAACAGCGGGATGCACAGCAGGACACTCGGTTCCAACCCTCGCGAAGCGGGCACAACCTCGCGCCCACCTTCTGAAATCCAGCCGAGCCCGAGCATATAGGCAAAATGAACGATGCTCCAGAAGAGCAGTAGCCGGATCTCGTCGAACCATGGCAAGGCCCCGCCCCATACCGCGGACCCAGCCAGAAGCAACAGGTACGCCCGCGCAGCGGCAACCAGCAGGATCGAAGACCGAACATGTCCACGCGTCCAGGCGTAGCCCATCAGGCAACCGGCACATCCCAGTACCAGAGGCCGTGAAGCCTCGGAATAATGAAGCATGACGGCTGCCACGAGAAAGAGTGCGGCACTGGCGGGCAAGGCAGGGCTTGCACGATTCCCAGCCCAGATGGACTGCAGTAATCCGGCAGCGGTAAACATGAATGTCGCGCCAAGCAACAGGCCGGCGAATTGCCAATTCCAGACACCTCCGGCAAGGAACCAGCCCATGCAAAGATGACTCCATACAATCGGGACGACACCGACCCCGGAACATTTCACGCATATTTGCTTCAGGGAAAGAGATCGGCCGGACATCGAGGGCAAAAAAGCGCAGCGCGGGCCGAATGACAACCCGCAAACAGGGAAAGCCCCGTAGCGGACGGCGGGAAGCCATGCCGGCTAACGAGAGACGGGCTAACTCCCGGCCAAGCGCAAGGCAGGTGCGATACTCAGCGGTGCTTCCCGACGGTCAGGCAGGGCACCATCCGGATCCGTAAAACACGCAAAAGCGATCATGGCCGCGTTGTCCCCCGTGTGCCGGGGCTCGGCAATCAGACAGGGCATACGGTAGCGCTTGGCCAGCTTCTGCATCGCCGCACGCAAGGCCTTGTTGTTGGAAACACCGCCCGACAGGCCGAGACTCCGGTATTGCCCGTCCACCAGCAAGTGCCTTGTCTTGCCTCTCAGCTGGTCGATGACCGCCGCCTGATAGGACGCGCAGATATCGCTCATGGAGTCCGCGAGTTCGCGGTCATCCAGCTTTTCGATCCGGTAGCGCAAGCTGGTTTTCAAACCGGAAAAGCTGAACCGTCTTTCATTCCGGGGTGCGATGGCCTTGGGAAAATCAAAGGCACCGGGATCTCCCGATCGGGCCAGTAACTCCACCTGTGGCCCTCCCGGGTAGGACAGGCCCAGCAGTTTGGCGCCTTTGTCCAAAGCCTCCCCCGCCGCATCATCCACGGTTTCGGCCAAGACCCGGATCTCACGCGTGGAGGAAATCTCAAACAGGATGGTATTTCCGCCGGAAACAATCAGCCCGAGATGCGGCAGCAGTTCGCTCATCGCCGCATCAAAGCCTTCGGGGCTCTGCTCGTGCAGGGAAATAAAGGGCGACCAGGCATGGCCACGCAGGTGGTTGACTCCGACCAGCGGGACCCCCCAGGCCAAAGCCAGGCTCTTGGCAAAGGCGCCGCCTAATGCCAGGCATCCGGCCAAGCCCGGCCCGTAAGTCACCGCAATCTGCCGGATGTCCTCACGGTGTGCCATGACCGTGGAGTTTTCCAGCAAGGGAAAGAAATTCTTGAGATGCTCGCGACTGGCCAAATCCGGCACGACGCCCCCATACTCTCCGTGCAGCGCGATCTGGCTGTGCACCCACTCACCCACCATGCCCCGACGGGGATCAAAGAGCGCAAGTGCGGATTCGTCGCAGGAACTTTCTATCGCAAGGATCATCGACTGGCAAGTTAGCGCCGCTCGCCCAGTCCTGAGAAGCCTTTTTTCAGTTTCACTCACGAATCCCGCCCTGCCCTGAGCTTGTCGAAGGGCCTGCCCCACCCCCCGCCCGATTCATCACGCGAACATTTTGGGATTGGAAGCCGGGATCAAGCATGCACCGTCAGCAAAGGCATGTCCGCACACGACTCACAGTTTATCGAGCGATTCAAACTCCGTTCTCCGGAGGGAACGCTCAACTATCGGGACTACATCGACTTGGCGCTCTATGACCCGGACTGTGGTTATTATACCGCCGCGCGGGAACGAGTGGGCCGCAGTGGTTCACGTGATTTCTACACGGCGGAAAGCCTCGGCACAGTCTTTGCCCGTTTGGTCGTGACCGCAGCGGAAGACTTGCTGGGCCCCGACCGGGCCGCGGCAAGCTCCTTCGTCGAAATTGCCGCCGAACCGGAAACCTCCTTGCTCAGCCACCTAAAGAGCCACCCCTTCACCGGCAGCCAAACGATTCGCCAGGGAGATGCCATCGAAGCCTCGGGACCGGTCGTCATCTTTGCCAACGAGTGGCTCGATGCGCTCCCTTTTCATCGTCTGGTCTTTCGTGAAGGCAGCTGGCACGAACGCGGGGTTACCGTGAATGCAGAGGGAACACTCGAAGATTGCCTGCTTGAAGCATTCAGCCCGGAGGTCGCAGCGGTGGCTTCCCGATTGCCGGAACTCGCCAGCGAAGGCTATGAACTGGACCTGCCACTCGAAGCCGAGCACGCACTCCGGAGCCTGCTGGCCCAGGACTGGAACGGTCTGCTCCTATTATTCGACTACGGAAAATCATGGGCCCAACTCTGCGAAGCCTGTCCTGCGGGAACCGCCCGCTGCTTCTACCGCCATACGAGCAACAACGACCTGCTCGCGCGCCCCGGACAACAGGACATCACTTGTGACATCTGCTGGGATCCGCTGGAAGCACAACTCCGGGCATCCGGATGCAAGCGCACCCAGTTTGAAACCCAGGAAAGCTTTTTGGTCCAGCGCGCCGCAAGAGCCGCGGAAGCAATCGTCATGAGCAGCGCGGGCCGTTTCAGCGAAGAACGGCAAACTCTGATGGAGCTCCTCCATCCCGCCCACATGGGGCTCCGCTTCCAGGTCCTCTGGGGCATCCGCTGAGGATGGAGAGTTGCATGTCGGGCCAAGCTGACCTAAGATTGGACATCGACTCTCTTCAATCTGCATTGTCGCGCCTTTGGCAGACTGGCAGTTGCCCTCATGCAAGCTCCTCTCTCAAAACTGGAACCGCTCGCCCCGGCCACCCCCGGTGATGTCCTGCTTCGCGGCTTGCGCTGCCGTTGTCCCAACTGCGGCCGGGCCAAACTCTTTCGTTCCCTCATCCGGATCCATCATTCATGCCCCGCCTGCGGGATGACGCTCGAACGGGGCGACGGGTTCTACCTCGGGCCACTCTGTATCAATTACGGCCTTGTGGCCCTGTGTTTTGTCACGCCGGTACTCCTCATCGGATTCGCCGAATGGATTCCTGTCAAAACCGCGCTGGCACTGGCTCTCGCCGGCACGCTCTTCCTCCCAATCCTGCTCTACCGCTTCTGCTGGAGTTGGTGGTTGATGCTGTACTACCTGTGCCTGCCGGACGAACTGCATGCCAATCGCCCGGAAGATAGCGACGATCTATCCTTTGAAGAAGAACGGCGCAGTTAAAACCCAAAACCCTCGACCTGAAAGTCAGTTAAGGTTTTATGGAACATACCTCAATCCCGTGAGGACTCAATCCAGTGACAATCCTCCAACCCACTCAAAACATGAAATACATCCATACACTATTAGCCCTGATTGCCCTAAGCGTCCTCGCTGCCTGTACGAGCACATCCCAAAGCTCTGAGAGCATACCCCTCGAAGGAACAGCATGGACGCTCGCCGCTTATCCCGGCATGGAGTCGCTAATCGACAATGCCCCGAAAGCCCCCACCCTTCAATTTGACCCAAAGACCGACATCGCCAGTGGTTTCAGCGGCGTCAACCGCTTCTCAGGACACTACGCGCTGGATGGCAGTCAACTCGCCCTGAAACAAATGATTTCGACAAAAATGGCAGGGCATCCGGCAGCAATGAAACTGGAATCCGCCTTCCTGAAGACGCTAGCCACCGTGGACAGCTGGATGATCAAAGATGGCCAGCTGTATCTGCGGAGCGAAGGCAATACCATCTTGGTACTCGAGCCTTCAGGGGCTTAAGGGTTCATGCTGGGATTCATGCCTATTCCTGCCCAGGTCGTTCTTGCCGTCCCACTTCGCCCCGAGGTCACGTGTGTTCATTGATGCGCAAGAAAGCGGAAGCTCCGAACTCACAAGCGCACGGCATCATAAAACTCCTCCTCTGCTCGCAGGGGAGGCCTGTCACGGCGTATCCGAGAGAAGCCGGAGGGGTTCCACTTCCAACAGGCTTGAAACAGAATATGCTTCTTACCCGCAAATGAATCATGAACCCGGGATCAGCACCTCCCTGATTTGCGGGAGAACACAGGACGCCGCTACTCCGCAATCGCGGCGCGCATGAACTGGGTGTAACCGTTCTTTAACGAACCGTAGGGATCAATCGCGCTCCCCTTCATCTGGTTGTAACGGTCCATCAGGGAAGGCGTATCGACGAGGATTTCCGAGGTCCCCCAAGCGGTCTTCCATTCCCAATCCCAATCGCTGATAAGGCTGAATGGTTCACGGGTCGGATGCACGCACATCGCCCCGACCAGCCCGGTCGCATCACGCAGATTGGACGGACCGATCAGCGGAATCACCAGATAGGGTCCTTCAGGGACCCCCCAGGCACCCAGGGCCTGGGCTATACCCTCCGGTGGGATCCTGCCAAAGCCTTCGACCTTGTCAGCCGGGGTGAAAAGACCCGCGATCCCGACGGTCGAATTAATGGCAAAGCGTCCAGTCTCAATCCAAGCGCCTTTCCAACGCGCTTGCAGGAGGTTGCCGCTCAGGCGGATGGGATAGCGGAGGTTTTCAAAAAAATTACTGGCCGAGCGTTCGACCGGGTCGGGCGTGATCGCCTGGTAGGTATTGGCAACCGGATCCAGCACTTGGATGTAGAGAAAATCGTTCACCTTGAACAAGACCCGGTTGACCGGCTCAAGCGGATCGTAAATGGACGAACTGCCGTTGAGGTCTTCCCCATAGAGTTCCTCTTCGCTGAGATAATCATCGGCCGAGGCCACGCCCGTCCATGCGAAGCAGGCAAAGAAAAGTCCGGCCAACGGGAGCAATCGCTTAGATTTTGATGTCATTGTCGAGGTCTTCCTTGTTCAAGAGTTCTTCGAGTTTCGCGATGAGCGACTGCCCGTCCCCCTTGCGAAAGTGATCGTCAAATTGCTGGCGGTAGTTGGAAACCACACTAATGTCCTCGGCCACGATATCATAGAGTTGCCAACCGCTCTTCAAGTACCCCAAGCGGTACAGAATCTTCACCTCGGTATCCCCCACTTTAGCAATCGTCGGCACCTCGGCACGCTTGTCCGTCACCATCACAGTCGGAGAAAACGTGATCTCGGGTGCGGTTTTGTCCCCCAAGCCCTCGACGTAGGCCCGCAAAATCAGCTCCTTGATCAAGGCCATGACCCGGACTTGCTCCGTCTCGTTCATCAAATTCCAATTTCGGCCGATGGCCCGGCGTATGATCACCTCGAAGTCATAGCTCGCATCAATGACCTCGCGTACCTTTTCTTCCTTTTCGGACAGGCTCAGATCGACTGTATCCGGCGCATACAGGACATCCAGAACGGCGGAGACGGTTTCCTTCAACTTGACTCCCGGGTCATCCGCACGCAGCGAAGCGACCGGAAGCAAACTGCCGACACATAAGAGGACGAGGTAATAGAGTGGCTTCATAAACAAGAAGCGCAGCATGGGTCATTCTGAAGGCTCGTCAATACCTCCGAGGGCAAAACGGCTAATCAAGCTTTCGATATCCAGAGCGGACTCCGTATCCACAATGGTATCACCCGGCTCAAGCGGGAAACCGGAGCCTCCCGGCGACAGGTTGATGAACCGGTCACCGATCAGGCCGGCCGTCTTGACCGAGGCGATCGTGTCATCGTCCAGGCTCAACTCCTTGGGCAGTTCCAGCGTGGCGATGGCGAAAAACTTGTCGTTCAACTCCACCTTCTTGACGGTCCCCACACGGACCCCGGCAATCTCGATCCGGCTGCCGGCATTCACACCGCTGGCACTGCTGAAACGGGCTTGCAGGGTGTAACTGTCCCGTCCGAAGAAGCGCGCGCCCCCAATCTGGATCGCGAGGTAAAGCACCGACAGGATACCCGCCAGCACGAATAGGCCGACCATGAACTCGATCTTACGGTTTGTCATACGTCTGTTCTCCTCAGTTTGGATTCTCTCCCATAGTTCGCCTTGCTCAAAAAGCCCGACAAGGCCGACTGCGCATCGTCATTCAAATCCGACGGCTCGCCAAAGAATTTGATCACCCCTTCGTCCAGCCAGGCCACCCGGTCGCTGATCTCGAAGACCTCCGGGATGTCGTGGCTGACCAACAAGGCGGTAAAATCGAATCGTTCCCGGTAGTCGGCAATCATCTCGAACACGCTGAACTTCCGTTCCGGGTCCAGACCCGTCGTCGGCTCGTCAAACAGCACCAGCTGCGGATTCGTAATCAGGGCGCGGGCGAGCGCGACACGCTTCTTCATCCCGCCTGAAAGCTCGCCCGGATAGCGATGGGCGGCATCGGTCAACTCAAGTTGCTCCAGCATGTCCTGGACCCGCTCCCGTATCTCCCCGCGCTTCAGGCGGTTCGACTCGACCAGGGGCAGCGCCACATTTTCAAAAGCGGTCAGGGAATCGAACAGCGCATTGTTCTGGAACATATAGCTGAAAGCGATGCCTTCCGCGTCATTGACCTTGCGGCGACTCCGCGCAATCGGCTTGCCGTCCAGCTCGATCCGTCCCCCATCGGGTGTAATCAGATTCGCGATACACTTGAGCAGGACGGATTTGCCGATGCCACTCTTGCCGATAATCGTCGTGACCGAGGAACGGGCCACATCCAGGTCCACCCCGTCCAGCACCCGCTTTTCACCGAAATGCTTCTTCAAGCCGCTTATTTTCAGAAAAACATCCATCTTACAGCAGGAAGGAGGTGATTAAATAGTCGGCCCCGAGCACGGTCACGCTGGACCAGACAACCGCCCGGGTGGCGGATTCGCTGACCCCGCGCACGCCGGGGAAGGACGCCTTACGGTGGGTATTGAAGCCCCTGTAGGCACAAATGCAGATGGTCAGCAGGCCGAAAACCAGCGCCTTGATGAAGCCGCCCCGCACGTCCGCCCAGACCACACTGTCCCGCACCCCGTTCCAGTAAACCCCGGCATCGACGTTCAACAGCACGGAACCGGTCAAGTAGCCTCCGAGAACCCCGATCAGGTCGAAGGCGGAGGTGAGTATGGGAAAGCAGATCAAAGCCGCCAAAAGACGCGGCCCCACCAAGTAGCCATGCGGATTGATGCCCATCGTGCGCAAGGCGTCGATTTGCTCGTCATTGCGCTGGATCCCGAGCTCCGAAGCCAGGGCAGAGCCCGCCTGCCCGACAATCATCAGGGCGGTCAGAACCGGCCCCAGCTCGCGGATCAGCGATAGCGCCACCGCCGTGCCCAAGGCGCCTTCCGCGCCGAACTTCACCATTGTGTAATACAGTTGCAGGCCCATGACCAGCCCCGTAAACAAGCCGACAATCAACACAATGGTCAGGCAGCGAATCCCGATCTCGTGGACGGACACCGCCAGCTTGGAAAGACGGTGCGGCTGCACAAAAAAGCCACGGATCGCCATAAGCCCGAAGAGAGTGATCTCCCCGAGTTCATGAACTGCGCTCAGCGCGGTGCGTCCGGTACGTTGAATCATGGTGAGCAATAAAGTGTTCGCAAATCCCTGTCTTCAAACAGTGAACCGAGCACCTTGCAACCTTCCGCTGAGACTTTCACACTTCATTTAAAATGGTAATCCGCCCCAAAACCCCGAACCGCCACGATTCCTCCTGGCAGATGCCAACTTCTTTAGCTCTCCGCATCCAGACAAGTTCTCATCGTCACTGCGGCTTGCCTTAAGCGCTCCGTGATTTCCGGAACATCGTCTTCAAACTGCTCCGGCCAACCCACGACAGTCACGGATGCGATCGTATCCGAAGTCAGGTTGATCGGAACAGACAGTGCATAAATCGACGGGTGCTGCACACCGAAGTCCCGACAGATTGAATCCTTGCGGCACTCCTCGATTCGCTTCCAAACATCCTCAACCGTTTGGCGTCCCCACACTTCAGCCGGCGCGCTGTGTATGACTTGTTTGACCCTTGTGTCATCCAAGGTGGAAAGCAGCACGCCCGCCGCCGATCCTATCGTCAAATGGAAACGATAGCCCACTTGACTGGTGATTGCGTTGGGAGCATCCGGATCCGCCCGCAGCGCGGTGACCGCGTAGTGACCTTCCCGCAAAGTCACCTTCGCGGATAGGTTCAATTCCTGAGCCAGTTTCTGCAGCGGCACCTGGATCAGGCCCAGTGCATGTTCGATCTCCGAATACGAGCGGGCGACATGGGCCAGACCAAATGCGATGCGTAAGCCGCCTGCTGGATCCTGTCGCAACCAGTTCTGCTCCAGCATGCTCCGCACCATACGATAGCAGGACGCCGGCGGCACCTCCAGTGCATAGGAGAGCTCTTTGACCGTCACAGGACTTGTACGCTCGGCGATGAATTGGACAATCGCGATGGCCTTGCTAACAGCAGGATTCGTTGGTGAACTGGGCATCCCAACAGTATCATATATGATAATTTATTTATCAATATTATTTTAACCCAGATTCAATGCGACGAGGAAAAGATGGAGAACTACGAGCGTTACTACGAAAAAATAGGAGACTACTACGCACGTGTCCACCTAGATCCAAAGCGTCCGGACCGGTATCCCATCGTCGGCGGCTTATAATCGCCGCTCATTCCCCGATCGCCCGAATAGCAGAACCCTTGCTTCATGAAAATGCCGGCCGACATGACCTCCATCTGGGACCTTGCCCAGCTCGTCATCGGACTGATCAGCTGCGGCGTGGTCGGCCTCTTTTTCCTCGGCCTCTTTACGAAGCGCGCCAACGAGCTCGGAGCCAATATGACTAGTCCCCAACCTTTGGTGTAGACCCGAAAACCCTCGCACACTCACTTGAACAGTGGATCGAGCCCATTGCACTGATGTGGCGCTTCTCAAAAAACAACGCCATCACGGAAGGCTTCCATCGAAAGATGAAACTTATACAGCGAAGAGCCTATGGCTTCAGAAACTTTAACAACTACAGACTCAGAGTCATCGCTCTGTGCGGTTGAACCACGACACCACTAATAATCAAAATATGCCTTGTCCCCAATCTTTGGTGTAGACCCGAAGCACTCAACAAATCGTACCCAAACGCCCGTGCGTCGCCTTGCAGGCTATGCAGGGCATGCTCGCTAGCTTCAATCTCCACATGGCGGAGCCATGCGTAGCTCGAAGAGCGAAGCATGGTGCGGGTGGAGGGAGTCGAACCCTCGTCTCAACCTTGGGAAGGTCACATAATAGCCGTTATACGACACCCGCGTGGAAAGTAAGAAAGCTAATGCGGAAAGCAGGGGACTCGTCAACTGACAAAATCGGGAACTATTCGTAGCTGCGGCGGCCTTCGAGCGCGCTGCGCAGGGTGATGGAGTCGGCATAGCTGACGCCTCCGCCGCTGGGGATGCCGAACCCGATCCGTGTGACGCGGATGGGACGCTCGCCGACCAGTTCCTCCTGAATGTAGTGGCAGGTGGCCTGCCCTTCGATATCGTTGGAGAGTGCGAGCACGAATTCGCTGACGCTGCCGGACTCGATACGTTCGCGGAGTGCCTCGAAATTAAGATCCTGCGGCCCCACCCCATGAATGGGCGACAGTTTGCCATGCAGGACATGATAGGTCCCGGACCAAGCCGAGGAGCGCTCGATCGCAGCCAGATCCGAAACATGCTCCACGACACAGACCTGCGAATCGTCCCGGCGCGCATCCTCGCAGACCTCACAAAGCTCGCCCTCCGACAAGTTGCCGCAACGCTGACAACGCCCGACCGTCTCCCGAGCCAACTGCAAGGAGTCGATGAGTTCGTCCAGTGCCTCCGGCTTCTCCACCAGCAAGTGCATGGCGATCCGTTCGGCGGAACGAAAACCGAGCCCAGGCAGCCGCTTGAGCTTCTCCAGCAGGTGTTCGAAGGCAGGCGTCACGCAACAAGCGCTAAAATTACATCAGGCCGGGAAAGCCGCCCATGCCACCGGTCAGGGCAGACATGGCCTCTTCGCTTTCATCCTTGGCCTTTTGAGCCGCTTCCTGGATTGCTCCGAGAAGGGTCTCCTCCACAAATTCAGCGTCCTCCTTGAGGAATTCCGGATCGATCTTCAATCCCTTGAATTCACCTTGGCCGGTGATCTGGATCTCGACCGCACCGCCGCCGCTGGAAACCTCGAATACGCGTTCTGCCAGCTCGTCCTGGATCGCCTGCATTTGCTTCTGCATCTTCTGAGCTTGCTTCAATAGTTTGCCTACACCTGCCATATTGTAATTCCTTTTCTCTGGGTTATGGGATAAAAAGCAGAGAGTCCACGGGCAGACATATCCGAGTCAAGACGGAAGCCAGAGAAAAGTCATGCGAGCGGCCGATTCCGGCACAATACGGGGCTAGAACGAGTCGAAATGCCCCAGCATGGGAGGCAACACCAGACCGGAGCAGACAGAAAACGCCTCGCAGGGGAAAACAAGTGGCTAGGCCGCTTCGACCGTAATCTTAAACCGGAAGTTGGAACGCTCCGGACCGGGTATGAGCTCATGCTCTCCGGGCTCCAGGCAAATCTCTTTCTGCCCAGACTTTCCACCCAGCACAGTCCCGTCGACATAGGTGCCGAAACGACTGTCCAAATCCTGCAACCAAACACCGTCCTCGCGAACCTCAAGCTGACAGTGCCGCTTGGACACCGTATAAGGCTCCATCTGTGAGATCAGGTAGGCATCCTTGTCTCCGGGTTGCAGTTCGGCAATCGAACCGCGGCGGCCAATGAGCAGAGATTCATCATTCAATTGGCGCTTTTTGAGCAAAGTCTGACGTTTCGCCTTCTCAGAAATGGGCTCGATCCAAACCTGAAACGATTGATCTTGAGTAAGCGGAGCTTCGACCAAGCGCCGATCCGGCTGGCCTCCATCCACTTGCGCAGACTCGGTCGCCACACTCAAACGGGACAGCTTAAACAAGCGCCCTAAAGCCGACCCGATACTAACGTCATTACCAATATACATTAATATCTAAGGTGCAGGGATCGTAACAAATTGCACCTAGATATTGCACAAATACGCGCTTTTTCACATCTGCGTTACAAATACAGATGCCTCACCCGCCAGCCGATAGACCAAAGACCCTAGCCCGGATACTCGGAGAACACGTACTTGCGTAGATTATCCACCTCGACCTCATTCGCCAGAAGCAGCCAGCGGGTCACATCCCCGATAGAAATCATACCGAGCAAACGGCCATTTTCCAGAACCGGCAAATGTCGCACGCGCCGATCCGTCATCAACTGCATGGCATCCTCGACCGGAGTATCCTTTGTAATCGACTTGAAATGAGCCGTCATGACATCACGGACGATGGTTTTCGCCGGGTCCCGCTGTTCGGAGACGACTCGAACCAGCACATCCCGCTCGGTAAAGATACCGACCACTTGCTGGTCGCGCTTGACCAACACGGAACCGACGCGGGCCTGATTCATGGCCGCCACGGCAGCCGCCACGGTACAATCCTCATTCACTGAGAAGACCGAGGATGATTTTTCTTTGAGGATTTGGGTAACGGTAACTTTTAGAAGAGACATGAGCATAAGCTAAGCCGCCCGCCCGACATTAGCAATACAACTTTCACACATTACCAATTCTAATCTTCAAACAAGGCAGTATAACCCGCCTGGAAATCCGGAAAATGGGGAGCCCAATTCAGGGCCTGCCGGATTTTACCATTCGCAATCACACGATCCGGCATACGCCCACCCCGTCGCGCCAGGCGAGGAGAAACCTGCGAGGGGTCAAAGACAGGGGCCGCAACACCCAATTGATCGGCCAGCCAGGCCATGACAGTCGCTTTGTGTGCAGGCATGTCATCCGAAAGATTGTAAATACCGCTGGGAGCCGGGGCATCCACCGCAAGCAGGCGGACCATCACCTCGACGATATCATGGAGGTGTATTATGTTGAGCGTGTAGTCCCCCCGGCCCGGGATCACCGCTCCCGCACGCACTTGGTCGAGTAAATGATGACGACCCGGCCCATAGATCCCGGACAGTCGCAAGATGTAGTGCCGGTCCATGCCCGCCGAAGCGTTGACCAGAAGCCGCTCCGCCTCCAGCAGCAACTGCCCGCCCGGCCCCGCAGCTGAGGTGTCGGCATCCTCCGAAACAAGCCCTCCCTCCTGAGGGTAGACCGAAGTGCTGCTGGTATAGAGATAGCGGGACAGTCGGCGTTTTCCCGCCCAATCAAGGATGGCTTGTTGCCCGTCGATGTAGGACTTCCGGTAGCCTTCCAATCCATTTCCGGCAGAGCTGACACAGTTGACCACCGCCGGCCAATCCCCTTCCAGTTTCGTAGCCCATTCAGTCGAGTCCAAATCGCCGGTGATCACCGGATCCAGCCCCAGGGCACTCAGTTCGTCCGCAGTTTCGGCATTACGTGTGAGTGCCCCGACACGAACGCCCTCCCTCAACAATCGACAGGCCAAGGCGCGCCCCACGTAGCCACAGCCAAAGATCATCACCGCCTCTGGCAGCCTTCGACTTGAATCCGATTCATGCATGGGCTCCATTCAATTCACGATTCTATGACTTGTGCCGGATCGCAAGCTGATACAACATCTTACCGACTATGACCCAAGCCTCTCCAGAAAAAGTCCGCACCTACCTATTGGACTTGCAGGATACTATCTGCCAAGCACTTGCAGACGAAGACGGGGACCAGACTTTCCTTGAGGACAGCTGGACGCGGAGTGAGGGCGGCGGGGGCCGCTCCCGGGTCATGGAAGGCGGTGCGATCTTCGAAAAAGCAGGCATCAATTTCTCCGATGTACACGGCAAGGGACTCCCCCCCTCCGCCACGGCAACGCGACCGCAACTGGCCGGCGCGCCGTTCCGCGCCATGGGGGTTTCACTGGTCGTGCACCCGACCAATCCGCACATCCCCACCACACACATGAACGTGCGGTTCTTTCACGCAGAGCCCGACGAAGGCGCTCCCGTCTGGTGGTTCGGCGGGGGCTTCGACCTCACGCCCTACTACGGGAAGCGGGAAGATGCGGTCCATTGGCACAAAACAGCCAAAGCCGCCTGTGATCCCTTCGGACAAGCGCTCTACCCCCGTTTCAAAGAAACCTGTGACCGGTATTTCTACCTCCCCCATCGCAACGAGCCACGCGGGATCGGGGGGATCTTCTTCGATGACTTCAATGAAGGAGGCTTTGACCACTCCTTCGCCTTCATGAGCTCAGTCGGCGATCATTTCCTGCCCGCGTACCGTCCGATTGTGAGCCGACGGAAAAACAGCCCTTACACGGAAGCCGAGCGCGAGTTCCAGCTCTACCGCCGCGGCCGCTATGTCGAGTTCAACCTGGTCTATGACCGCGGCACCATTTTCGGCCTGCAATCCAAAGGCCGGACCGAGTCCATCCTGATGTCCCTGCCCCCCCTCGTCCGTTGGGACTACAACCGGCATCCGGAACCGGGCAGCCCGGAAGCGAAGCTCTACGAGTACTTCCTTCAGCCCCGGGACTGGGCGTCCGAATAGCCGAAAACTTTCCCTCACCATATACATCCGCTTCACGCATACATGACACCAAGAGAACGTTTCCTCGCAACCGCCCGTTGCCAACCCGTCGACCGCCCTCCGGTCTGGCTCATGCGCCAGGCAGGCCGCTACTTGCCTGAGTACCGGGAGTTAAAAGCCCAACATGATTTTGTCACCATGGTCCGCACGCCGGAACTGGCCGCGGAAGTCACACTGCAACCGCTCCGGCGCTTTCCCCTGGATGCCGCCATCATCTTTTCCGACATCCTGGTCATCCCCGAAGCGCTCGGACAAGGCTATCACTTCCGGGACCAGGGCGGCATCGGGATGGACTACCTGCTCGACAGCCGCGAAAAAATCGAAGCCCTGGACGCCGGCAAGGTGACGGAGAAACTGGCTTACGTGGGCGATGCGCTACGTCTCACCCGCCGTCAACTGGGCGACGACACCGCCCTGCTCGGGTTTTGTGGCTCCCCTTGGACGCTCGCCTGCTACATGGTCGAGGGCGGATCGGCCAAGGACTTTATCGCGATCAAGAAGCTGGCCTGGAGCGAACCGGAGCTCTTCGAAGCCCTGCTACAGAAACTGACCGACGGCATCGTCGAATACCTGCACATGCAGATCGACGCCGGTGCCGATGCGCTGCAGATCTTCGACTCCTGGGGCGCCATCTGTCCGGCCATCCATTACGACGCCTGGTCCCTGCGCTGGATCCACCACATTATCCATGAGTTGAAAGGCCGGGTCCCCGTGATCCTTTACGCCAAGGGCATGGGCCATAAAAGCGCCGACCTGATCCGGACCGGCGCCTCGATCATCAGCCTGGATTGGACCATCAACATGCGTCGGATCCGGAAATCACTGGGACACAGCGTAGCCGTCCAGGGCAACCTGGACCCCATCACCTTGACCACGACTCCGGAGACGGTACGCCGTGAAGCCGAACGCCTGCTGGAGGATGCCGGCAAGGAACCGGGCTTTATTTTCAACCTGGGGCACGGGATGGTGCCCAGCGCACGCATCGAGTGCGTCGAAGCCCTCATGGAAGTTATCACGGGACGAAAGAATGCCTGACACCTGCATCATCGGCGCCGGGATCACCGGTCTGGCCACCGCCTGGCAACTCCAACGCGGGGGGCACGAAAGCTTGGTACTGGAAAGTGCCGAGCGGGTCGGCGGCGCCATGCAAACGGAATGCCGCGGAGGCTACCTGGCCGAGGAAGGCCCCAACTCCATCCTGCTCAATTCCGCCGAGATCGAATCCTTCTTCGAGAGCGTCCCCGGCCTAAGTGAACAGATCATCGAGGCGCGCCCGGAAGCAAACAAACGCTACATCGTCCGCAGTGGCCAACCGCATGCGGTGCCCATGAATCCCCTGTCCGCAATCACCACCCCCTTGTGGTCCTTTGCCGGCAAATTGCGCGTCCTCAAGGAACCCTTCGTCCGCGCAGCGGAGGACGAGGACGAGGACGAGGAAAGCGTGGCGGAGTTCGTACGCCGGCGCCTCGGGGACGAACTGTACCGCTACGCCATCAACCCGCTTGTCGGCGGCATTTACGCCGGTGATCCCGAACTGCTCTCGCTGCGCCATGGCTTCCCCAAGCTGTACGCCCTCGAACAAGAATACGGCGGCCTGATCCGAGGCGCCCTCGGCAAGATGCGGGCCGCCCGGAAATCCGGAACCAAGTTCAGGAAGCGCATGATCAGTTTCAAGGACGGCATGCACGCACTACCCGCGACCATCGCCCGGGCCCTCGGACCGGCAGTACAGACCGGCGTATCCATCGAATCCATACGACAGGAAAGCGGGGGCTGGGCCGTCCGTTGGACAACAAGTGCGGGCGAATCCCGGCATGCCGCCTTCAAACAGATCATCCTCACGGTACCGGCGCACCGTCTAAGCGATCTCCCGCTGGAGAGCGAGCGCCAGCATGAGCTCGAACTGCTCAAGAGCATCGACTACCCGCCAGTCTCCGTACTCAGCCTCGGCTATCCGCGCGCTCAGGTGAAACATCCGCTCGACGGTTTCGGAGCTCTGGTACCGGAATGCGAAGGCCGCAAGGTCCTCGGCGTCCTCTTTCCTTCCAGCCTGTTCGAAGGGCGCGCCCCCAAAGGACAGGTACTGCTGACAGTATTTATCGGAGGCGAACGCCAACCGGACTGCGCCACACCCCACACCGAGGCACTGATGGGAATGGTACAGTCCGAACTCGAGGCCCTGCTCGGCGTGTCGGGCTACCCCGGTTTCGTGCACCACAAGCACTGGCCCAAAGCGATCCCCCAATACAAGCTCGGCTACGGGCAATACCTAAAGACCATCGAAGACATCGAAGCCGCCCACCCCGGACTGCATCTGGCGGGCAACTACCGCACCGGCATCTCCCTGAGCTATTGCCTGGAGGCGGCGATCGCCCATTAAAGCTCTTTAAGCAACCACTCCGCCGCACTGGCCCGGCTATCCGGTTGCAGGATTTCGCGAAGCTGGCGCGCCCCTTCCCTCGCCTCGGCCACCACCGAAGCGTCCGACTCGATGCGCAGGATGGCCCCCGCAAGCGCTTCCGGGGTCGCCGCACCCTGTAGGAATTCCGGATGCAGGGGGCGTTCGAGCAGGAGATTGGAGATGCCCAAATACGGAACCTGCATGATCATGCGCCCCAGCCAATACGTCATCGGGTGCAAGCGATAAGTAATGGCTCCGGGAATGCCGGACATCGCAACCGAAAGGGACATGGTTCCCGAACTCATCAGCACGCCGCTGGCCGGCATGGTTTGTTCCTCATTCGGCACGAGCTCGATCCGATCCCGAAGGTCGGCCTCATGCTCAAGGCAGGCTTCCAGAATCTCACGGATGGCTGCGGTCGGGTAAATGACCCGGGCCGAAAGCCCTGGCTTGGATTGCAGCGCCTGCCGGAACCCGCTCAACAGCATCGGAAAAATCCGCTCCACCGCCGCACGGCGACTGCCCGGAAGGAGCAGGACCGGCGCCGTTGCGTCATAAGTGAACGGCGGCTGGTAATCCTGCCTCACAAAGGGGTGGCCAACAAATTCAACCGGCAGATCCGTGTCCTTGTAGCAATCGACCTCGAATGGGAAAATGACTCCCAGGCGGTCGAGGGCCTTGGCCATCTTGAAACGACGACCGGCTTTCCAAGCCCAAATTTGGGGGCCGATGTAGTAGCTCACGGCGATCGCCCCGCCCCCTTTCCGGCTCAGGCCGCGACGGCGCAGCTCCTCAGCCAGACGCAGATTGAATCCCGGGTAATCGACAAAACAAATGTGCTTGGGACGGTATTGCGCGATCCAGTCCAGTGTCCGCTGGAAGAGCCCCTTGAAGAAGCCGTAATGCTTGATCACCTCGAAGAGTCCGACAATGGAAACCGCAGTCAGATCATACAGGAGTTGGGCACCCGCCGCCTGCAGTTCGACGCCCCCCAAACAGGCCACCTTTAGATCCGGTCGCCGCTGTTTCATATCCCTCAGGACCTCGGCAGCATGCTCATCGCCCGAGTGCTCCCCGGCAACAATCAGCAGGTCCACCCCTCCTCCATCAACGGGGGCATCAAAGGGATCTGGAACTGTTAATTTTTCCGACATGACACACTACAGGCTTTTGCCGTCCGAACCGTGGACCGGCACATTCGCGTCGAGCGCATGGCGGATCAGGTCCGGTTTGTTCGTGGTAATACTCTGAGCCCCCCGCCGTAACATTTCCATGGCCCATGCGGGATCATCCACGGTCCAGACATGAAAGCCGTAACCCTTCTTGCGGACCGCCGCCGCAAACTTAGGCAACATCAAGGGGTGCGCCTTCACACTGATATCGTCGCACCGGGCATCTTCCGCCGCGGCAAAGATCTTCGCCATACTCGGTTTCAAACGAATGCCCGCACGCTTAAAGTTGACCAGTAAACCGGTCCGAAGTTCGGGAGCCCCGGCTTTGACCGCCTTCAAGACTTCCGGATAGAAGGAAATGATGAAGATCTGTGCAGCGGGTACGTCGGACTGTTCCAGCTCCGCCAGTAAATACGGAACGATACGCACATCCGACTTGAGTTCGATGTAGAGCAGCTTGCCTTCGGGAACCGAGGCGAGCACCTCGCTCAAAAGGGGGATTCGTGCCGGACCGGCATCCTGTACCCCCTCCCGCGTAATCAATTCGATCGCCTGCAATGCCTGCCAGGTCACTTCCGCCACCGTCAGGCTGGTTCGTGACACGCGCTCCGTGGTCGCATCATGGATGCAGACGATTTCGTTGTCAGCCGTCAGATGGACATCCACCTCAACGGCATCAGCCCCGACCTGCCAGGCAAGCCGCACCGCCGCCATCGAATTTTCCGGCGCGTATGCGGACGCACCACGATGCGCAACAATTTGGACCTCAGCAGACATAAGAAGCGGAAAGAGGAGGCAGCCAACTAGGATTCTCCAGCGCATACAGGCTAGCCCCGCCCGTGGATCAGCTCTGAAATCTGGATGGCGAGTTCAAGGGCAGACTTGCCAAGTTCGGCACCCACCTTGGGCTGACCGGTTTCGCGAACCACCTGGGCAAAGGATTCCAGCTCCAATTTCAAGGGTTCGTCCTTCTCGATCGGGATCTCCTCCCGCACAAGCTCGTGGCCTTCCTTGCGGAGGAAGTGCCCGGCCTGGTTCATAAAGTCGAGGGACAGGTAGTTGGCCGGCTGGAAGACCCGGATCTCACGCACCTTTTTCATGCTCACCCGGCTGGTGTTGATATTGGCCACACAACCACTCTCAAAGGTAATCCGGGCGTTGGCGATATCCTCGCTCCCCGACAGCACCTTCACACCCACGGCTTCGACCGACTTAACAGGTGAGCGGACGAGGGCGAGAATCACCCCGAGATCATGGATCATGAGGTCGAGTACCACGCCGACCTCGGTCCCGCGCGGGTTGAAGGGTGCCAGACGGTCCGCAGTGATGAACTGGGGAGCCGTCACAGCGCTTTCCAGATAGCCCATGACCGGGTTGTAATGCTCGATATGCCCCACCTGGACGATACGACCGGCGGCTTTGGCCGCGGTCAGGATTTTTTCGGCTTCTTCCAGGCTGGTGCACAGCGGCTTCTCGATCAGGAGGTGGCAACCGCCCTGGAGCAGCGGCACCGCCACCTCGCAGTGCTTGTCCGTAGGGACCACCACACTGACCGCATCGCAGGCCTCGGCCAGCGCTTCAAGCGTCTCAAAGCGGCGGCAATTGTACAAACCGCAGATTTCCGCGGCGCGTGCGTCATCGGCCTCGACGATACCGACGAGTTCGGTGCTTTCCAGCGCAGCATAGATGCGGGCGTGGTGTTGGCCGAGATACCCCGTACCAACCACACCACAACGAATCTTGGAGTCTTCAGACATGATGGGATAGGTTGAAAATTGCTAGTTGTAAGCTGATTGGCCGGATGTTCAACCAACAAGCTTCAACGCACAACACCCAACTCCCTAAATAATCATGCCGGCGGCCACCGTTTCGTTGGTCTGCTCGTCGATCAGGATGAAGCTGCCGGAGATCCGGTTCTTCTTGTAGCTGTCCGCGATCAGCGGGGCCGAAGTCCGCAGGGAAATACGTCCGATGTCATTGAGGCTGAAGACCAAGTCGTCCTCGATCTTGTGCAGGGTGTTGATGTTCACCTTGTAGCGCACCTCCGTGACGATCGCCTTCACCTCCTTGGTGGTGTGGCGCAGGATGTACTTGCCGCGTCCGGCCAGCTTCTTGGTCGCGGAGAACCAGCAGATCATGGCCTCGATATCCTGGCGCGGGGCCGGCGGATTGTTCGGCTTCACCAGCATGTCGCCACGGGAGATATCGATCTCGTCGTTCAGGGTCACCGCCACGGACATGGGAGAGAAGGCTTCCTCCAGCTCTCCTTCCATGGAGTGAATCGCCTTGATCGTGGTTTCAAAACCGGAGGGCAGCACCTGCACAGCGTCGCCCGGCTTGAAGACACCGCCGGCCACACGCCCGGCAAAGCCACGGAAATCATGCCACTTGTCGGAGTGCGGACGGATCACCCACTGGACCGGAAGGCGGGCGTCCACGTGGTTGGCGTCGGCACCGATATACACGGTCTCGAGGTGGTAAAGGAGGGTCGGCCCCTGGTACCAGGGCATCTTATCGGACTTGTCGACAATGTTGTCCCCCAACAGGGCACTGGCCGGGATGAAGGTCACTTCCACGATGTTATCGAGACGGGAAGCGAACTTCTTGAAGTCCTGGATGATGGAATTGTAGATCTCCTCACTCCAGTCGACCAGGTCCATCTTGTTGATGCAGACCACGATGTGCTGGATGCGCAGCAGGTTGGCGATGAATGCGTGACGGCAGGTTTGCTCGATCACGCCCTTGCGCGCGTCCACCAAGAGGATGGCAAGGTTGGCCGTGGAGGCGCCGGTCACCATGTTCCGGGTGTACTGGATGTGCCCCGGGGTATCCGCGATGATGAACTTGCGCTTCGGTGTCGCAAAATACCGGTAAGCCACGTCGATCGTGATCCCCTGCTCCCGCTCGGAACGAAGCCCGTCGGTGAGAAGGGCAAGGTTGACGTGTTCGTCGCCGCGCGACTTGGAGCTGCGCTCGACGGCTTCCAGCTGGTCTTCAAAGATCGCCTTTGAATCGTAAAGGAGACGGCCAATCAGGGTGCTCTTGCCGTCGTCCACGGACCCGGCCGTGGTGAAACGCAAGAGGTCCATGTCGAGATAGCCTGCTGCTGATTTTACTTCGCTCATTTTAGTAAAGTGTAAAGGTGTGAAAGTGGGAAGGTTTGAAGGTGAAACGTCCGTGCTTGGCTTAGAAATAACCTTCCTTCTTGCGGTCTTCCATGGCGGTTTCGGAACGCTTGTCGTCGGCACGTGTGCCGCGCTCGGTCTGGCGGGCGGCGGCGACTTCAGCGATGATGTCGTCCAAGCTGCTGGCCGTCGACAAGGCCGCGCCCGTGCAGGTCGCGTCACCGATGGTACGGAAGCGGACGGTCATTTTTTCAACATTCTCCTTTTCCTCAGGCAGCAGTTCGATGAATTCGGACACCGCCATGACCACACCGTTACGGACAAAGCAGTCACGCTCGTGGGAGAAATAGAGGTTTGGCAGGTCGATCTCCTCCAGCTTGATGTACTGCCAGATGTCCATTTCCGTCCAGTTACTCAAGGGGAAGACACGGAAGTGCTCCCCATGGTGCTTGCGGCCGTTGAAAATATTCCAGAGCTCGGGGCGCTGGTTCTTCGGGTCCCATTGGCCGAAGGCATCACGGTGCGAGAAGAAGCGCTCCTTGGCACGGGCCTTTTCCTCGTCACGACGGCCACCGCCCAGGGCGGCGTCGTATTGGCCTTCTTCAAGACCTTCCAGCAAGGCCACCGTCTGCAGGCCGTTACGGCTGGCATAGGGACCGGTCTCCTCGACCACCTTGCCCTCGTCGATTGCCTTCTGCACGGAAGCCACCACAAGCTCGGCCCCCAAATCTTCCACGAAGCGATCACGGTATTCCATGGTTTCGGGGAAATTGTGGCCTGTATCCACGTGCATCAGCGGAAACGGCAGTCTAGCCGGCCAGAAGGCCTTTTTCGCCAAGTGTGCCATGACGATCGAATCCTTGCCGCCGGAGAAGAGCAGCACCGGCTTCTCGAACTGGGCCGCGGTTTCGCGCAGGATATAAATCGCCTCGGACTCAAGCTGCTTGAGGTGGGTGATGGTGTAGTCTTGATGCATGATCTTTGTATCAGAAAGGGAATAAAACTAAGCTTGGGAGTCGGATTGGATAAGCGGCAGCACCTGATCAAGCAAGGCTTGAAGGGATTCAGCTTCACTTTGCCGATCCGTGTCGATCACCCAGTCCACGGAACCGGCTTCCGGTTCCTCAAAGGACGAGTCCTTGCCGGTGAAATGCTTGACCCCGCCGGCCGCCGCCTTGGCGTAAAGCCCTTTCACATCGCGTTTGGCGCAGGTCTCGAAGTCCGCCTTTACATAAACCGGGGTAAAATCAGCCGAACCAACGATGTCGGATGCCAATTCCCGAAGTTCCCGCTTCGGCGTGATAAAGGAAGTAAACACAACATGCCCGCTGTCGAGGAAGAGACGGGCCACTTCCGAAATGCGACGGATGTTCTCCCAGCGGTCTTCGTCTGAAAAACCGAGGTCGCGGTTCAAGCGGCTGCGGATATTGTCGCCATCCAGAATCTTGGTCACGAACCCGCGCTCGACCAGCTTCCGCTCCAGGGCATTGGCCAAGGTGCTCTTGCCCGAACCGGACAGTCCGTAGAACCAGAAAACATGACCGCGCTGCTTCAGTTGGGCCTCCTTGGCCTCACGCCCCAGCATGCGGTGGAATTCGGTGTGAATGTTCTCAGGTGTGCTCACAGGAAAAAGATTTAGGCGATAGCGTTTTTTGAAAAGATTGCACGGTTTTTGTTTATTTTAGGTTTTTGAGTCAAGAACCTAAAATAAACTTTCCAGCTTTCCGCAAGCGCAGGGCATCACTTTTTGGCCGGCGGTTGCTTGAGTTGGCTGGCTTCCAGGCTCCAGCGGGAAACCGAACTCAACTGTCCCGCATTTTGTGCGACTTTGGCGCCCCCTTCCAAGAGGGAAATCTTCAAAGGTTTGCCCAAGCCCTTCTGCGAGAGCAGGTTCTCATACAGCTGGAAGGCCAACTCGCTCTCCCCGTGACGATTCAGGAAGTTGGCAATTTTCTGGACCAGCACATATTCATCGGGCGAGAACGTACTGATATAGCGAACCACTTTAAGCGCCTCCACACCCTTTTCGGGGCTCCCTGCGGCATCATAGAGAGCCGCCAGCCGATAAGCCAGGGCAAGCGAAGGAAAGCGTATAAACTGGCTGCGGGCATACTGAAGCGCCGCCGCCTCCCCCTCCTTCGCCTTCAGGCGATTGATTTCGCGTAGCACCGCGTACGAGGCGTAAGGACCTTCATCTTCCTCAAGCTGCGCTTCAAGCCCCACCTTGAAGGGCCGGTAAAGCGGATCCCCGATGGCAACCCCCTCCCAACTGAGCACCGGAATACTATAGAGAACCGCCTCCCCGAAAGGCCGGCCTTCAAGCAACATTTCCAGCACCATCTGCGGGCGGTGCGTCAGTTCGAGATAGGGTTCGTACACATTGCCGAAGGTCGCACAATAGCCTTGGGCGACAAAGGGGCCCAGCCAGGCTTTGCTTTCCGAGCGCACCGTGGTCGCCGAGAAACTGTGCAGGTGAAATGCGATCGCCCCCGGAGGCACCCCCCAGCGTCGAGCACGCCACAGCCCAAAGGCATGCGCACGGTACCAGCCCATGTAGATGGCCGGGGCATCGTAGCGGTCCTGAATGCCCATCGGTCGCTTCGAAGTCTCGAAATCACAATCAAAATACGCGGCCTTGGCCAGATCGCCGGCCGCACTCAACCACTCGTCCCCTTTGGCGTGCGGTCCCCCCAGATCGAAATAGGCCCGGCCTACCAGTCCTTTTTCTTCCGCCTCGAGCGTCCGGTCAATCAGCGAGAGCACCTGAGCCACCGTCGGACCGTCAAGACGGCAGACCCGGAGAACCCGTGCGGCGTCCGGCCCCGTGGGCAAGCGCTTCTCGAATAAGGGATTGGGAATAAAGCCGGTCACCGGCAGCCCGGGAGGCCCCGCCAGCAGGCAGAGCTCACTGTCGACCGCAGCACGGTTGTGTTTAAACTGGGCCGGGAGATTGGCGGGAGCATCTCCCATCTGCTCGGGGTCGTCCTGAATGCGCAAGGGCAGGCCCCGCGTCATCACCAGATAGCTGATATGATGGACCGCGACCGACATCTGCTCACGCCCGAAACGATCCTTGCCGGACTGCTTGACGCCGGTGATCCACTCCTTCGCCAACAGGGCATTGAGGAGCGGGTTGTGAATGGTTTCAACGTACTCCGCCAGGCTGATGGTTTCCTCCGTCGAGGTCGACAGCTCGATAATATTGGCCGTTGGGATCCCGCGTTTTGCCACATAGTAGTCCGCGATCTGACGGGATCCGGGCTCATTCGTATTCACCACGACCACCACATTGGCGGCATCGGGATCGATCGCAGCGGTGGCACGGAAGCCGCCCGGCGAAAAAATTAAGAGCAGGCAAAGAAAACAAATGCGTTGTATCACCATAATCAGGGTAGCCGTTCCAGTCGTTGACCGTAGGCGACTATGCCCTTGGAAAGGCTGCGTGCAAGCGTTTCCCTGTATTCCGTCGTCCGCATCTGTTGAGCCGTGGCGGCATTGGAAAGGAACCCGAGTTCGACCAAAACCCCGGGACATTGCAGATCCTTGAGCACCGCAAACCGGGCACGCTTGAAGCCCCGGTCCGGACCTCCCAGCGAGGTAACCAGGCTGCGCTGCACATGATAGGCCAGCAAACTGTTCCACGGATCCTGGCCGTTGCCGGCCCAGCGTTTCGAATCTTCCGAGCTCGTCCCGCTCACATTCGTGGAGGTCTGGAACTGGGGAGTCATGGCGTAGGTTTCAAAACCCGCAGCATCCGGATTACCCGCCGAATTGAAATGGATACTGATGAACAGATCCGCGTCCTTGAAGTTGGCGTAGGCGGAGCGGCGCGGCAATTCGACAAACTTGTCGCTGCTCCGGGTCAGGACGACTTCATAGCCGGACAGCTCGAGCAGACGTTTCAAGCGGACTGCCACGTCCAGCGTCAGGTACTTTTCCTTCAAACCGTAGGCACTGTTGTGGGCTCCCTCGTCCCGGCCACCATGGCCCGCATCGATGACGATACGCTTCAAGCCGGGCGCGCTCCCGAAAACCTGGGGTGTCAGGACAGGCTGCAGACTGTTACGGTAGTCCGTCTCCGCCAGAAACAGAGCCTTGCCGGATTGCACCGGCACGGCACCGAGGTGCACAGGCAGCCCATTGATCTTGAGGATGCTGAGCTTGTTGTCGGCATCGATGGTCGTCCATTGACTGTGCAACCGGTAGGTCCGCGCATCTTTCAGCCAATAGCTCTGCATGCCCAGAGAATGGGCAATCGTGGCCAGGTCAATGTAGCGCTTCCCGTTGCGCTCCAAACTGCGGGCCGACAGAGAACCGAACGCAAGTACCAGCGCCAGCGGAATCAAACAAAGCGGGTGTCCGACGGACACGAGACGAGCCCTTAACAGCTTGAAAAGCCCGTCCCGCATCGAAGTGGATCAATCGTTGTGCTCTTCGTCGTCGAAATCGTCGTGATCATCATCTTCATGATCATCGTCATCATCGAAGTCGTCTTCATCGCGATTGAACTTCAACTTACGCTTCTGCACCGGCAAGGGCGAGAGAATCGCGGTCACCTGGCGGCCGACCAGCTTCGGTTCGGAATCAAGCGATGCCACTCCCAGCAATTCATCTGCGGCGGTCTGCACACGGACGAATCCCAGTTCACGGTGTTCGTTTTCACGCCCCCGGAACTGCAGCGTCAATTTCACCTTGTTCCCCTGGTAGAGGAATTTCTCGGCCCGGCGAAGCTTGGTTTCGAAATCGTGCTGATCAATCGAGACCCGGAATTTCACTTCCTTCAACTTCGCGTTGTGCTGCTTCTGGTCTTTCTGCTTCTTGCTTTCCTCATAGAGGTACTTGCCGAAGTCCAGGATACGGCAAACGGGGGGTCTGGCAGAGGGCGAGACTTCGATCAGGTCGAGACCAACTTTCTGGGCCAACTCCAGCGCCTTCTTGGGCGGCATGACGCCCAGATTGGTGCCTTCGGGGCCGATCACACGCACTTCCGATGCGCGGATCCGATCATTCCTTCTTAAACCTTTCGGTCCACGGTTGCGGTCGAAACGTCGACCACGAGAGTTCGGGTATCTTGCCATTAATACGTAGTATCGAGCGATTTCTTGTATAAGGATCCTCGATGGAAACCACTGCACAGGCGCGGACGGCTCCATGCCGTCTCTAAACGTTCACCAGTTACAGTCATAGTGTGGGTTGAATTGCCATACAAGAAAGCCCAAGGTGTAAAACTTTGCGCTCGCATTTCAAATCCTTTTTCAAGGAACCCGCAAACTCAGATAGAGAAGCTTTCGCCGCAACTGCAGCTGGACTTGGCATTCGGATTCGAAAACTTGAAGCCGCCGCCCACCATCTTGTCGGAATAATCCAGGATGGTGCCGCGCAAATAAAGCGCGCTTTTCGAATCCACCAACACGCGGGCACCGGATGAAGCCACCAGAATATCTCCGCGCTTGGGACCGCTCACAAATTTCATTTTATAGCTGAGACCATTGCAGCCGCCCCCGGTAATTTTAATCCGGAGGTACTCGCCTTTCTGCTCGCGCTCGATCAGGGCGCCCAGCTTTCGCCCGGCCGGTTCCGTGACCGCAACCAGCTTTTCATTCCCCAAACGCACGCCTTCCGGCAAATCGACTTCAAGATCTGTCACCATAAATCAGGGACTAAGGAAAGTGGATTCCGCAAAGATTCAATCCCGAAGGCGCAATCCTTCAAGAAAGGGCGGCCGCCAGCCGGATCGAGGCAATCATACTGTCCGGGTTCGCCGCCCCTTTGCCCGCAAGATCGAAGGCCGTGCCGTGGTCCGGGCTCGTGCGAACATAGCGCAGCCCCAGCGTCACGTTGACGGCCGCATCAAACTCCAGGGTTTTGACCGCGGCCAAGGCCTGGTCGTGGTAGGCACCGACGACCACATCGAATTCGCCTCTTACCTGGCGAAAGAACACCGTATCGCCGGGCAGGCAACGGGAGAGCCCCGGCATGGTTTCACGCAGCCGGTCCAGACAGGGATCAAGCACATCCCGCTCCTCCGTACCGAGGATTCCGTCCTCCCCCGCATGCGGATTCAATCCGGCCACCGCGATCCGTGGCTCCTCCACCCCGAGGGCGCGCCCCAGGTCATACGCACGGCGCACGGCAAGCTCGAGGCAATCGGCGGTCAGTGCCAGCGGCACCTCTCGCAGCGGCAGGTGCCAGGTCGCAAGGACGACTTTCAACTGCTGCCCGACAAAAGCCATGGTCGGCACACCCGCCCAGGCATCGGCAAAAAATTCGGTCTGCCCGGGAAAGCGGTAGCCCACCCGCTGCAGCCAAGACTTGCTGACCGGTCCGGTGACCACGGCACGGTAGCGGCCTTCCCGGCACCCTGCGGCCGCCGCATCCATCGCGGCCAGCGCCACCCGCGCGCCATTCTCATCCGGCTGACCGGGACTCAACTGATAAGCTTCCGGCCCGACCGCGACGAAGTCCGCCCCGGTGCGTGCGGCTACGGACGCACCCCATGCCTGCGGCCCCAACAATACACAGTTTGCCGCCAGTTCGGGCATTTTCAGGAGTGCCTGCTCCACGACCTCCGGGCCGATCCCAGCGGGATCGCCACAGGTCAGCGCCAGGGGGGCGGGTTCAATTGCATCCGTCATGGGCTGGAAAATTCTATTCGGAATCGCGCGTCGACTGGATGAACCCGCGATTGCCTCCATCAAAGAATGCGAGGAAACGCGCGCCGGCCGGCGTGGTGCCGAACTCATGCTCGCGGGCGGCTTGCTCCGCCTTCTTGCGCAGGTTGCCGCCGCCGAAAAAGACCGCCCGGTAACAGCGTTTCAAATCCGTGATTTCCCGCTGCTCGATCCCGGCACGACGCAAGCCGACCAGATTCAGGCCATGCGCTTCATTGCGCTCGGCGGCCATGACATAGGGAGGCACATCCAGCGAAATCGAGGCATTTCCCCCGACCATCACCCCCTGCCCCACCCGGCAGAACTGGTGGACGGCGGATCCGCCGCCCATAAACACACGGGTGCCGACCTGTACGTGCCCCGCCAACATGACGTTGTTGGCCAAAATCACGTCATCTCCCAGGCGGCAATCATGCGCGACATGTGCCTGCGCCATCAGAAAACACTTCGCGCCCAGCACCGTTTGCGTTCCGGCCTGGCTGGCCCGGTTGACCGTAACACCTTCACGAATCACTGTACCGTCACCAACCTTGACACCACTCTCGACCGAAGGGTCAAAGGTGATCGACTGCGGGTCCCCTCCGATCACGGCAAAGGAATCCACGCTGACCGAATCGCCCAGCACCGTCCCTTTCCGAAGGATCACATGCGCGGCAATACGACATCCGCTCCCGACCTGCACGCCTTCTTCAATCACGGCAAAAGGCCCGACTACGGTCCCCTCACCCAGCTTTGCACTCTCTGACACAATCGCTTTGGGATCAATCTCCATGCCTCCAGATAGGGACAGTAACCCCCATTAGACAAGCACGGAGCGCGACCAAATCACAAAGCGATTCAGGCAGAGCGTAGTTCACGCCGCAGCGCTTTTTGACGGAGAAAGAAGTTGCGGCGCCGGCGCTCGGTGAATTCCGCGCTATAAACGCGTTCGCTCAGTTGCACCAAACCGCGTCTCAAGTCCTCCACGCGCATCCTTGCCGGCTGGAAATTGATGTCGAACAAGGTGCAGCGGTCCCAGGCCTCAGGATGCGTCAAGCGCCCTTCGCGCTCGAGACGCTGATACAAGGGCGTCCCGGGAAAGGGCGTCATGACCGTGAGCTGTATCTCATACAGTCCGCTCCGCTCGATGAACTCCCACAAGCGGTCGAAGGATTCGACGGTCTGAGTGTCCAAGCCCAGAACGAAGCAACCGTTCACCGTCACACCCGCATCCTGGATCCGTGAAATCGCCGCAAGGTAGCTCTCCTGTCTTCGCTGTTTCCAGTTTTGCTTCAACTCCACCCCCTGCAGCTCCCGGTTGTCGGGACTTTCCAAACCAACCAGGACCTGCGCACAGCCCGCGGGCTTCAAGGCGGCCAGCAATTCGGGATCATCCGCAAGCGAAATGTCAGTTTCCGTAAACCAGCGGATCCCCAAGGGCCGAATGGCTTCGACCAGGTCGCGTCCGCGCCGCTTGTTCGCAAAGGTGTTGTCGTCGGCAAACTCGATGAAGGGCTGGTCCCAAACCGCCTGGATTGCCCGGATCTCGGCCACCACCTTGTCGATCGGCTTGGGCCGGAATCCGGGTGCAAGCCGTATCGAAGACGCACAAAACTCGCAGTTCCAGGGACAGCCCCGCTGGGTTTGGACGGTCAAGCGATTGTAACGGTCCGGATCCAGGAGATCGAAACGCGGAATCGGCGCCTCAGCCAAATCATAGAGATGCCCCCGGGCATCGTACACCGCCTTCAGACACCCCGCTTCAAGGTCTTTCATCACTTCCGGCCACAAGGGCTCCCCCTCCCCGACCACAATGGCATCCGCATGCTGAGTCGCTTCCCTCGGACAGGAAGTCACATGTAAGCCGCCGAGGATAACCTTGACTCCCGCCGCCCGGTAACGAGCCGCTAGTTCATAGGCCTCCAGAATCGTGGCCGACAAGCTCGAGATCGCCACCGCGTCAAACGGGCCTGGCAAATCCCGGCCTTTGGCCGCATCCGGTAGCTCCACATACTCGACTTCAATCGTATCCGGAGTCAACGCAGCCAAGGTCAGCAAACCCAGGCTCGGCAGCGAGGCGATCACCTTGCTCCGCTCCACGAAGCCCGGAAGGTTCACCCCGATCTCCATTAATTCGGCATCCACCACACGAATGCCACTCAGTGCCAAGAATCCCAATTTCATAAGTACCTCCATCCTGTAAACAAACTCGCAAGTGCGATCACCGATGCCAGTACCGGCACCGGAAACAAATGACGAAAACCCTTGCGCCAGGCGGTCAGCCAACAGCACAAGGGCATGCTCATCAAAGCCAGCAACCAGCCCCAGGAAGCCAGACGCCCCCAAGGCATGCCGACCGGCTGCATGGATAGACTCAAGGCGTAGAGGACGTTCAACAAGCCCATCCCGAAACAGGCGATATGCCCCAAGCGTAACATACGGCGGCGGTAGGAGCCGTAGCCTCCCAGCCACGCCTCGTCATGAAACCGCATGCCCATCCAGACACCGGACAGCACTCCGAAAACGAATCCGAGCCATCCCATCTGGAGGTTGAGCATCGGCCATATGATCCCCTCCGCATTCATCCCATCCTTACTATACGCACATTAATGAACGTTGTTCAATATTTATTTTGAACAACGTTCAGTTGTTCAGTCCTATCCGCAAAAATGCCTGGACCCCTCCACCCTTATAGCACCATGCAGGATCCGCCTTGGATTAGGACCGGATCGGCTACTGGAACAGCGACATCTGCGGCTCTTTCACCATGTCGTAGATCTTCATGATCCGCATAAGTTGGAGCAGGTCCGACTTCTGGTAGCTGTGATTGACCTCAACATTGCGCAGGAGGTTTTCGAGGATGGTACTGAAGGCGATAATGCCATCGACGCCCCGTTCCTTCAGCAGGCCGATACTTTCACTGCGCTGCGGATCGCCCGTGGGCAAGCCCGGCACAACCAGGATTTTCGTAAAGGAAGCCGTTTCCTCCACCATATCCTCCCCCACTTCCGCCGCATCGAACTGGAAATAGGCCTCGGCCTTGCTCAAGACATCCTTCTTCAGGAAGTCGAAAATGCGGGAACTACTCTTCAGCATCGCCGGAGTGAAACGGGAAGTATGCCATGCCTTGACCACCACAACCGCCCGGCGGATGGACGCCATATCGGATGAGAAAAGCTGAAAGCCCGGCTTCGGCGCATCCAAAGGCGCATTCGGATTGTAGACAACCATGTCGATCTCCTCTTCCGCCCGCTTTTTGCGCGACTGCACCTGATACTTCCTCAACTGACGGACAAAAAAGCCGTTCAGCTCGAAGTACTCCCGGACGATATTCTCATCGAAACCAGCCATAATCCCCGAGCTATAAACGATTTCCAGCTCAGGTCAATGCTGGGGAAAGGCTGGAACCACAGTTGCATCAGCCCACGAACAAACCACAGCCACCCCAATAAAACTGTACCGACAAAGCAAAACATGCCCCCACGAACCGGAAATAAGTTGAACCGTTAATGGACGTGAATGAACGTCAATTTCTAAAACTACACTCTACCTAAAAGCAATCTGATGCCTAACAACTCGACACCTCACAACGACTCTCGCATCGAACAAGCTCTCCGGCTCGGCAATGCCGCCGACTTTGCCTTGATTCCAAATCTTAGACGGGCAATCTCTGCCTATCATGCGTAGCAACCTGCCCGTTGATGGTGTTGACAGTCCTCCGCTGGAAATGCCACAACCCCACAGCCCAAAAGTTCCGGTAGTTCTTTCTCCGATGCTAACGCAGCCCAACCAATCGCCGAATGGCCAATATCAAAGGATAACGTAATAGACATAGGTCTATCGATAGTTTCGACTTGACGCTAACGCCAGAAGAAAAAGACTTTAGGAGTCTAAATTAGAATCAAGACAAAGTTAGTAACGCGAGCCTCAGACCACTGTCCGCCATGCGAACACGTCGGCGTAAGAAAGCGTTTTAAAGCCCCGCTACGGCGGGGCTTTTCTTTTACCAGACCGCCTGAACCGGCGAATGACTTTCGTGAAAAACTCGATCTTTTGTCAGCACGGGCACGTCGTAGTGCAAGGCCGTGGCGGCAAGAATACGGTCGGCGGGGTCACGGTGCGGCCAGTCCAGCTCGGCAGAACTCAACCAGATCTCATGGGTGGTTGCCTGAATCTGAAGCCAAGGCAAACGGCGAAGGAAAACGGGCCACTCACGCATTGGGCGGCTCGGTCGGAGTTGCCCGCGCAATTCCTTCAACCTGAGTTCCCAAAAGGTCACCGCATTCAGGTAATAGACTCCAGATTGTTGCTCGGCGGTATCCAGTAAGCCTTTCGCCCGTTCCGACAATTCCGGCCGCCCCTCCAACCACCAAAGCAGCGCATGCGAATCAATCACCATGGATTTCGGTCCTTCTTCTTCAAAGATTCCCAGTCACCGGCAGCTTCGGGTTTCATCAATTTCGCTTCATCCGGTATCTTAACTTCCACCCCCGAACGGTACGAGGCCAAGACAGCTGCCGTGGTGTCCGGCCGAGGGCTCACGGGACGCACCTCCAAAACCTCGCGACCGTGATCCGTCACGATCAAAGGCTCCCCACTTGCCTCGACCTCGCGAAAGTAGGCGAGCATCTTTGCCTTCAGGCGCCCTTTGGAAACGGTCTTCATACCATCTATATGACTACAGTTGTGACTATAGTCAATTTAATATGGTTTTCCCTCGCTCAGTGCCAAGCCCAAGGTCCCCTGCACCAAACCATTGGTCAGCGGCTGTTTTCGACCGATCAGTTCGGCATGCCTGAGGAAGCTACGGATCGCACCGGGCGTATCGCCCGGCCACCAGTGCCACCAATAATCGTAGAGTTCCGATTGTCCTAAGGCTTGGCCGAGCGGCAGAAAGGCGTCGACCATAAGTGTGTGAAAGCGCGTATCTCCGAACAAACCGTCAAATAGACTCCTCCGAAGTGCATCCAAGCGCCACTCCCCCATGATGCTCTGACGACAAGCGTGGGACACTGCAAGCGACTGGCGTGGGCAGTCCTCCAGAAAGTCCCGCATGCGCCGGGGCCAGTCCGGACACGCGCCAAGCAATTTGCGGTATTGCCCGATCCGCAAACGTGGATGATTGGCCGGTCGCAGACCGCTCAGCTTCCACTCATCCTTGAACACCGCGTAGAGCGCATCCACGGAACGATCGTCCGGTATCATGCCCAAGAGCCAATCCTTCAGCGGATAAGCCAGTGCCAGCTTTGACATGACCGAACGGTTCCGGCTATAACCAAGCACCTCTAGGCAATACTGATGGCAGGCCTCGGACCACCCTGCGTCCAACAGACGCTTGCGGGCAAAGGCACATTTCTGCCGCCATCGCTGCAAAGCGGCCTCACGTAAGCAGTGGCTCCTTTCGTCATGCGGCCGCTCGAGGAAGCGCGCCACCCATTCGAGTCTATCCTGCTGTTCAAGTTCCAGAAGGGCGTCGTCCATGGCATAGGACTCCAAATCACGCCTCAGCAAGGGCATCAAGTAGAGCACTTCCGGAGTCACACCGGATGCAGTCGTTGCCTGTGGTACAGGGCGGGATGACTCATTCAGGACCACATGCAAAACCACCTGATTGAACTCCGGATTCCGCTCATGCCCATGCGACCACCAGTCCTCCTCCTCAAAGTGGACCTCGACATCCCCACAGAGTGCTTCGCCTCCGAGACAGAGACGCGCCTCCTTGAAATCAGGACCCCCGAGTAGATTCCATCGGCCGGGATCCCTGACTTCCAGCAGCTTACCTGAGGCCGTCCGCATCGGCCCACTGTAGTCACCTCTCAACCAGATCTTTTGGATGACGCGCTCCGTGACCGTAAAAGGCCCATACAAGCCCTGCATCTCTTGAATCCGACAATCAAGCATAACGCTTTATTGTTCAGATATAACGGAACAAAACAAGACTAGAGATCCAGATCTATCTCCAGACTGTTTTTGAACTGACTGGCATTGTCGCGGTTGCGGCGTGCCGCATCCTGAACCAGTTTACGCTCGCAGGCATCCGTCCACTCGTACAATTCCTCCGGACGCAGAGCGATCGCGCCACTGGAGCGGACCGCCTCCCGCACGAGGTTGTCGTTCGAAACCACGGTCACATCGCCCGGATCAGGCGCGCGACGAACAATCCGTTCGATCACACCGTCCGCCGTCAACGCAGCCGGGGCGTAGAGATATTCGAAGGTCTTCTTCCCATAAGGATACTCCACTTCCAGACGGTCGTTGCGGCTATCCAGGATTAAAGCAACGCGGATCCCTTCCGCATCATGAATGGACCGCACCCGTTCCGCCAACAGATCCCTCACGGTATCCAGTTGGCCATGCATCTGCTCCCGCAATTCCGCGGTCGCGCAAATCACATTGTAGGCATCAATCAGTAAGTAGCGCTCATTCGCCATTCAGACGGAAGCAGACCCGAATGCACACGACAGGTCAAGCCGATGCGCCGGCCTAATCTTCCGCCAGCCAAAGAAGTTCGTAGGCCCCCAATTCCAAGCTGTCACGGGTCGAAACCTCACGTTCACTCAAGACATCTTTCATGAAGTGCGCCATCCCTTCTGTGCGCAATTGACGAAGATCGACCGTCTGCGTCCGTTCGGAGAAGTTGGCCAGCACCACCAGCAAATTTGCGTCGTGCCAGCGCAGGTAAGCCAGCGTGTGCGGATTATCGCAGGTCAAAAGTCGCATCTGGCTGCCGCAAAGTGCCGGCAGCTCCTTGCGGGCCATGAACAACTCCTGCAACTCGCGAAAGATGCGTCGTCTCGGGGATTTCGGCTTCTTCAATTCGTCCAGAAGCTTCCAATCCATTTTCGGACGGTGGACCCAACGGCTGTCATCCATCTTCTCGGGATCGGCTTCGTAACTGTAGTCGTTCAGCATGCCCCATTCTTCCCCGAGGAAGATCAGGGGAATCCCGCCGACAGACGCCAGCACCCCGTAAACCATGCGAATGCGGCGCATCGCCATCTCGGTGAGCACCTTGTCCTTGTGCAAGAGTGCCTGCTCCAAACCGGCCAGCGACGCCATCGTGCCCGAGACCCGCATGTCCCCGGTATCCTCGTTATGCTGGAAGGGCACGCCACATGCAAAGGAACCTTCGAAACGCCCGGTGTAAAATCGGTTCAGGAAATCCCGGTGCCCGTCCGGGTTGATTCCCACCGCCCAAGCGTCCCCGTTGTCAAAGGACCAGCCGATATCGTCATGACAGCGTAGATAATTCATCCACGCCGTCCCGGCACTCAGGTCATGCCGGTGTCCGAGCGACTGCTTGAGCAGCTTCGTCTCCCGCGTGGCCAAGGCCTCCCAGAGCAGCGCCATAAGCGTCGGATTGTAAGAGAGCTGACACTCTTCCGGGCTGATATAGCGCACCACTTCATCCGGATGCACGATCGCCTCCGACTTAAAGACCAAACCGGGCGCCGCGATCCGGCAAAGGGTGTTGTAGGCCTGGATCAACAAATGCGCCTCGTAGAGGTTTTCACAATTGGTCCCCATCTGTTTCCAAATAAAGGCGACCGCATCCAGCCGCAGGCCCTCCACACCGGTATTTGCAAGAAAGAGCATCTCGGCCGCCATCGCACGGAAGACCTCCGGGTTTGAGTATTTCAAATCCCATTGAAAGCTGTTGAAGGTCGTCCAGACCCAGCCCTGCATCCCTTCGTGCCAGGTAAAATTTCCGCGCCGTACCGTGGGAAAGATCTCCCGAAGATTCTGCTCATACCGATCGGGCACCGTACGGTCAGGGTAGATATGGTAATAGTCCTGGAACTCCCGGGCCCCCTCCTGCGCACGTAGCGCCCACTCATGATCGTCCGAGGTGTGATTGAAGACAAAGTCGATCACCAGCGAGATACCGACTTCACGAAGGTCCGTAGCCAGCGCACGAAGGTCTTCCATCGTCCCGAGCTTCGGATCGACCGAACGATAGTCGCTGATCGCATAGCCCCCGTCGCTGTTACCGGCTCGTGAGGCAAAGAGCGGCATCAAGTGCAGGTAGGTCAAACCCAGATCCTTGAAGTACGGGATACGCTCGCGCAAGCGGACCAGATCGCCGCTGAATAGGTCGACATAGAGCGAACCGCCCACCATGCGTTCGGACAGGTACCAGCCCGGATCATTCTCACGGCGCCGGTCCAGTTCCTTCAAGGCCTCGGGACGCGCCAGCCAGGCGTCCACAGCGGTCAGGACAATATTCTCCAGATAGAAGAAAAAGTCGTAGTGCCCGCCGTAGAGCTGGTAGAGCAAACGGAAGAACTGCCCCCAATGCTCATCCAAACGGGCGTCCAGGATTTCTTCCAACTCCTGCCTGCGCCGCGGGGAGGTCGTCGACGCAGCGATCCTCTCCTTCAGTTTCGGATGTATGCGCTTGATGGATCTCCCGGCTTCATAAGCCAGATCGATATTAGCCATCGGATGAAACTAGTTTCTCGTTGGGAATCGTAATCGTGTCCAGGAAGTTGTAGTAGTGGATGCCTTCGATAATGCCGGCCGCATGATGCGCTTGGGCAAAATAGACGCGCGGATATTTACGCAGCTTCTCCAGCTCCTTGCTGTAGTTGCCGACCACCACTCCCAGCGTATTGCCTGCCAACATCTCTTCATCATTCCCGGAATCCCCTGCAATGAGGATATTTTCGAGCGGGAACCCCCACTTGAACGCCATGTGGCGCACACTCAAGCCGCTACCGGCGCGCGAGGGAATGAGATCAAGAAACATATTCAGCGAGCTGATCACTTTCACCCGCAGGCCATGCTCACGAAGAATGCGCCGGATTCCCGGCAGGCTGGGCGCCACGGAATAGTCCACCTTGTAGCTGATCTTGTAGGTCGACTGCTCGTTTTCCTCCTGAAGGTAAAGCCCTTCGACACTCCCCAGCACTTCGCGTATCTTTTCAGGCTTCCAGTGAAAATCGATGTGCTTCTGCCAACTGCGATCCAGCGTATAGTTCTTGCCGTAGTAGATCTCCGTCCCCACCGAGGTAATCAGCACCTCCGGATGCGGGATATCATATTCCGACATAAGCTGAAGCACATCCTCATAGCGCCGCCCCGTCGCAATACCGAAGCCGATATTCTCTTCGGCCTCCGCGATCAGCTGGAAGAAGTCCTGCATGGCGGTGTCATCCCCGGTCAGGGTATTGTCGATATCGGCGATGATCAGACGGTCGATCTGCGGGAGGCGTCGGGTCGTGCGGCCCCGCGCGATTTTCGGCGCCTCGCTGGAATGATGCTTCAGCACCTCCTTGATGTCCCGCAGATACCGATCCGTATGTCGTTCCCACGAGTAGTGCTTATGCACATTTTTCAGGCCGAGTTGCGACCATGTATTCCACTGTTCCGGCTCAAGCAAGGTGTGCATCAAGGCCTTCTCGATGGCCTTGGGATCAAAGGGATCCACCAAGGTCCCGTTCTGGCAATTGGCGATAATGTCGCTGGGCCCGCCGTCGTTCGTCGCGACAATCGGCGCCCCGCTGGCCGCGGCCTCAAGCAGGGTCAGGCCGAAGGGCTCCGTCATCGCGGCATTAATGAAAACACCCCGCGACCGGGTCACCATCCGGTAAAGAGCCGGCACCTCGTTCGGCTTGTGCTTCTTGGGATAGGCCACCTTGCCATAGAGGTCGTAAACATCAATGAGGGCAAGAATGTTGCTCAACACGGTACGCTGCCCCGGCGGCATCAAGCGCAAGTCGTCCCGGCTCCCCAGGATCAGAACCAGATTGGCTTCACGCTGCAGTTGCGGCGATTCACCATACACACGGACGAGCATTTCCAGGTTCTTTCGCTCATCCGGTCGCGCCATCGCGAGAATGATCGGCTTGCTCGTGTCATGAAGGAACGCATCCACCAGACCTTCGATTTCGGCAGTGGGATCCTCCGCTTCGGGAGGATGGAACGAACTCAGGTCCACCCCCGGTGGAATGACTTCCATGCGTTCGGGGATGTAGTTCTCATATTGTTCGTACTGTTGCTGCACTTCCTGGTGCGTGCTGGTGCAAATGAGCGAACAGGTCTCCAAGGCAAATTCTTCCGCCTCGATCCGACGACTGATATTGTAGCGCGCCTCGATTTTCTCTTGCGGCACGCCCGACTCCTGCAGCCGTTCCCGCTTCACCCGGCCGAGCGAGTGCCCCGTAAAGACAAAGGGCACCCCGAGCAGACGCGCGAGTTGAGCGCCACCGTAACCGGCGTCCGCATAGTGCCCGTGAATGATGTCGGGAACACGCCGCGTACGTTGGAAATAGTTCAGGCACTGGTCCACAAAGACCTCCATGTAAGGCCAGAGCTTCGTCTTGCTCAAGTAGCGCTTGGGTCCGAACGGGATACGCACGATGTAGCAACCATCCGCAATCTTCTCTTCCAGTTGGGAATATTCTTCGGAAACACGCTCGTCGATCACCTGCCGTGTGATCAGCTCGACTTTGGAGACTTCGGGGTTCCGGGCCAAGGCCCGGGCCAGTTCTAGCACGTAACGGGTTTGGCCGCCGGTGTCTTCATCGCGACCGAGTTCTGGGTTCTCGCCTCGGATCAAACCGTGGAGGCTGATCAAAGCGATTCGGAGTCCTTCTTTTTTTGCCATAATTATATCTGGTAAAATTCCCTCGACTCACTGGTTGCACCATTCAGGCCACACACTTTTGCTGCAAACTTCCCCGCCCGATCCACGATCTCATCAGCCGTCCAACCGGAAAGGATACCGTACAGCGTGACTGCCGTGAACGAATCCCCCGCCCCCACGGTATCCGCAAACTGTTCGACACGCGGTGCCGGTTGCAGGAGCCCGGAGCCGTAAAGACCACGGATCGCCGCGCCATCGCTACCGGCGGTTAATAAAACATTCCGGATCGAGTATCGCTCCCGTAGTTCATCAACGGCATCATCATGATCCCCGAACACCAGCTTCGGCTCGCGCAAGACTTCCCGCAGCTCATCGAGGTTCAGTTTCACCCACTCCGCACCGGTCATCCAAGTCTTGACCAGTTCGAAGGGCGTATGCGGGGGACGCAGGTTCACGTCATAGAAACGGCCGGCCGGACTGCGTTCGAGTATCGTCCGCAGTGTGACTTGATTCATCCGGCTCCGCAATGCCAGGGAGCCATGATAGATCAGTCCGCTGACACAGATGGACGGGTCCGGAATCGCATCCCAGGCACGAGGCGAACAGATGTCATACCGGGGTTCATTGTCGACCAGTTCAACCTGTACTTCCCCGGTCGTGTGCGCCGCATCGACATGCAGCCCGCCGCGCGCCATCCCCCAATCCAGCATTCTTTCCATGATCGCGTGTCCAGGATCATCCTTGCCCACGGCACTGATGAAAAGCGGCTCCAAACCGAAGGCCTGCAGCGCCCAGGCGACATTGAAAGGCGCCCCGCCCAACACACGTTTGCCTCCGGGGAAGCAATCAAAGAGCACCTCTCCGAAGACAGCGAGGGGCTGACTTTGGGGCGCGTTTTCCGAACTCTCGTTTTCTGAAGTTGAAGCCATGAAGATTCACAAAACACGGAAAGGAGTGGTTCCTATGTTTGCATTCTGTCTAGGTTTCGAGAACCTTATCCGGCTTCATGAAGGATTTCAACCCCATAAACAACATAACGCCTTTAGTGTTAGCGACAGACCTGGACGGCACACTCATCCCGCTCCCGGAAGCACCGGAAAACAAGGAGGCATTACAGACCCTGACACAGGCCTTGCACTCGCAACAGCGCAAGCTGGTCTTTGTCACCGGGCGTCACTTCGAATCCGTGCTCGATGCCATCGCTCGCTTCGACTTGCCCATGCCGGACTGGATCGTCTGCGATGTCGGCAGCAGTATTTTCAAAAGAATGGGAGATGCCTACGAACCCTACACAGCGTATGTCTCTCATCTGGAAAGCGTCACTCAATCGTTGGACCGGAACATCATCCTCGACAGCCTGAAAGACATCGAAGGCATGCGCTTGCAGGTACCGGAGCATCAACAACAATTTAAAATCAGTTACGAGTGCGAGGGGAACGCACTGGATGCAACCACGCACTCCGTTGAGGCGGCATTGCGCGACAAGGAACTCCCCTATTGCAGCTTGGGCAGCCTCGATCCATTTTCAGGATTAGGCCTGATTGATGTGCTCCCACTACATGTAAACAAGGCCTACGCGGTCATCTGGTTGGCCACCCACGCGGACTTCCACCCCGGCGAAGTCGTCTTCTCAGGCGATTCGGGCAATGACCTCGCCGCGCTCACTTGCGGCTTCCGTGCGATTGTCGTTTCCAATGCAAGCAGCGGCTTGGCCGACAAGGTCGAAGCCCACCACAAAGCCAAGGGCTGGAAGGAGCGGTTCATCTTCACGCAAGGCAAGGCCAGCAGTGGCGTGCTTGAAGGCTGCCGTTACTTCGGACTCATCTAGGCAGACAGCTCTCTCAAGTCGAATGGCCAACCACCGGGTCATGGCCGCCAGCCGGGGAAGCCCGGGAAAGAACGAATTAATCCTCATCCCCGCTACGGCGCGCTTCGTCCTTCAGTTTTTCCTCCCTTGCCATTTCAAGGCTATCCACAAAGACGGAAGGTCGTCCGTTGAAATTGGACCGGATCAAGCCCTCATCGGCCAGCGAGTTGAGCGTAAACTGCAGACTGTGACACTGGATACAGGCGCTCCGGATCATCTTCTCATTCGGTCGCAAGCTGTTGTTCTGGTTATGGTCGACGATCGTGAAACTCTGGCCGAACTTGCTTCGCTCCACCCGGGGCATATGGCAGGTGGCGCAACTGACAGCCTGGCCCATCGACGCCGCGCCCTGGCTCGCAGGCAGATAGGTCTTCGTGTAGTGAGGCGATTGCTTGTACGCACGGGAGTGCTCGTCGTTGTGACAGTTCAGGCAGGCATCGACCGCCGCGCTGACCGTGTTGAAGCGGTGACTGCCGTGACAGGACATGCAGTTCATTTCGAGATGCGCGGCATCCTTGCGCATGGGAATCCTTGCCATACCCGGCGTCATCGGGCTCATCCCCTGAGCCAGACGCATTCCGTGACGCCCCTCGAGGAACGTCTTCGTCTCATGCTCATGACAATTCCGGCAGGAGTTGTGGTCCGGCCGGTCCACCCACTCGAACACGCCTCTCGCCTCGTCCTTCACCTCATGGCAATACGTGCACTGCACCCCCGCCGCGGCATGCGCCGTAGTCGACCAGTCATGAAGAATGCGGTGCGTATATTCCACACGCTCACCCATATTCGCGTCTTCCAGCTTCAGCGGAGCCTTCCGGCGAGCCGGGTCGTCATAGTAATCACGCACACGAAGAACCGCGTCCTCCTTGAAATCGGCCTCGTCCAAATGATCGACAAGGAACCGTTCATAGAGGGCGGTGTTGTCGTGAAAGTTATGGCAGCCTGAAGTCGCACAGGAATCGAATCCGAGCCCTGCATGCGAAGGCCGCTCCTCGGCAATTCCCTGATGACAGAAGTAACAATAGTCCCCCGGAAGCGTCAGGCCCATTTCACCGGTCAGTTCGGGTTGGTGCTCACGGTGACAGGTCACACATTTCGTGGCATCCAGATGCTCCAACCGGCTCGCATTGCGGGGGTCCTTGAATTTGATCACAGGGTGCGAGTCATCGACCCTCTTGAGTTCCTCAGCATGACAGCGGTTACAGGCGTCCTGCTTCACCCCCATGCCCTTGGTATGACACTCGGAACAAGCCATCTCGATCTGGAAATGCCCGTGCGTTGTCTCACCCGGCATCAAAGCCTCCTCCGCCTGCCCCGAAAGCGCATAGCTCAGGTAACTGGTCAAGGCAATGACCAGAAGGATCCAGAGGCCGTAAGCTTTAAGCACTTTGAACATCAGTAAAGATAGACCTTTGCGATGTGAAACCCGAGCAGGACCGGATACGGAAGAAAGAAGATAATATGCGCTTTGGTTGCCAAGGCGCGCAGGCGAGCCCCTTGCTCGCCCGCCAAATGCTTTTCCGCAGCCACGGCCAGAGCAGCCAGACCGCCCGCCAGATTCAGCCCCAGAAAACAAGCCAACAGCCAAAGGTTCAGGTTTTCCCCGAAGTTCAAACCGGTATGGAGGAAAATGCCGACGATCGTACAGATCCCCAACCACGAATGGGCCGCACGCCAGAAACCGTAATTCCCGACATTCAACCAACGGAAACGCTTGCGTGCAGAGAGCACGAGCGCCAGTAGCGAGAACCCTGCAATGGTGAAACCGCTAATTTGCTTGCTCAGGGAATCCCGCCAGATCCCGGTAAACGCATAATACCAGCCCTGAACCGTTTCCGCGGCCGGCAAGGGCGGAATAAAAATGAGGCACAGGCAGGCAAGCAGGCCGACGACGGAAGCGCCCCAGAGCAGTCGCATCCCCTTTGGCTTGGCGAAATCCGACACCTTGACCTCGTCTCCAAAAAAGCCGGCAAGCTGCGGCAGACAGGATCCGCAGACGCCTCCCGCACCAGTCACCTTGGTCAGTTCCGCCACGTTACGACAGCCTCCGGCGACCGCAGTCTTCAGCATGCCGCAACTGGTCCGGGTACAGTTGCAAACCAGCGCATGATCCGGCCATGACAATACCGAGGTCGCGCCCTCGCCTTCAAAAAGCGCGCCCGTGCGCTCAAATTTCTCGCCGGCCTTTATCTTTAGCGTCCGGCCTTCACGCACCGCGCGCTCCAACTCGGCCGTCTGATCCCAGTCCCCGACGACGGTGGCACCGATCAGCTTCCTGCCTCTCGTGACGATTGAGCGATAACTTCGTTCCCCGCGGTAAACATGATAGCGACCTTCCTGTAGGTAATCACCGAAGGTTCCGACCTCCACCCCGAACAATTTCAATCGGCAGGAATTGTCACTTCCCTGATACCGCAATTTGGAATGACCGGCAAAACGGGCAGCCAGAAGATCCGCCATTTCATAGGCGGGAGCAACCAAGCCATAGACCTGCCCACGATGGGAGGCACACTCGCCAATCGCGAAGACGTGCGGCGCGGCGGCCTCCAACTTGTCGTTCACGATAATCCCGCCACGGGCGGCGGTGGGCAGACCGGCTCCCACCGCCAGATCATCCCTCGGGACGATTCCGGTGGCGACAATGACAAGGTCCACCCGCATGGGATCATGTTTTTCAAAGTGCACCTCCACGCCGCCATCGTCCGATTCAATCCGTGTTGTCTGCGTCCGCAGCAGAACACTCATCCCCAACTCGGCGACTTCACGCAGCAGGTACCCCGCGGCGTCCTCGTCCAACTGGCGGCTCATCAGTCCACTGGAGGCCTGGACGATCGTCGTCTTCACATCCAGGTCCTTGAGGACATTGGCGGCCTCCAGACCAAGCAGGCCGCCGCCGATGACAAGGCCTCTTCGGGCGGTTCCGGCGGCCGCCTTGATGGACTCAATGTCGTCCGTAGTCCTGTAAACAAAGACCCCCGGGCCGGACCCGCCGGGGATCGGCGGCACAAAAGGCCGGCTGCCGGTGGCCAGAACGCAGTCCCCATAGGAAATCTCGCGCCCGTCCGAGTCGACCACCACCTTCAGGTTCGTATCCAGCTTTATGATACGGGTTCCTGTCCGAAGATCGATTTCATGGCATCCATACCACTCTGCAGGGGAAAGCAACAGCTCCTCCGGCGACTCAAGTCCGAAATACCTGGTCAGATTGACTCGGTCATAAGCGGGCAACCGTTCTTCACCGTAGACAATGATTCGCCGGTTTTCATGCACGCCATGCTCGACCAGTTTCCGGCACAAGCGCCAACTGGCCATGCCGTTACCGACAATGACCAATGGCTTTGTATCCGGATCGTTACGGTGTTCTGCTTTCGGCATGATGGCAGCTCCACGCTCTCCACGACCGGTCAATTCCGGTCGCGGGAAGCGCGGAAAGGCGCAGCACAAAAGGATGCGCCCGATACATACAGCTTAAGCCCTGCCAAGTACCTGCTCGCGGGTACTCTCCGCAACCGCGGCGGCTTCGCCGATCAAGTCCGCCGGCACGCCCAAGTCGACCAGAGTCGCCCCCAGGTTTTCCATCACGGCGTCGAAGTGGCCGTCATTGAGCCCCATTTCGTTGACGAGTCTGGAGTGGGCGGCCTTCATTCCGCGACCGGAATAGTTGTTCGGCCCCCCAAGTGCGACCGTCAGGAACTTCTTCTGATGGTCGTGCTGGCGTTCCATCGGGATCCCGACAAAGAAGTGTTTGATACGGTCGTCAGCCAGGACCTTCTTGTAGAATAGATCCACGGCGGCATCGATGGCGGCTTCCCCGCCGATTCGTTCATAGATAGAGCTCATAGTTTGTTGTGTGCTTAGGTTCCCAGGGATTCGTAAATCACCTGATGAGTGTAGGTCGCTTTCTTCTTGGATAGTTCAGTAGTCAGATCTCCGCCGCCGGACATCCCTTCAGGTTCTTCCTTCCCGCCGAACGTAATGGCAGCCTCCGGCAGGAAGGAAGAGTGAAGCGAAAAGGCGCAAACTTGCTATGCTCACGTCCTTTTCATGGTTGTCATCAGGCGAGAGAAATCCCCGTTCAGCCATCCATCGGGATACGGATGACCACGCCGCCCATCACATCGCCCAGCTCGAAGTCGGTCTTCGGACTGTCCTTGTGATTGTTATGGCAGCTGACGCAAACCGGTGCCACGGCAACGTCGGCATACACGGCAGTGAAGTACTCCTTGCCGCCCAGCGTCTCTTGGCCGTAATACGGGGCGCTGCCGCCGTTTTCGGCGATAAACTCGAGCCCCTCCTTCTCAACATCCGTCTGCCCCGCGGCATTCGATTTGTTGATCGGCCATAGCGATTGCAGCGAATAGCTGAACCAGGCCTCCTTTTCGGCGGTCAACTCGGCACCCATACGAAACATCTGGGCGGGAAGCGGCAAGGCCTTGTCCTCCGTCCAGTGCTCGCTGGCTTTGATTACTTTCTCATCCTTCACCAGCCGGTTCACGACATTCTTGGTGTAGACGGTACGGTCATTCTCCAGAACCATGTGCAGGGCATCCGTGAGCTTTTGGTAGGAAACTCCGGGCTCTACACTGGCTTCAGCCTCTCCACAGCCGACCAGCGAGAGCAGGCTCGTGCTGGCGATGGCGGTGGTGGCGATCAGTGCGATAGTCGATTTCTTCATGTTTTGTCTCAGTTAGTCGTCAGGTGTGTTCGCTCCCGAGGAAGCTGCGACATAAATAGCATTCAGAATACCACTTATAGAACACCGTGCCAATCTATGCACCATAGTGCCGTGCTTAAAATAACTGGTCGGCATGAATTTCATTCATACAGCCGAAGTCGATGATTAAGAGAATCTTACAAGTCAACTACCCACCGGCACAGGAGACCGCCTTCGAAGTCGTCGCCACATCCGCGAGCGTGTACTGCTCCAGGTGTGCAAAAAAGTGCCCACGCGCGACGGCGAGCGCCCCTTTCAACTTACAATCACCATGTATCATGCACTTCGATACATGCCCTTTCGGCCCCATGCACTCCACGAGATTGAAATGGGGCTCGGTTTGGCGAATGACTGCGGCAATATTGATTTGTGCCGGTTCCTGAGCCAAGCGCACGCCGCCGTTCTTGCCACGGATCGCGTCTATGTATCCCAATTCGGCCAAGCGATTCACAATCTTCGCGAGATGGTGGCGGGACAAATCGTAATAGTCGGCAAGTTCCCCGATCGAGGACAACTCCTCCCGGTTACGGGCCAGATAAATCAGGACGCGCAGGGAGTAATCTGTAAATGAGGTCAATTCCATGTCTTTGAAGGAGTCTCGGGGTCTTCGACAAAGTAGATAGCATAAATCCCGGCACCGGCAACCGGAAGCATAAAAAATGAGACCGGATCCAGGCACTCCCCACACAGCGGTAGCCGTCCGGGACCAGACCCGGGCCGAAACCGGGCCGAAACCGGGCAGCCAGAAATACCGCATCCCCCTATCCATTATAAAGATACAAAATCAATCAAAACAAACTCAGGCAAGACCCCCAAGATTTATCAGGGCTATGAAAGACATTACTAAACGCACAGTGCCCTCCCCCAAGGCCCCATGCACACAGCTGCTTGAAAGTTCCTCGTCGATTTCCGGGAAAGTACGGCATTGGACATGAGTCCTCGTATCCCCAGACCCCTCCGTCTGCGACAAGCGCAGCCATCCGTCTTCTCTTTGATACGCCGTGACAAGCCTCCCCTGACCAGAGGAGGAGCTTTTATTTTGCAGCCTCCACTTGGAATGAATCGTGAGGTACCCGTACTAAATGCGTTGCCATCAGGAGCAAACAACACACTCAAACTCCTCCTCTGTGTGCAGCAAGGGGAGGTGGCCCGGCTCGACCGGGGCGGAGGGGTCCACAATCAAGCCTACCCACGGAATTACTCGGCGGGAACGAGCCCACGGATAACCTTTACGCTAGTCTGACCTGAGGGAATCCGTCCACTTCAACAAGCTCTTGCCCGAAAATCGACGATGAACCAGAATAGCACGGACTTAATGAGGGGAATTGAATATTTGGGCCGATCGAGGCTTGGGGCGGTAGTGGCTGCTTTAGCTGCCATATTACGTCCTGCAGGTGCGTCGACTTGCTGGCGACTGAAGTCGCCACTACGGGTCATTGCCTTAAGTCCGTGCCATTCACGATGAACAAAAAAAGCGGGGCTGTAGAACAGCCCCGCGCGCAAACCAACAACACTAGTGGATTGGAATAAGCTTAATATTTGAAGTTCAGCTCAAAGGTGAACATGGTCTTGTCAGCAGCACCGGCATTGCCCACACCGCCATCTTCTTCGTAATCGCCGTACTTCGCCACAAGCGACGTGTACTTGTTGATCGCATAGCTGGCAACGAGGTCGATTTCATTACCACCGTCCTGGCCGGAAGCACCCTTCGATTCGGAATCGAACCAGTGGTAGATGACTTTGGTTTTGATCCCGTTTCCAACCGGAATCTTATAGCCCACATAGACATAAAAGTCTTCCAGCCCGTTGGTAAAGCCAGTCAGCGGCAAGTATGCATCCGCAAAACCATTGAACTTGTGTACCGTTGCCAATGGAGTACGGAAGCCTGCCTCAAGGATTTCGAAACCACCGCCAAGTGTCACACCGGAAACATTAGCGGAGAGGTCACCCGCCATATAGCCCGCATCGTAATCCACGGGCGAAGGACCCGTGTCCTCCTGCTCCGCAATGCTGGCTGCGTAGCTGAACTTGACCTCATCGATCTTGAAGCCGCCGGTCGCACGAACACCCACCGTCTCGTTCGACTGCGCGGCATTGCCGACATCGTCGCCCTCGATGTTGTAGTAAAAACCGGTCAGCTTCAACCCCGGGAAGAAGGCATACGAGACATTCACGCCATAGGTGCCGTCCAGCTCGTTGTGCGTACCGTTCACCGCGTGCTGTTCTTCCAGCGCAAAAGCTTTCACCGAAAGCTTGTCGATCCCGGTAAATTCAGCAGTCGCCGCGTCGAAGGTCTGGATGTTTTGGCGCCAGCCCACATGACCGATAAAGCGATGGTCATCGAGAAAGTAGATTTGGCGTCCGACCTTGGCCTTGCCATAGTCCTTGTTCGCATACTGGACCCATAGTTGGTTCAAATCCGTGCCATCACCCAAGTTATCCAGGAAATGGATGTCGTCCGAATCCCCGCCCACGCGGCTCAGGGTTTCCCCCTCGACCATGGCGGTGAAGCCGGCAAAGTCGGGAGTGGTATAACCGTAGCGGACACGCACAGAGGTGCCGTCACGATCCTTCGGGCCGCCGTCAGCTAGCGTACCGGCACCGTCAAGATCGAAGACTTCGTAGCGCAAGCGCAGATCAACACTGAACTTACCCGGCACGGTTTCTTCAAGTGTGCCGAATTGCTCGTCCAGGAAAGACTCGACCGGATCAGCCGAGGAAGTGAAAGCGGCACCAAAGAGTGCAAGGGCCGCAAGGGAGGTGGTTGTCGTCAGGTTTTTCATTTCGAGTTGCTTGTTAGAGTACGTGCATACGCACGGCCTCTTTTCATCACCTTCCATGCCAGAATCATTAATGCCACTTTTAAGAACATGAATGGATTTCATACCTGCAGTGAATTCATTTTCTTCGCTACCCCTCTAAACAGAAGCCTTTACGTAAAGTCGCATAATACATGCGACTTATGAAAACCTAAGCCCAAGGGTAGACGCCAAAAAAACCCAGGGAACAGACCTGCTTTTGCTTTTCAGCGCCGCCGATCTCCGTATCTTCCGATGCTTTTTTATACACAAACCCGACTCCCCATACGAATTAATCATGCAGAAGACCGAGTTCATCGATAAAATTTCCCAGGAACTGAACTTGAAAGTACACCAGGTCGCAGCAACCGCCACCCTGCTGGCGGACGGCGGCACCGTCCCTTTCATCGCACGCTACCGCAAGGAGCAAACCGGGGAGCTCGATGAAGTGGCGATCACCTCGATCCGCGACCGCCTCCAACAACTGGCCGACGTCCAGTCCCGCCGCGAATCGATCCTCAAGTCGCTGGATGAGCGCAATCTCCTGACCGACGAACTCAAGGGCAAGCTGGCCGGGGCTGAAACACTCGCGAAGCTGGAGGACATCTACCTGCCCTTCCGCCCGAAACGGCGCACCAAGGCGACCATTGCCAAGGAAAAGGGACTCGAACCCCTCGCCCAGTATCTCTTCGAAAACCAGGATGCCAACGATACGGCGGAGCAGGCCACGGCTTATATCGATGCCGAAAAGGAAGTGGCCAATGCCGACGAGGCGTTGGAAGGGGCACGCCATATCATGGCGGAGTGGATCAGCGACAACGCGGATGCCCGCGAAGCGCTCCGCAACTTGTTCTGGAAACAGGGCGTACTGAGCTCCGAAGTCATGTTCGGCAAGGAAACCGAAGGCGCCAAATACCGCGACTACTTCGAATGGAAGGAGCCGATCGCCAAGGCCCCTTCGCACCGGGTGCTCGCCATTCGCCGCGGCGAGAAGGAAGGCTTCCTCTTCCATCGCATCCTGCCGGAAGCGGAGACCGCCATCGGCATCCTGGAAAAACAATTCGTCAATGGCCGGGGCTCTGCGGCCGGCGAGGTCAAGAAAGCGGTCGAGGACAGCTACAAGCGCCTGCTCTCACACTCGATGGAAGCGGAGACACGCCTGCGGGCAAAGAAGGAAGCGGACACCGCAGCGATCCAGGTCTTCAGCGACAATGTGCGTGAACTCCTGCTCGCCTCGCCTCTCGGCCAAAAGCGCATGATGGCGGTCGACCCCGGATTCCGTACCGGCTGCAAGACGGTCCTGCTCGACGCCCAGGGCAAGCTGCTCTTCAACCATGTGCTCTTCTGTACCGGCAGTGCGGCACAGATCGACCGTGCCAAAATAGAAGCCAAGGCCCTGGTCGAAAAGTACAAGGTCGAGGCCATCGCCATCGGAAACGGCACCGCCAGCCGTGAAACCGAGAATTTCTTCCGCAGCCTGGGTCTGCCGGCCAGCATCGCCATCGTGGTCGTCAACGAATCCGGCGCCTCGATCTACTCCGCTTCGGAAGTCGCCCGCGATGAGTTCCCCAACGAAGACATCACCGTGCGTGGCGCCGTTTCGATCGGCCGCCGCCTGATGGACCCGCTGGCCGAGCTGGTCAAAATCGACCCGAAATCCATCGGGGTCGGGCAGTACCAGCACGATGTCGATCAGTATGCACTCAAGAAGCAGCTCGACGACACCGTCATCTCCTGCGTGAACAACGTCGGAGTGGAGGTCAACACCGCCAGCAAGCAACTGCTCGCCTATGTCGCCGGCTTGAATGAAAGCATCGCTGGCAATATCGTCGCCCACCGCAGCGAAAACGGGCCCTTCAAGACGCGCGAGGAATTCAACCAAGTCAACCGCCTGGGCCCGAAGGCCTACGAGCAATGCGCCGGCTTCCTCCGCATCCGGTCGGCGGAGAACCCGCTCGACCAAAGCGGCGTACACCCCGAGCGCTACCCGCTGGTCGAACGGATGGCTGCGGACGCCGGTTGCAGTGTCGCCGAACTGATTCAGAGCAACGTCGCCCGCAACAAGATCAAGCTGGAGAACTATGTCTCCGAAGAAGTCGGACTCCCCACCCTGCGGGACATCATGGACGAACTGGCCAAACCGGGACGGGACCCGCGTGCCCAGTTTGAAGCCTTCCAGTTTGCCGAGGGCATCGAAAAGCCCTCCGACCTCACACTCGGGATGAAGCTCCCCGGCATCGTCACCAATGTCGCGGCCTTTGGCGCTTTCGTGGATGTCGGCGTCCACCAGGACGGTCTCGTTCACGTCAGCCAGCTGGCCGACAAGTTCGTCGACGATCCCAACAAGATCGTCAAGGTCGGCGACAAGGTCGAGGTGACCGTCACGGAGATCGACCTGGAGCGCAACCGTATCAGCCTGTCGATGAAGTCCCGTCCGGAAATCGGCGGCAAGCGTGAGCGCAGCGGCCGCCCCGGCGGTCCCGGCAAGCGCGACAACAACCGCAACGGCGGTGGCCGCCCCCGCCGCGAGGACTTCGGCAGCAACTGGTTCGACGCCGCACTGAACAAGAAGTAAGTCGCGGCAAACCACCCCGCCCTTTTCCTCCTCCGCTAAAGCGACGGCGGACGTGTCGGGCATCCGGCTTCTCGTTGAGACGCCGAGACAAGCCCCTCTCTCCTAATGAAGGGAGAGGCACACACACTTAAAGCTCCTCCCCTGGTTCAGGGGAGGTGGCTGCGCTTGCCGCAGACGGAGGGGTCGCACCACTTAAAACTGGCAGGCTACGAAGCCGGTTACTAGGAGTTCCTCGTCGGTGCACTCCTTAAAGAAGCCCGCGTCGAAGCAGGCGTCACCCAAGAGGAACTCGCCAACGCGATCCACACAAAGAAGTCGGTGATTTCACGTCTGGAAAACCAAGCCAGCGATGCACGAGTCTCCACCTTACGCAAAGTCGCCCAAGCCTTGGGAAAAGAACTCGTGATCGAACTTCGTGAACCGGAAACTGCAGTGGCGGAAGATCCGTCTCAATACACGTCGCGCAGGTAGCGCTTTTCCTTCTTGAGCGCCTCGACATAGGCCTTGGCGTCTTCAGGGCTCTTGCCGCCGGCGATTTCGACCACAGTATGGATGGCCTTGTCGACATCCTTCGCCATGCGGGAAGCATCCCCGCAGATATAGATGCAACCACCCTCTTCGAGCCATGTGTAAAATTCGGCCGCATTCTCCACGATCCGGTCCTGCACATAGATCTTTTCCTGCTGGTCACGGGAGAAGGCGGTATCGAGCTTCGTCAGCAAGCCGCTCTTCATCCACTTGCCGATCTGGTCTTCGTAAAGGAAGTCGCAGGACGCATGCTGGTCCCCGAAAAAGAGCCAATTCTTCCCCTTGGCCGCACGGGCTTCGCGTTCTTCGAGGAAGGCACGGAAGGGAGCAATGCCGGTACCCGGCCCGATCATGATGGCGGGTGCGTCGTCGTTCCCGGTCAAACGGAAGGCTTTGTTGGAATGCAGGTACACCTTGACCGGGGTGTCCAGCTTATGGTCGGCCAGGTAGGTCGAGCAGACCCCCATGCGCTTGCGGCCATGCAAGTCATAGGTCACCTTGCCCACTGTCAGGTGCACCTCGCCCGGATGCGCCTTCGGGCTGGAAGAGATCGAATACAGGCGCGGCTTCAGCTGCTTCAGTGGTGCGATCAGATACTCGGTGGTCGGAAACTTGACCCCGAAATCCACAATCGGGTCGACCAAGCCGCGACCGGCGAGGTATTCGGCGATCTTCACATCATCCGAAACGATTTCCTGGAGCGTTTCATCCTTCGTCAGGCGGGCACAGGCACGCAGGAAGGCTTCGGTCAGCACGCTGACGTCGTAGTGGAAGTGCAGGGCGTCAAAGAGTTGCCCCTCGGACTTATCGGGAAACTGAGTGAGCTCATCCGGCGTGAAGCCCGCTGCTTCAATAATTTCATCCACAAGATGCGCATTGTTTTCCGGCCACACCCCGAGGGCATCCCCCACCTCATATTCGATGCCGGACCCTTCGAGTGAAATCTCCACGTGGTGTGTCGCCTTCGAGGAACCTTGCTTGTTCAGGTTCTCGGATTTAAGCAACTTGGCGGCATAGGGATTCTTCTGGTCAAACTTCGGACCCTCGTCTTCGCTTTCTTCGTCCGCGTCCGGAGCTGCGGCACTGGCGGCAGCGGCGTCCCCCAGAGCAGCCTGCACCTCCGCGATCCATTCCGCATAGGGCTCGTCGGGATCGCCGTCGCATTCGACGGTCGCAGCAACCCGCTTGGCACCAAGCGCTTCCAGGCGTGCATCTAAGTCCTTGCTGCATTTGCAGAAGTCCGGATAGCTGGAATCCCCCAAGCCAAGAACCGCGAAGTTCAAGCCTTCCAGTGTCGGCGCGCCCTCCGCCATCAAGGCCCCAAACAAGGACATGGCGTTGTCCGGCGGCTCGCCCTCGCCGTAGGTGCTGGTGATGAGCAGCAGGTTCTCGATCGACTTTAGATCATCGATGGAGCAGTCGCCCATATCCACAACCTTCGGGTCGCAGTTCGCGGCCTTGAGTGCTTTTGCCGCTTTCTTGCTCACCCCCTCGGCCGTACCGGTCTGGGAACCGAAAAGGATGGTCACCGGAGTGGTCGCCGCCGCCGCGGACGAACCGGAGCTTGAGTCGCTGGAGAACAATCCCGCAAGGTAGCCGTTCAGCCAAGAGCGTTGCTCTTCGGTAAAAGGTGCGGTTTCTGGAATGAAGGGTGCGCTGGTCATAACAATCGCTGGTTGGTTAGTTAGAGTTTTGAAATTTTAACGGCACAGGCCTTGTAGGACGGCTCTTTCGAATAGCTGTCGTAAGCCGGAAAAGTGAGTTCGTTGGTTTGCTTGTAATGCATCGGCATGAAGATCTGGCCGGGCTGCACACTGGGCAGGATCACGGCAGTCACTTCGACCCGCCCACGCCGTGATTCCACCACCAGCTTGCCGTTCGGTTCGAGCCCGAGGGCTTTGGCATCCTCCAAGCTGATTTCCGCATAGGGGTTCTTCGGGTAGAGCTTGCGCAACACATCCGACTTCGCCGTCCGCGTCTGGGTGTGCCACTGCGAGGAAGTGCCCCGCCCGGTGAGCAGGATGACCGGATAGTCCTCGTCCGGCGGTTCCGGCATGGCACGCGGCGCCTCGTACATAAACCGGGCCTTGCCGTCGGAGTGGAAAAATTGCCCGTCCGCGAAGAGACGGCGTTGGCGGTCCTCGCGGGCGACGGGTGCCCCTGCGGACACAGCGTACTTCGATTTCGGATACGGCCACTGTATGCCACCGGAAGCATTCAGCTGCTCATAGCCTTCGATTGCCGAAAAATCACAGGGCATACCCTCGCTCAAGCGGGCGAGGATGCGGAATGCGGCTTCCGGCGAATCCCAGTCCTTGAATAGGTCGGCGCAGCCCCAGTAGTGCGCAATCAAGCGGAAGATATTAAAATCGGACAAGGCTTGCCCCGGGGCCTTGCGTACCTTCCGCACCGGCCCGATGCGTCGCTCCGAGTTGATGAAGACACCGTCCTTCTCCCCCCAACCTGCCGCCGGCAGCACCAGATCCGCGATCTGGGCGGAATCCGTACTGTGATACATATCCTGCACCACGAGGAAATCGAGCTTCTCCCGAATCTTACGGAAGCGGCTCTGGTTGATCCACGAGTGGGCGGAGTTGGTCGCGATCAACCACAAGCCCTTGATCTCCCCGCGGTCCACCGCATCAAGGATCTCGAAGTAGGAAAGGCTTTGCTGATTCGGGATGCACTCGACCGGAATTCCGAGAATCTCGGCCACATGTGCGCGATCGTCGTCGTTCTCGAAATTACGTCCGCCGAGCAAACCGGTCGTATTACTAAAGAGACGCGAGCCCATCGCGTTGCACTGTCCCGTAATAGAGTTGGCCCCCGTTCCCGGCTTTCCGATATTGCCGGTCATCAGCGCAAGATTGATCATCGATTGAGCCAGACGGGTGCCTTCGTAGCTCTGGTTCACCCCCATGGTCCACCAGAAGGAGACACGCTTCCCGGAACCGATCAGTTGGGCGATACGGTCGAGCTCGGCGGCATCGATACCGCTCAACTCCGAAGCACGGTCGAGGCTGTAGTCCTTGAGGAATTCCACGAAGCCTTCGTAGTCGTTCGTATGCGCATCAATGAACGACTGATCCACCAAGCCAAGCTCGACGATCCGGGCGGCCAGTCCGTAGAAGAGCATGAGATCGGACTTCGGATAGATTTGCAGGTGCGTCGTCGCGGCCATCGCGGTCTCGGTCTTGCGGGGATCGACCACGATAATCTCGGGGTTGCGCTGGTTGCGCATCACACGTTGCCACATGATCGGGTGCGCAATGCAAGGGTTGGCCCCCACGAAAACGAGCACGTCGGACTCCTCGAAGTCCTGATAGGTAAAGGGCGGCGAGTCGTAGCCGAAGGATTGCTTGTAGGCGGTCACTGCCGTGGCCATGCACTGACGGGTATTGCCGTCACCATGGATCACGCCCATGCCGAACTTGGCCAGTGAACCGAGAAAAGCCATTTCCTCCATCACGATTTGGCCGGTGCTGAGGAAAGACACCGCAGCCGGTCCATGCTCGGACTGGATGCCCTTGAACTTCGAAACGAAGGCCTGCATGGCTTCATCCCAGGACACTTCACGCAGCTCGCCGTCCTCGCCTCGAAGCAAAGGCGTGGTTGCGCGGTCCGTCGCGCTCAGCGGTGCAAGCGCTTCCCAGCCCTTCGGGCAAGCCATGCCCAAATTGACCGGATAGCTGGTGTTCGCACTCAGGTTCACGGCAGAGCCTTCCTGCAAGTGCACCTTTAAAGAGCAACCCGTGCCGCAATAACCGCAGACACTGTTCACGGTGGCATCCGGCTTGGCGGAGCTGGGCACACGGCCCAAGCCATAAGCGGCCGGCTCTTGCACCAGACGCTCGGTCAATACGCCATCGATGCAACGAAGGCGCATCTGGTCCTTGATGAAATCGACAGTGCTCATGAGGTAATCGATCCGGGCATTTTCGGAGCCGCCACGGCCATGAAGAACAAGGCTCGTTCCAGCAGCTCGCCAGTCAGTAGTAGGAGAAAGCCCAGCCCACCGAGAACCGGTGAACCGGGTACCGCGAAACAAAGCACTCCGGCGATGCCGAAGGCGAAACGCGCAAAGGTGTAAGCCTTCAACGGACGGCGCAGGAGCAATGCGCTCTTTCGTGCCGGGGTCATGCCCCCTTCCGCAGGCAGACGCAATTGCAGGGCTTCGAGTCCGAACTTGAGCGCGGCAAACAGGAACAAAACCACAAACAAGCCGGACGGACGAAGCCCGGTAAATGAAAGAACGCTCAGGAAGCCGGCCAACCCGAGCAGGATCGCGGTCCCAAAGAACTTCCCTCCGGAAACCGGCAAGCGCCAGAAGGGACGCTGGGTGTCCTGGTAAATCATGACCGAACAAAAGGTGCCGACCAAGCCGATGAGCAGCGTGCCGTAGCCGGACAGCTTCTCGATCATCTCGGGAATGAAAGGTAGAAAGGCCGCAGCGGTATAGAGTCCTGCAACCGCAGAAAACCCGCCAAAGACCACGATTTCACGGCTTAGCCAAGACCTGCGAAGGCCTAGGAACGCACGCCATGCACCAAGGGGACGTCCGAGGTGCGAGGTCGAAGCAATCAAACCAAGAGACATCGCAACAAAGGCGAAGACACGAGTGACCGTCGAGGCAGCCCCCTCCCCGGCCAGCAATGCTGCGGCATACAAACCGACCGACAACTGCATGAGCGTGAGCATGAAGACCAGCGGATAGTGCGCGTGCTCCGGATGCAGGGCGTAATTGTCCGAAGCCTCCACGTTCGCGGGGATAAACTTATTGGTTACGTAGCGTGTTGTCGGCTTGGTGTAGGACGGCTCGGGTGCGGCGGGTAGGAAATCGCGCTCGGACTTCGAGCTTTCGAGGATGCCACTTGTATCCACAATAGTGATACTAATTGCTTCCGTCGGGCAGGCCTGCACGCAGGCGGGTGCTTCCCCCTCAGCCAGGCGATTGTGGCACATGTCACACTTGCGCACGATGCCGAGCTTCTTTGAATACTTCGGCACATCGTAAGGGCATTTGAGCACGCAGTATTGGCATCCAATGCACTGGTCATCAAGGTGGCGCACGATGCCGGTTTCCGGATCCTTCTCGTAGGCCAGCACCGGACAGCCGTTCAGGCAGCCCGGGTCCACACAGTGGTGGCAAGCCGTGGTAATCGTCTGGGCATAGGCATCGCTGCCACAGCCACCTTGGATCGTGCCCACATCACGCCAGGTCTCGTTCTCATCCAGGCCGTTCAGGCTATGGCAGGCCGAGACACAGGCCTTGCAGCCCGTGCAGCGGTCCATGTCGACCTTGAAGGCATACTGCTCGCCCGTCTTCGGTTTGGAGAGCGGCAGCAGACGCTTGTAAAATTGGGCCTGCTCCGGTTCCACCGCGGCGCGCTCATGATGCGCAGAGAAGACGGCAACCGGCGTCTGCAAAGTAGCCTGCTCTTGGAGGAGCATCTCAAGCGGTGAATCTTCGACTGTGAGTCCGGGAGGCACTTTACTGGATTGGTGATGTAGCGAAGACGCGAAAGCGACTTCGATTAAGGCCAAGGCATGCAAGATTCGTAGAAGCGACTCTCGTCGCTTCTCTACAAAGCCTTACAAACTGAAGAAAGCATTTCATTTATGCGGCGACCGAGAAGAGGGCTTTGAGCTCGTCCGCGGAATGGCGGCGGGTGAATTCCCAGAAGGTTTCCTGGCCTTCGCGCTTTTCCTGATAGGTTTGCAGGACGCGCAGGAGCAGCGGCTTGAGTTCTTCGAAGGCGGTACCGGGAAAGACTTCGTGGGCGATGGCTTGCTTGTCGTCGACTCCGCCACCAAGCACGACGGCATAGCCTTCGACACTTTCCTCACCCACTTTGACCTTGGCCCCAATCAGACCGATATCGCCGATGTAATGCTGCGCGCAGGAGTGCGGGCAGCCGGTCAGGTGAATATTGATCGGCTGGTCAAGATGGATTTCCTGTTCCAGGAATTCGGCGAGCTGAAGCGCATGGCTCTTGGTGTTACTGGCCGCATATTTGCATCCGGCATTGCCCGTGCAGGCCACAAGACCGCCGGAAATCGTGGTCGAGCTGTAATGGAAGCCGGCCTCGATGATCGCGGCCTTTACGGCTTCGACATCTTCGTCCTTGATCCCGGGGATGATCAGGTTCTGCCAGGCAGTCAGACGCACTTCGCCGCGACCGTATTGATCGGCCAGCTTGGCGATGGATTTCATCTGCTCGGGCAACATGCGACCGACCGGAATGACCACGCCGATATAGTTGTAGCCAGCGGTCTTTTCGTCATACACACCGATGTGGCCGTGTTTGAGCACAGGCAGGCGGGGTTCGCATTGCTCCAGCGGTAGCTTGACCAAATCGAAGGCCACCTTCTGTTGGGTTTCCTCAAGGAACTTTTCCACGCCCCAGTCATCGATCAGATACTTCAACCGCGCCTTCTTGCGGTTGGTGCGGTCACCGTGCTCAATAAAGACACGAACCATAGCGGCGGCCAAAGGAACCGCTTTGGACGGCTCGACCAGGAGCCCGGTGTCGGAAGCGAACTGCTTGTGCCCGGTGATGCCGCAGAGCTGAACGCGAAAGTAGATGCCCGGTTCGACGCCCTGCCCTTCGCCCACACTGACCGCATAGAACGCGATGTCGTTGGTATCGGCACAGACAGAAACCCGGCCGCCGTTATCAAAGGAGATGTTGAACTTGCGCGGCAGGCCGTAGAGGTCGCGGTTGTTCAGGATGTAATGATGCATGGCCTTGGCGTAAGGCAGCACATCAAGCACTTCATCCGGATCGAAGCCGCTGGTCGGGCTGGCCGTGATATTGCGCAGGTTGTCCGCACCGGAGCCCTTGGAGGTCAGCCCGATCTCGTCGAGCTTGGTGAGGACCGATACCGTGTTCGGCGGCATGATTTCACGGATCTGGAAATTCCCGCGGGTGGTCACGTCGGCATAACCGCCCCCCCAGTCTTCCGCGATCTCGGCGAGGCCGGCCAACTGGAAGGACTTCAAGGCGCAGCCGGCAATCCGGCAGCGGAGCATGAAGGAGTCCTGGGCCGGCGCCACATGGAAGAGTCCGTGAAACTTGTAGCGGAACACGTCGCCGCCTTGCGGGAACTGCTTCGCCTCGGAATCACTGACGATCGTATCCCAGATATCGAGACCGTTACGTTCCAGCTTGATCTGTTCTTCCTTGCACAGGTCCTCGACCGGGGTGCCATAGACCGACTCTTCCGCCTCGGCCGGGTTGTCGGTAAACTGGCCGGCCGCATTCTGCCCGAGGAAAGGCATGCTGCTCCGCTGGCTCACGCCGGCAAAGAAACCTTCCAGGTATTGCTTCTGATTGACTGTAAATGTCTCGCCCATGTCAGTCCTCCTTTCAGCTGGCTTTGGCCAATTCAGCGGCCTTTTTCTCTTCTTTCGCCTTCTTCAACAAACGACGCTCTTCCTTCTCGGCTTCGCAGTCGTCGAGGAAGGCAAGCAGACGCCGGCGGTAGTCGTAGAACAGATCGGTTTCGACAATCTCCTCGCGGCTGCGCGGACGTTCGAAATCGATCTCCATGACTTCGCCGACCTTGGCGTGCGGTCCGTTGGTCATCATGCAGATCCGGTCGGACATAAAGATCGCCTCGTCGGGGTCGTGGGTGATGATCATAGTCGTGATCTTTTCCTGGTCCAGGATGCGGAGAATCACGTCCTGCAGCTCCATCCGGGTCAGTGAATCCAGACGGCCGAGCGGTTCGTCGAGAAGCAGCATCTTCGGCTTGAGCGCGATCGCGCGGGCGATCCCTACGCGCTGCTGCATCCCGCCGGACATCTCCCGCGGATACTTGTGCATCGAGTCGGCCAGACCGACCATCGAAAGGGAGGCTTCGACGATTTCCTTGCGTTCCTTCTTGCTCACATGCGGGTAGCTCACCTTCACCCCCAGCATGACATTCTGGAAGGAGGTCATCCACGGCAACAGGCATGGCGCCTGGAACACAACACAGCGGTCCGGACCGGGACCGTCGATTTCCTTGCCGGACACCACGATCCCGCCGTCCGAAATAGGAATGAGGCCGGCGATCATGTTGAGCACGGTGGACTTGCCGCAACCGGAGTGTCCGATAATGGACACCACATCACCGCGCGGCACGATCAGGTTGAAGCCATCGACCACTTTGATCTCGTCGCCAAAGGGGTTTGGGTAGGCTTTCACCAAATTGAAGATTTCTACGTAACGGTCGTCGTTGATCATTTGAAAAAGGTGGTTCGCGGGTTCATCATTTCTCCGATGACACGACGGCGGCGGCCGCGGGCGGGTCGGAGCGGATATGAAGTGAAATCGATCGGCATCACTCTGGGCAGATCGATGATCCGGTCGGCCTTCATGGCCTTCGACTCTTCGTTCAAGCTCACCATGTAGCGGGCGATCTCGTTGCGAAGATGACGAAACTCGGGATTGGTATTCAGCGTGGTCCGGTTGCGCGGACGTGCGAGATTCACCGGAAAGGCCTCATCCAGTGTCGCCTCCGGCCCCATGGTCAGCGGCACGATACGGTCGGCCATGAGCACGGCTTCGTCGACGTCGTTCGTGATCATCACGATCGTGCGGCGATCCTTTTCCCAGATGCGGATGATCTCGTCCTGGATATTCGCACGGGTCAACGCATCCAAAGCGGAGAGCGGCTCGTCGAGGAGCAGGATTTCCGGCTGCATCGAAAGCGTGCGGGCCAGCGAAGCGCGTTGACGCATCCCACCGGACAGTTCGCCCGGCTTCTTATCAACCGCCGGAAGCAGGCTCACCATTCCGATATAACGGCGGATGTGCGCGTCCATCTCGTCCTTCTTCATTTCAGGAAAGACCTGCTTCACCGCCAGTTCGATGTTCTCATACACACTCAGCCATGGCAGCAGTGAATAGTTCTGGAACATGATTCCAAGGCGCGGCGAGGGCTCCTTGACCACTTGGCCGTGGATACGGATTTGCCCGTTATCCGGGGTGAGCAATCCGGCAAGCAGGGAGATCAAGGTCGACTTGCCCGCGCCGGAGAATCCGACCACGGCGACAAACTCGTTTTCCTCCACGGAGAGCTTCACATCCTTGAGGACTTCCGTCCGGTTGTTCGGCGGACCGAAGCCGATGCTGACATTATCTATTTCGAGATAGGACATGTTCGTTGGCAGTAGAGATGTAGCTTAGAGCGAAGTACCGGCACCGTCGAAGGAGACCAGGCGCTGCAGGACGATCATCATGCGGTCCAGCAGGAAGCCGATGATCCCGACCACGAAACAGGCGTAGAGGATGTTCGCAAAAGAGAAGGAGGAACCGTTCTGGTATTCGTCCCAGACGAACTTGCCCAAGCCGTCGGAGGAAGAAAGCGCTTCCGCCGCAATCAACACCATCCAGCCCACACCAAGCGAGATGCGCAGCCCGGCGAAGACCAGCGGCAGCGCGGAAGGAATGATGATCTTGGTCAGGCGGTCCCAGAAGCCGAGACGAAGCACCCGGGCCACATTGATGTGATCCTTGTCGATCGAGGCGACCCCCAGCGCGGTGTTCACAAGTGCCGGCCAGACCGCACACATCGCCACGGTACAGGCGGAGAAAACCAGCGCGGGATTGATGCCGAGTTTGCCGATCACCGGCAGGCTGGCAAAGAAGAGGAAGAACGGGTGCGAATCCGGATCCGGGAAGAAGGCACCGACTACGATCTGGAAGATCAGGAGCCAGACCACCGGAGAGACCGGCTTGAAGATCGAGATGATCGGCGTCAAGCAGGCCATCGCGATACGGTTCAGGCCGCAAAGCACACCGACAGGTATCGCGATAATCGCCGCCATGATGAATCCGACGAAAACGGTAAAGAGGCTGCGCTTGATCTGGGTGTAAACCGTCATGGCCGAGGCATATTGCTGCTCTTCCAAGCGCTCGATCGAACTCTCTTCGCGCAAGACGCGCTTGGCTTCCGAGGAGGCCTTTTTCGCGGTGCTGGCGGTGGACAATTTTTCCTTGCTCGACTCAAGCTTTGCTTCCGCTTCGGCCACCTTCACACTGCGGTTCGAATCCGAAAGGAAATCGACCCGCTTCTTCAGGAACTGGATCTCATCGGCCACGGCATTGACCGACAGACGTGCTTTCTCCAGCGGCTTGTACTTATCGGAGCGGATGGCGTCAATCTGGTCCTTGACCAGGGACTCGGCGGCGCGGCCGGCATCCTTCGCCTTGTCGGCTTCACGCATGGCTGCAAGCAAGGCATCGGCAGATCCTTCGCCGGATTCGATCTTGGCGGCTTCGGCGTCGACCTTCGCCTTGTTGGCATCGTCGATCGCATCGTTCTTTGCCTTCAAGGCATCAAGCTTGGCCTCCAAGGGCGAAATCCGCGCTTCGAGCTGGGCCTTGTAATCCGCTTCGTGCTTGGCGAGCTCGGCTTCCAGAGTCGCGAACTCGGAGCTCTTCGACACGATTTGCTGCTCCACGTCCGCAAGGGCGGCCTCGCGCTCGGCCCCCGTCAAGAGGAAGTCGGATTCCTTCGTCTTTTCGCGCTCACTGAAGGTGTCGTTGATGACGGCCGAGCGGTACACGACATCGGGCGTCGGCACTTCGCCGGACTTGGTCTTGTGCTTGGGTGCAACCGTCCACCAAACGCCAACACAAAAACAAACGAAGATAATCGGAACGATCAGATACTTGAAGATCGCTTCCATTTGCTTCTTCGGCTCCTCGCGGAAGGCCAAGCGAACGATCGGGTCGAAAACCGTGAAACCGGTCACGTCCAGAAAACGCAGGATGCGGTATTTGATTTTATCTGAGGTTTTCTCAGCCATGATGATAACTTTCTCTCTCTGGTTAGTTGCTCGTCTCGAGCAGGGATGCTTCACCCCTGAAGCCCCCTACCCGACGGGTAGGAGGCTGTGGTTCGGGAGTCAGTGAGTCGTTGTCCTAAAGCTCGTCCTTGTAGCCGATCTCGAAGGAGTTGATGTAGCCGATCGGGTCGCGACCGTCGTAGGTCTTGCCGTCAATGAAGTCACTGGTGGCCGGCTTGAAGCCGTCGGACTCCCAGGGGATGTCCGCTTCTTCGATGTAGCCCTCGTCCAGCAGGTGCTTGGCGGCGGCCAGATAGATCTCCGGCTTGTAGACGTCCTTCGCGGTTTCGAAATACCACTCGGCCGGCTTGGTTTCGGTGATCTGGCCCCAGCGGCGCATTTGGGTCAGGAACCAGATGCCGTCGGAATACCAGGGATAGGTCGCTTGATACTTGAAGAAGACGTTGAAGTCCGGCATGGCGCGCTTGTCACTCTTCTGGAAGTAGAAGAAACCGGTCATCGAGTTCTTCAGCACGTCGTAGTCGGCGCCCACGTAGTTCTTCTGCGAAAGGATGCGGCAGGCTTCCTCGCGGTTGACCAAATTGCCGTCTTCGTCCGTTTCATCGAGCCACTTGCCGGCGCGGATCAAGGCTTTCACTACGGCAATGTGTGTGTTCGGGTTTTCCTCGGCCCACTTGGCGGTCACACCGAAGACCTTTTCCGGATTGTTTTTCCAGATATCGTAGTTCGTCACAACCGGCACGCCGATGCCCTTCGCCACCGCTTGCTGGTTCCAGGGTTCGCCCACGCAGTAAGCCACGTTCTTGCCTGACTCGAGGGTCGCCGGCATCTGAGGAGGCGGCGTGGTGGACAGCTCGATATCGCCACCGGTAAAGCCCTTGATGTCAGTGGAGGTGTACATGCCGGGGTTGATGCCGGCTGCGGCGAGCCAGTAGCGGATCTCGTAGTTGTGGGTCGAGACCGGAAACACCATGCCCATGGGCAGGAGCTTTCCTTCGTCCTTGGCCGCTTGCACGATCGGCTTGAGGGAATCGGCGCTGATCGGGTGCTCCGGCGTGTCGGTGTCGAGTTCCGGGTCGTTCTCCTGCATCTGCTTCCAGATGTCGTTGGAGACGGTGATGCCATTCCCGTTCAGGTCGAGGGTGTAAGCGGTGATGATGTGCGCCTTGGTTCCGAAGCCGATGGTCGCGGCGATCGGCTGCCCGGAAAGCATGTGGGCGCCGTCGAGCTCGCCGTTGATCACATTGTCAAGCAACTGCTTCCAGTTCGGCTGGGCAATCACTTCAACTTGCAGGCCTTCGTCTTCGAAGTAGCCCTTTTCCTTGGCGATCACGATCGGGGCGCAGTCCGTCAGCTTGATAAAGCCGAACTTCAGTTCGTCCTTTTCAAGGTCGAGCAGCTCGCCCTGGAGCGTGGATGCGACACCGAGAAGCGCGGCGCCGGCGATGAATTTTTGGATACGTGGTAGCATAGTCAGTTGTTTTCAGGTGGTGGTTGTCAGGAGATGACCAGGTTTGTGGCCTGATCAAAAATCGGCTCGCGGTAGACCCGCTTCAGCATGGTGCGCGGCAGGTTCTTCAGCTTGTCGTGCTTCACATAGCGCACGAGGTCTTCGAGCACCCACTTCGCCCGGATGGAATCGGGCCGGTTAACCTCGTCGCCACAAAAGCGGATGAAGGCGCCCGTGCGCTCACTGCCATAGCCCATCGGAAATGTGCCGGACAGCGCGTGCGCCAAGGTGCGGGGGGTGCAGTTCAAATATTCCGGACGGGAAAGGATGTTCAGCATCTCCTTCCGGTTATCGGGGGACTCACAGAACGCACAGGCGGCCTGCAGCACTTCGACCATACGGATGTAATCGCCCGGGCGGTAGCTGTAGAAGCGCTCGGTCGTGGCCAGCACCTTTTCCGGATAGCCGCGGGAAATTTCCTCGCTCGTGGCCGGGCACCAACCCAAGCCCTCTTCGACGGCCAGGGAGTTCCAGGGCTCACCCACACAAAAGCCGTCGATATTTTGCGAGGAAAGATTCCGCACCATCTGCTCCGGAGGCAGCACCGAAATGATGACGTCCTCGTTCGGCTTGATGCCATGGCTCTCCAGCCAGCGGCAAAGAATGAAGTGATGTGACGAATAGAGGGAGACCACACCGAACACGAGTTTGCGCGGGCGGAAGCCGCTCTTGATGTAACGTCGGAGGTCGCTTCCGTTTTCGACCCCTTCCTCGTGCAACTGGCGTGAAAGCGTGATCGCATTGCCGTTCGAGTTCAGTACCAGACCGGTGATCACCTCGGTCGGCACGACACCGATGCCGAGTTGCATGACAAAAGGCATCGGGCTCAGGGCTTGCGCCACGTCCAGTTCGCCGAAAGCCAGCTTGTCGCGAATCGTCGCCCAACCGACCTCCCGGCTCAACTCCACATTCAGTCCGGCTTCCATGAACATGCCCAGACGATCGGCAATAATCAAAGGAGCCGCATCCAGCAGTCGGATGTAACCCAAACGGATTGAAGTGCTTCGTCGAGTGGAGGTCGTGGATTGTGGCATAGAAGATGTCATTTGAATGCCACTTTTAGCATTGACCATACCCATGCCATTAATAAGCCGCGTAAATGTAATCATCCTAAACATGAATTTTGCTCATGATTGAAACCATCGACAGCCGCCAGCTCCTGGCCTTCTGCACACTCGTGCAAACCGGCAGTTTCACCGAAACCGCGCGTCTGCTAAATTTGACACAGTCCGCCATCAGCCACTCCGTAAAAAATCTGGAGGAGGATTTGCGCTGCCAATTGGTCACGCGAACCGGCCGCCGCATCCACATTACCGAGGACGGCGAAGAGCTCTATAAGGATGCGCAAGCCATTCTACATCAAATGGAAGACGCACGCAGCCGGATCCAGGACCGGGCCAACTGGGGACGCGGCAAACTGCGCCTGGGAGCCAGCACCACGGCATGCCAATTCATGCTCCCGAACGTGCTCCGTGAGTTCAACGAATGCTTCCCCGATTGCCTCCTCAGTATCATCCCCGCAGACACCCCCCAGTTGCTCGATATGGTACGGCGGCACGAGATCGACATCGCGATCGTGGTCGAGCCAAACAACACGAATGATGTCCGACTGCGCCCACTTTTTTCGGATGAGCTGATTTTGGTCAGTTCCCCCATTCACCCTTTTGCTCAAAAAGGGACCATAAAAATGGTCGATATTGCCCAGGAGCGTCTGGTTTTGTACAATAAGGGCAGCCTGACCTTTAATCTGGTCGAGCAGTTTTTCCGTCAAAACAAGCTCACTCTGCAGAATTATATCGAGCTCGGCAGCATGGAGGCGATCAAGGAACTGATTAAGATCAACTACGGCGCGAGCTTCCTCGCCTCCTGGATCGTCGAGAAAGAAATCAACAACGGCAGTATCGCCCATATCCCCCTGGGAAAACGTAAAATCGAACGCCGCTGGAGCACCTGCTACGCAAACGAGAAAAAGCTCTCCATCACGGAAGAGACCTTTCTGGGCATCTGCGAATCCGTGGTCTCCACCATGCGTAGCGATCAGGGCAAGGTCACATCCTTCCCCGCATCGACCTCCAAGAGCTAACCGCCGATATAGGACATCTCCACCTTGCCCAGTCGCGGTGTCGCCGCGCTGCGGACTTCCGAATACCGGTCGGAGCGCCCCCGCCAGATCGCAGCCAGGCGTCCAAGCAACTCGTCCTGTGGAAGCGCATCCCCACGCAGCCAGGGCTTGAGGTCGACCCCTTCAGAAGCGAAGAGACAGGTAAAGAGACGACCATCGGCCGAAATGCGCGCCCGCGTGCAGCCCCCGCAGAACGGCTGGGTCACCGAAGTGATCAAGCCGAACTCGGCGGAACCATCCTTGTAGGCGTAGCGCTTGGCCACCTCCCGGGCGGAACTCACATCCACCGGTTCAAACTCGAGCTCCTCCGCCAAGCGGTCGAGTATCTCCCGCCCGCTCACCACACGCTCAAGCGACCAGTGGTTATAGTTGCCGGCATCCATGAACTCAATGAAACGCAAGGTCACCCCCCGCTCCTTGAAATAGCGGGCCATCGGCAGGATCTGCGAGTCATTCGCGCCACGCTCCACCACCATGTTGACCTTCACACCGAACCCTGCAGCCCGTGCCGCCTCAATCCCGGCCAGCACCACATTGGGGCCGATGCCGCGACCATTCATGCGACCACAGAGATCCGCATCCAGAGCGTCCAGGCTGACCGTGACTCGTTTCAGGCCCGCATCCCTTAAATCGCCCACCTTCTCTGCCAGCCTCAGGCCGTTGGTGGTCAGCGCAATGTCTTCAATCTGCCGGAATCGGCGCATGCCTTCGATGTATTTCACCAGTCCGGGACGCAGCAGGGGTTCGCCCCCCGTCAGGCGGATCTTGCGCACCCCAAGCTCGACAAAGGCCTCCACCACCCGGTCCAGCTCATGAAAGTGCAACCACTGGTCCTTGCGCAGAAAGACATAATCCGGACCGAACACTTCCTTGGGCATGCAGTAGGTGCAACGGAGATTACAGCGGTCCGTCAGCGAAATGCGGAGATCGGTCACCCCTCGCCCATGTTGATCCTGAAGCATATGCCTACCTAATGGCGTCAATTCACGCATTTCTGCAACCTGCAATTCATTTTTCGGCTGTCCGGGCCCTCACTCCGGCAGGAAACAACGCGCCATTGCGGCAGCCATTCACACATCCGTAAAAGTCCGAAAAAAACTTTCTACCCCCGAATTTTCGGCTTATATTTTCACCATCTATGAACCCTCTCATTTCCAACGGGGAAGCGCTGGACCGCATCCTCGCACACCTACCCGCCATCCCCAAAATCCACTGCCCCCTGACCAAATGCGCCGGACGCATTCTGGCCGAGGACATCTGCGCCGACCGCCCCTTTCCCCCTTTCGACCGGGCCATGATGGACGGCTATGCCATCCGCTATGATGACATTGCCGAAATCGACCAATTTGAAATCGGCGGCGAGGCGCTTGCCGGGCACCCGCAAACCGGCCTCCATGCCGAAATCGGCTCGGCGATCGAAGTCATGACAGGCGCCGTGGTGCCCAACGGGGCGGACTGCATCGTCCCTTATGAAGCCACGGAGCGCATCGGCGACACACACTTCCGGCTCACCGATCTCGAGGATACCGCCAAGGGAGACTGCATCCACCCCTGCGGGAGCGACCATAAAGCCGGCCAAACCCTGCTCCGGGCCGGCTGCGTGCTGGGCAGCCGCGAAATCGCCGTGGCCGCCACCTGCGGCTACACCGACCTGAGCGTGAGCAAACTGCCCTGCATCGCGATCGCCAGCACCGGCGACGAACTGGTCCCGGTGACGGCCACCCCGGCCGCCCACCAGATCCGCAGATCCAACGACCTGGCCATCGACACCGCCCTGGCCCGCCGGCAATTGCACGCCCAGGAGCGCACGCACCTGCCGGACGATGCCGACGCCTGCCTGGCCCACCTCCGGGAGCTCGTCGCCAACAACACCTTCATCCTCATTAGCGGCGGAATCTCCATGGGCAAAAAGGACTTCATCCCCGAGACCCTCAACCAGCTCGGACTCCATTGCTACTTCCACGGCGTGGCCCAGCGCCCGGGCAAACCCATGGGTTTCTGGGCCAATGACAGCTGTGCGGTCTTCGCACTCCCCGGCAATCCGCTCTCCACCCTCACCTGCCTGCATCACTACGCAATCCCCGCGATCGAGCATGCCATGGGACGCAAGCAGGGCCCGCGGCAGCAAACAGTCGAACTGACCGCTCCCGCCATCGGCCGCGAGAAAATCTGCGTCTTTCTCCCTGTCCAGCTCTTGCCCGACAACCAGGCAAAACCGAGCCCGGCCCGGAATTCCGGCGACCTGTCCGGCATCCTTGAAAGTGACGGCTACATTCTGATTCCAGCCGGCACGAGCACGGCCGAAACCGGCGCGCGCTTCGCCTTCCACCCCTGGCTTTGATTGCAGTTTGACAGATTTGTCATATGCTACCTGTTCTAGCTCAACGATGGAATTCACGCACGTAGATACCGAACAACGGCCGACCATGGTCGATGTCTCCGCCAAGACCGTCACCGCACGCACCGCGATCGCGGAGTGCTTCGTCCGCCTCGGTCCCGGCGTCCTGCAGCAGTTCGCCGCCGCCGGGTGGTCCTCGAAGAAAGGCCCCATCATCGACACCGCCATCATCGCCGGCACCATGGCCGCGAAAAAGACCTCCGAGTTGATCCCCTTCTGCCACCCGCTCAACTTGAAGTCGGTCAAGATCGAGATCACGCCGGCCGATGAAGCCCGCCTGCGCATCGAGGCCCGCGTCAAGGTCAACGACCAGACCGGCGTCGAGATGGAAGCCCTCACCGCCGCCAATGTCGCCGCCCTCACCCTCTACGACATGTGCAAGGCCGTCTCCAAAGATATCGTCATCGAATCCACCCGCCTGATCGAGAAAACCGGCGGCAAATCGGATTTCAAAAGCGAACCGGCATAGCCTTCGCTATCCCCCTCCGATCCAACCTCCTACCACCATGCACAAAGAACTCTACGGACTCGTCCTCGTCGGCGGGGAAAGCCGGCGCATGGGGCGCGACAAGGCCCTGCTCAGCTACGACGGCAAATCCACTCAGCTGGAGCGCACCGCGGATCTGCTCCAAAAGGTCTGCCTCAAGGTGTTTATCTCCCAGCGCAAGGAACAGGCCTTCGAGTCACCGGCAGGCACGGAGGCGATCTACGATTCGATGGAGGACGTCCATGGCCCGCTCTGCGGGATTCTTTCCGCCATGCAGAAGTATCCGGAAGCAGATTGGCTGGTCCTGGCCTGCGACCTCCCGCATCTGGAAATCGCCACCCTTGAAAAGCTGCTGGCCGCCTACCGTAGCCGCACACCGCGACTGACGGCCTACCGTAGCAGTCACGATGACCTGCCGGAACCGCTCTGCGCGGTCTATCCGGCCGGCATGCACGGTCAGCTGTATGACCTGGCCCACAATATCGGCAGGTTTTGCCCGCGCAAGCTGCTCATCGTCAAGGAAGCGGTCCTGGTCGACCAGGAACATCCGCACAGCCTGGACAATATCAATACCACCAAAGAATACGAATCCCTGACACACTCGCCCTTTCATGGAAGTTAAGATCCTCTATTTCGCACAACTGGCCGATCTCGCCGATAAATCCGAAGAAACCCGCCAACTCGGCAGCAGCTCACCGGCGGCGCTCTATGCGGACCTGCAAAACGAATACGGCTTCCCGCATCGCTTCAAGGAGCTCCAGGTCGCCATCAACCACCAGCTTTCCGCACATGCCACCGAGCTCAAGGCGGGAGACAGTATCGCCTTCCTCCCTCCCATGACCGGAGG